>DATBBM010000132.1:0-37430 GCA_036270955.1 Casimicrobiaceae bacterium | reverse complement strand
GTCGCCCCGCGTGGAAGCGGATGTCCGTCGAGAAACGAAGCAGCGGAGAGCCGGCGACCGCCCGCCCGCTGCAGTTCGCGCACCCGAAGCGCGCCACGGCCGCAAGCGACCAGCAGGCCGCTGCCGTCGGCGCGGACGATCTCGCCGGCCGCGCCGGTTCCTTCCGTCGGCTCGGCCGCCCAGATCTTGATCGTCTCCCCCTGCAGCGTCGCAAAGGCGCCCGGGGCCGGGTCAAGGGCGCGTACGACGCGGTCGATCGTCACCGCGTCGTCATTCCAGCGTATCGCGGCTTCGGCCCGCCCAATCTTGCCCGCATAGGTCGCGGCCAGCGTGTCCTGGGGCTGGGACGCGAGAGCGCCGGCTTTCGCCAGCTGGGCGAGCGTCCTTACGATCGCTTCGGCACCGAGCGTAGCCAGTCTGTCCGTCAGCGTGCCCGCGGTGTCGCGCGGCGCGATCGGCACGACCGTGCGGGCGATGACCGGACCGGTGTCCAGGCCGGCATCCATCTGCATGATGCTGATGCCGGTCTCCTCGTCCCCCGCCAACAGTGCGCGCTGGATCGGCGCGGCGCCGCGCCAGCGGGGCAACAGCGAGGCATGGATGTTGATCGCGCCGTGGCGCGGCCAATCGAGCATCGCCTGCGGGAGGATCAGCCCGTATGCCGCGACGATCAGTACGTCGACCCGAGCGTCGGCCGGCGGCGCCAGGCCCTTGAGCGTTGGCGGTTGAAGCACCGTCAAGCCGCGCTCGAGGGCGAGCGCCTTGACGGCGGAGGGCGCGAGCTTGAGGCCGCGCCCCTGAGGCCGATCGGGCTGAGTGAGCACTAGCACGACTTCGTGGCCGGCGTCGAGAATCGCCGCCAGCGCCGACGCGGCGAACGGAGGGGTTCCGGCGAAAGCTACGCGCAGCTCATCGGGCACGCCGGATTATGGCCCGTGCGAGCCCTAGCCTGCGAGCCGCTGCTTCTTTTTCAACTTGGCCGCAAGCCGCGCGCGCTTGAGCGGCGACAGGTAGTCGACGAAGACCTTGCCGACCAGATGATCCATTTCATGCTGAATACATACGGCGAGCATTCCCTCGGTGGAAAGCTCGAACGGATCGCCGCGCTCGTCCTGGGCACGCACGGTGATTCGCGCAGCACGCCTGACGTTGTCGTAATAGCCGGGCACCGACAGGCAGCCCTCCTCGCACTCGGCTTCGCCTTCGGAAGCGAAGATGGTCGGGTTGATGAAAACCCTGAGGTCGTTGCGCGCTTCGCTGACGTCGATGACGACGATCCGCTTGTGCACGTCGACCTGGGTCGCCGCCAGGCCCACGCCCGGGGCGGCATACATGGTTTCGGCCATGTCGGCGACCAGTTTGCGGATTTCGGGGGTCACCGCGGCGACCGGGGCGGCGTGCTTCCGCAGCCGGGGATCGGGGTACTCCAGGATGTCCAGAACCATAATTACTTGCAAAATGAATACTCGAGATGCAGAATCCGACCTAAACCCTTATTTTGCGTCGGTTTAGGACGTTTGCAAGTCCCGCTTAACACCCGTACCGGAGAGGCCCCATGAGCCTAAACTCGCGGCTGAATTCTACCATAGCGACCCTGCCGTTTTCGGCGGTCCTCCTCGCGCTGATACTCGCGTCGCCGGCCGTCCGCGCCGACGATCTTCAGCTGCAGGACAACCGGCCGGACCGGTACATCGTGCAAAAAGGCGACACTCTGTGGGGCATCTCCGGGAAGTTCCTGAAGCAGCCCTGGCGCTGGCCGGAGATCTGGCGGATGAACCGCGACCAGATCAAAAATCCGCATTGGATCTACCCCGGCGACGTCGTCGTGCTTGACCGGGTCGACGGCAACTGGCGGCTCTCGCTCGATCGCCCGGCCGGACCGCGCCCGAACGCCCGCCTGTCACCATCGATCCGGGCCGAAAACCTCGAAGGCGAGGCGATTCCGACGATACCGGCCGGAGACCTCGCTCCGTTCCTCAGCAAGCCGCTGATCACGACGAGCCGCGACGGTTTCCCGGGCGCCGCCCGGATCATCGCGGCGCACGACGAACGCGTCGTCCGCGGCGACGGCGACTATGTCTATGCGGTAGACGTCGAGGAAAAGGCAGGGACGCAGTGGTTTATCTATCGCCCCGGCAAGGTGCTGCACTCGTACGACAGCAACGAAACGCTGGGCTACGAGCTGCGCTTTCTGGGCACCGCGCGCGTCGACCGCTTCGGCGAAGTCGCGCGCATGGAGATCACCTCGGCGCGCGAGGAAATCCTGATGGGTGACATGCTGCTGCCGGCGCCCCGCGAAGAACTGGTCAACTATGTCCCGCACGCTCCGGACAAGGCCATCGACGGCCGCATCATCGCGCTGGACGGCGACTCGCACGAGGTCGGCCGCGGCTCGTTGGTCACCGTCGATCGCGGCCTGCGCGACGGGCTCGACGTGGGCACGGTGCTCGCCATCTACCATCCGACTGCGGTGATCGTCGACCCGCGGCCCTCGAGCGAGCCGAGCGTCATGTCCCGCTTCATCAGCGACCCGACGCGCGACATGCTGCAGCCGACGCGCTATTTGCCGATCCCGCCGGAACGCTCCGGGCTGTTGTTCATCTTCCGCGTGTTCGACAAGGCCTCCTACGGCATCGTCCTCAACGCATCCGAGCCGGTCGTGACCGGCGACCTCGCCCGCAAGCCGTAGCGTCCCGGCCGCCGCTCCACCACCGGTCCGGCCGATGGATATCGACGCGCGCGTCGAGGCCTGGGCGTCCCTGCAGCTGATCCCGGGGCTCTCCTCCCGCGCACTTGTCGCACTGCTCAAGGCATTCGGCGGCCCCGTCGAAGTGATGGCGGCCTCGCGGGCCAGCCTCAAGCCGTCGGTCGGCGCCGATCTCGCCTCGGCCATCGCGCAGGGCGCCGACCGGGACGCGCTCAGCCGCTCGCTCGCCTGGCTGGCGGAGCCGGGTCATGCGCTTCTGGCGTGGGACGACCCGGCTTACCCGAGCGCCTTGCTTACCATCGGCGACCCGCCGCCGGTCCTCCATTTCGCGGGCAAGCTCGAGCTGTTGAACCGGCCCGCGCTGGCGATCGTCGGCAGCCGCAATGCGACGCCGCAGGGGCGCCAGAATGCCGAGGCGTTCGCCGCCGCACTTTCCGCCGCAGGCCTCACCATCGTCAGCGGGTTGGCCCAGGGAATCGACGCAGCCGCCCACCGCGGCGGGCTCGCCGGCGAGGGCAACAGCGTGGCGGTTGTCGGGACGGGAATCGACCGCATCTATCCGGCAGCCAACAAGGCGCTGGCGCATCGTCTGGCCGAGGAAGGGGGCCTGCTGTCGCAATTCACACTGGGCACGCCGCCGCTGCCGGGAAATTTCCCCCGCCGCAATCGCGTGATCAGCGGCCTCGTCCGGGGCGTGCTGGTCGTCGAGGCGACGCCGAACAGCGGCTCGTTGATCACGGCGCGCTTTGCCGCGGAGCAAGGGCGCGAAGTATTTGCGATTCCCGGCTCGATTCATTCGCCGTTTTCGAAAGGATGTCATCGCCTGATCAAGGACGGCGCCAAGCTCGTCGAGACTGCGCAGGACGTGCTGGAAGAGCTGGGCATGGTTTCATCGAAACCCTCGGCCCGGGCGTTGACGCCCGGCGCGGCGGCCGCCGACGGCGATGCAGCGAGAATCCTCGCGGCGCTTGGCCACGATCCGGCCGACGTCGACCTGCTCGCGGAACGCACCGGGCTCGACGCCAGCGCCATCGCGGTTGTCCTGGTCGAGCTCGAGCTCGCGGGTCAAGTCGCGCCGTTGCCCGGAGGAGCGTTCCAGCGCGTTATGTGATACATAGGCGTCCCCCGCCGGTTTCGCAGCCGCCCAACGCCACTGAATGCTTTGTTGCAAAGCGGCTTTGCTATCATCTGCCCTCTTTTTTTAGCCCGATGACCCTGAGCCCCTGATGGCGAAGAGCCTGATCATTGCCGAAAAGCCTTCCGTCGCCGCCGACGTGGCGCGCGCTCTGGGAGGTTTTACGCGCCACGACGACTACTTCGAGAGCGATCGCTATCTGCTGTCGTCGGCGATCGGCCATCTGCTCGAGATCGGCATGCCCGAGGACGAGGAGGTCAAGCGAGGCAAGTGGACATTCGCCCATCTGCCGGCGATCCCGTCGCAATTTGCGCTGAAGCCGATCGAAAAGTCGGAAGCCCGGCTGCGCCTGCTGCTCAAGCTCCTCAAGCGCAAGGACGTGCACGAGCTGGTCAATGCCTGCGACGCGGGGCGCGAGGGTGAGCTGATCTTTCGCAATATCGCCCGCTACGCCCGGAACACCAAGCCCATCCGGCGGCTGTGGCTGCAATCGATGACCCAGGGTGCGATCCGCGACGCGTTCGGGCAGCTGCGCAGCGACGAAGCGATGCGGCCGCTCGCCGATGCGGCCGTATGCCGGTCGGAATCGGACTGGCTGGTCGGCATCAATGGCACGCGCGCGATGACCGCATTCAACTCCCGATCGGGCGGCTTTCAGCTGACGACGGTCGGCAGGGTGCAGACGCCGACTCTGGCGATCCTGGTCGAGCGCGAGGAAAAAATCCGCGCGTTCGTGCCGCGCGACTACTGGGAGGTGCTCGGCACATTCCGCGCCGCCGGCGGGCAGTACGGAGGCCGCTGGTTCGACGAAAAATTCAAGAAGACTGACGACGATCCCGACCGCCGTGCCGAGCGCCTGTGGGACGAGGCCAAAGCGCGCGCCATTGCCGCCCGGTGCGACGGCAAGCCCGGTACGGTCACCGAGGAAACCAAGCCGTCGACGCAGGCTGCGCCTCTGCTCTACGATCTGACCAGCCTGCAGCGCGAGGCCAACGGCCGATTCGGCCTGTCGGCACGCACGACGCTGTCGCTCGCGCAGGCGCTCTACGAGAAGCACAAGGCACTGACTTATCCACGGACCGATTCGCGCGCGCTGCCGGAGGATTATCTGCCCACCGTCAAGGCGACGATGGAAGCGCTGCGCGAGTCCAACGCGTATGCGGTGTTCGCCGGACAAATCCTCAAATCAAAATGGGTAAAGCCCAACAAGCGGATCTTCGACGACAGCAAGATCTCGGATCACTTCGCGATCATCCCGACCTTGCAGCGGCCGAAGAGCCTTTCCGAGCTCGAAACCAAGCTCTACGATCTGGTCGTGAAGCGATTCCTTGCGGTGTTCTATCCTCCCGCCGAGTATCTGCTGACGACGCGGATTACCCGCGTCGCCGCCGAGCCGTTCAAGACCGAGGGCAAGGTGCTGGTCTCGCCGGGCTGGCTCGCCGTTTACGGCAAGGAAGCGCAAGGCGACGACGAAGCGACGCTCGCGCCGGTCCGCCAGGATGAAAAAGTGGCGACCGAGGAAATCAAGGTCGTCGGGAGCCAAACCCGGCCGCCGCCGCGCTTCTCCGAGGCGACGCTTCTGTCGGCGATGGAAGGCGCGGGCAAGTTGATCGAAGACGACGAGTTGCGCGAGGCGATGCGCGAGAAGGGCCTCGGCACCCCGGCAACCCGCGCTCAGATCATCGAGGGCCTGATCCAGGAAAAGTACGTGCTGCGCGAGGGCCGCGAGCTGCAGCCGACGGCGAAGGCTTTTTCGCTGATGACCCTGCTGCACGGCCTGGGCGTACCGGAGCTTTTTTCGCCCGAGCTGACCGCGGAGTGGGAGTTCAAGCTGGCGCAGATGGAGCATGGCAAGCTCAAGCGCGAGCAGTTCATGCGCGAGATCGTCAAGATAACCAAGCACATCGTCGCTCAGGCGAAAAACTTCGAAAGCGACACGATACCCGGCGACTTCGCGACGCTGGCAGCGCGTTGTCCGAAGTGCGGCGGCGAGGTCCACGAAAACTACAAGAAATTCCAGTGCCAGTCGTGCGACTTCGGCATGTGGAAGATCGTCGCGGGCAGGCAGCTCGAGATTCCCGAAGCGGAAAGCCTGTTGACCCAGCGCAACGTCGGTCCGCTCGATGGCTTCCGGAGCAAGCTGGGCCGGCCGTTCTCGGCGAGCTTGAGACTCAACGATGCCAACGAAGTACAGTTCGATTTCGGCGACGGAAGCGGCGACGGCGCCGAAGGCGAAGCGCCGGATTTCAGCGCACAGGAATCGCTGGGCGCTTGCCCGAAGTGCGGCTCGCGCGTGTTCGCGCTGCCCGCGGCGTACGTGTGCGAAAAAGCCGTCGGCGCGGGAAAGACCTGCGATTTTCGATCGGGCCGCGTCATCCTGCAGCGGCCGATCGAGAGCGAGCAGATGAAAAAACTGCTCGCGACCGGCAAGACCGATCTCCTGCAGTTCGTGTCTTCGCGAACGCGGCGGCCGTTCGCCGCGTATCTGGTGAGGCAACCAGACGGCAAGATCGGATTCGAATTCCAGGCACGGAAGGACGGCGCGGGCAAGCCGCTGCGCGGTGGCCGCGGCGCTGCGGCGCTACGGGTCCTCGGCAAGCACCCGAAAGACAAGCAGCCGGTGGAGCTGCACGCGGGCCGCTACGGCCCCTACGTCAAGCACGGAGCTGTGAACGCGACGCTGCCCGACCGCGACCGGGTCGACGCGGTGACGCTCGACGAGGCCGTCGCCCTGCTGGCCGAGAAATCGGGCAAGGGCGGCAGCGTACGACGCGCCAAGATCACCAAAGCCTCGCGGCCCCCGGCACCCAGCACCAAGCGAGCGACGAGCGCCAAGGCCCCTCCCAAGCCGCCGCGGCCAGCCAAAGCATCGCCGAGGGCCGCGACGCGCAAGCGCGCGAGCTGAACGCTTGGCGCAATTTCGCATCACCCTGGTCGGCTCCCGCTACTTCGGCGCGGCCACGCTCGCCCGCCTGCTCGAGGAAGGCGTCGATATCGCGCGCGTCGTCGTCCCGGCCGCGGACGACAGGCTCGCGCTGGCGGCCGCGAGCGCCGGGCTCGAGGTCAAGGTCCTCGACGATCCGAAGCTCGTTCCAGCGGAGGCGATCGCGGAAGGGACGGATCTGATCGTCGCCGCGCACAGCCACGCGCGCGTCAGCAACGAGGCGCTCTCCCGCTCGCGCCTGGGTGGGATCGGGTTCCATCCGTCGCTGCTGCCGCGCCATCGCGGCATCGCCGCCGTCGAATGGACGATACGCGAAGCAGACAGTATCGCCGGAGGGTCGATCTATCATCTGGCCGATCGGATGGACGCGGGCGCGATTGCCGCGCAGGACTGGTGCTTCGTCAAAAAAGGCGAGACCGCGCGCGACCTTTGGGAGCGCGCGCTGGCGCCGATGGGGTTGGCGCTGATGGCGCGTGTGGTCCGGCACGCCAAGGAGCACGGCACGATCCCGGCGCAACCGCAGGACGAGCAATTCGCCACGAAAGCGCCGATGATTCGCGACGGCGCGTAACTACTGTCGGCGGCTCGGCCCCGGCTGCGGCGAAGCACTGCTTTCAGTGACAGACGGTGCCGGGCGAGCTCAAGACTTCCCGCGTGATGCTTTTGCTCTGCGCGACGGCGCCGATCGTATAGCTGAACGTTCCGGTGTTGCCATCGGAAAAATTCAGTGTCGCATTACCGACGACCGTGCCACTGGCACCTCCCGGACTTCCGATCGGCGGGAACGGCATCTGATTGAACGGCGGTCCGCTGGTGAGCCGGATCAGGTCGCCGCTGTACGAGCCCGCTGCGGCCTTGGTCAGCGTCGACACCAGCCACATCGGTGTCCGATCGTGATCGAACGTATACCAGGTAGCAAAAATCGTATCGCTTTCGTGCACGAGGTTGATTCCCCAACCCGCCTCGGATCCCGCAGGAGCCGCCCACCAGAGATCCTGGTAATTGCTGGTCTGTGCCAGGTTGGCCTGCGCGCCGAACGCACAGGCGGGAAGGGAGCCGAAGGTTTCGCGCGTGATCGACTTGGTCTGTGTGATGCCGTTGACGGTGTAAGTAAAGATGCCGTTGTTCGCATCGTTGAAGCGCAAGGTCCCGGTGCCGGCCGACGAGCCGCTCGCCCCGCCGGGCGCGCCCAGCGGCGGGAACGGCACGCTGTCGAACGGTGGCCCGGTGCCTTGAAAGAGCGATCCGGAGTACACGCGCGGCGCAGTCAAATTCGCGCTCATCACCAGCCACCATGCCTTACCGGTCAGGTCGTAGGTGAACCACGAGGCGAAGATCTGATCGCCTTCGTGCGCGAAATTGATCCCCCAGCCGGATTCCGAGCCGCCGGGCGAATTCCACCATAGCCCGCCGTAGTTGAGCGCTGAGGGCGGGCCCGCTTGCGCCGCCAACACCGCGGCGTGCGCATCGACGATCCCGGCGCCACAGTTCGCCGTCGAACACGTCGACCCCGGAGGAAACGGCTTGGCGCTCGACTCGAGCAATGCGGCTATCTGGGGTGCGCTGAGGCCTGGCGCGACCGCCAGCATGAGCGCGACGGTCCCCGACACCATCGGCGCCGAAAAGCTGGTGCCATTGGCGATGTAGACCGAATCGTCAGTCGGTCCTTCGGTGCCGAGGTTGCCCAGAAGCTCGATGCCGTCGAACCCCGCAAAGGTGTCGCCCCCGGGCGCGCTGATCGTTATCGTTGGACCGAAATTCGTGTACGAAGCTTTGCCACCAATGGAATTCGTCGCGGCGACCGAAATCACGCCGGGGCAATTCGCCGGCATGAAGGACGACACGTCGATGCGGCCGTTGCCCGCACCCGCGACGATCGCTCGCGTGACGCCGTGCGCAAAAGCGGACGCGATGACCTGCTGATAGGCGGGCTCGCACTCGCCGTACTGACCGAGGCTGAGATTGATGACCTGCGCTGGCGTCGGATTCGCGGGCACGCCCGGCACGGGCAGGCCGGCGGCCCAGGCGATGCCGTCGAGGACGTCGGAATCGTCGCCGTAACATTTGCCGAGCACGCGCACCGGCAAGATCCTCGCCGACCAGTCGATGCCCGCGGTCCAGGCGCCGTCATTGGTATTGGCCGCGATGATGCCGGCGGTCGACGTCCCGTGCCAGGTGCTGTCCTCGATACGGCAGCCGTAGAATCTCTGCGATGCGGTGAGATCGGAAATTACGATCCAGTCGCCAGGATCGGTCGCGTCCGCATCGCGGCCGTCGCCATCGTTGGCAACCAATGGGTTGGAGATGAAGTCGTATCCGGGAAGAATGCGTCCCGCGAGCGCCGGATGGGGCCGGTAGCCGGTGTCGACGACTGCTACGACGACGTTGGCGCTGCCGGTCGTCAGATCCCAGGCGCTGAAGGCGCTGATGCCCGCCGCATCGTCGCGCAGGTAGGTTTGCTGAGCAAGATACTGGTCGTTCGGCACGAACTGGGCGCGCATCCGCCGATCCGGCTGAATGTATTCGACGTCGGCATGCCCCGCCAGCCGCTGCGCGATCGCGCGCGCCTCGGACAGCGGCACCGGATGATCGAGCTCGACGACGTGCGCACCCACCGCCATCGGCCGCACGTACGCCAGAGGAATGCGGCGGTCGGCGGACAGCCTCGAGACGCGAGCCCGATCGTGTTCCGATTCAGGTTCGACGCCCACCGCAGGCTGCGAGCGGAACTTGACGATCAGTCTCTGGGTCACCGCCTCCGGCAAAGCCTCGTCGGACTGCGCCGACGCAGCGGCGGGTAGCAGCAGCAGAGCCAGCACGCAAAGACAGCCAAGGGTCGCGCGCGCCGGCCCCGGCCGGTGCTCAGACATCGAGATTGCGCACGCCTAATGCATTATTCTCGATAAACGCGCGGCGCGGCTCGACATCCTCGCCCATCAAGGTCGTGAAGATTTCGTCGGATGCGATGCCGTCCTCGATCTGAACCTTGAGCAGCCGTCGCACCGCCGGGTCCATCGTCGTTTCCCACAACTGCGCGGGATTCATCTCGCCGAGGCCCTTGTATCGCTGTATCGACACAGCGCCGCGAGCTTCGCTCAACAGCCAGTCGAGGGCTTCCTTGAACGAGCCGACGGCGGAGCTGCGTTCGCCGCGCCGGACGCTTGCGCCGGGCCCGATCAGCCCGCGCAAGACCTCGGCCGCCACCCTGATCTGCGCATAGTCGCCACTCGCCAGGAAGTCCGCATCGAGCGACGTGGCGTGCGGTGTGCCGTGCCTCGTGTGCACGATGACCAGGCGGCGCGATTCCGCGGGCGCGTCGTAGCGCGCCTGCACGGTGATGTCGGGGTCGCCGATCGCACGCTCGAGCGCTGTCGCGCTCGCCGTCGCCGCGTCCGCGGTCGACAGGTCGATCGCGAGACCGGTGAGCAACGCGTGCAGCGCCGCCGGATCGACCAGCCGCGCGACCCTGTCGATCACCGCTTCGGCCAGCAGATACTGGCGCGCGATGTGATCGAGCGCTTCGATCGAAAGCGGCGCGAGCTCGGCGCCGGGCACCAGCTCGGCACCCTTCAGCGCGACCTTCAGCAGGTGCTGCTTCAGGTCATGATCGTCCTTGAGGTAAGTCTCTTCCTTGCCCTGCTTCGCCTTGTACAGCGGCGGCTGGGCGATGTAGATATGACCGCGCTCGACCAGGTCGAGCATCTGCCTGTAGAAGAACGTCAGCAGCAGCGTTCGGATGTGCGACCCGTCGACGTCGGCATCGGTCATTATGATGATGCGGTGATAGCGCAGCTTGTCGGCGTTGTATTCGTCCTTGCCGAAGCCGGTGCCGAGCGCGGTGATCAGCGTGACGATTTCCTGCGAGCTGATCAGCTTGTCGAAGCGGGCCCGCTCGACATTGAGAATCTTCCCTCGCAGCGGCAGGATCGCCTGGAACTTGCGGTCGCGGCCCTGCTTCGCCGAGCCGCCGGCCGAATCGCCTTCGACCAGGTAAAGCTCGCACAGCGCGGGGTCGCGCTCCTGGCAATCGGCGAGCTTGCCGGGCAAGCCCATGCCGTCGAGCACGCCCTTGCGGCGCGTAAGCTCGCGAGCCTTGCGCGCCGCCTCGCGAGCACGCGCTGCGTCGATGATCTTGCCGCAGATGATCTTGGCGTCGTTTGGGTTTTCGAGCAGGAACTCGTGCAGCTTGCTGCCGACGATTTCCTGCACCAGCGGCTGCACTTCCGAGGAGACGAGCTTGTCCTTCGTCTGCGACGAGAACTTGGGCTCTGGCACCTTGACCGAGAGCACGCAGGTAAGCCCTTCGCGCATGTCGTCGCCGGTGGTCTCGACTTTCGCCTTCTTCGCCAGCTCTTCCTTTTCGATGTAGCTGTTCAGCGTCCGCGTCATCGCCTGCCGCAGCCCCGTCAGGTGCGTGCCGCCGTCGCGTTGCGGAATGTTGTTGGTGAAGCATTGCACCGACTCAGCGTACGAGTCGTTCCATTGCATCGCAACTTCGACAACGACGCCGTCCTTTTCGCCGACGGCATGGAACACCTTCGGGTGCAGCACTGTCTTGCTGCGATTCATGTACTCGACGAAGCCCTTGATGCCGCCGGTGAACGCGAAGTTCTCGCTCTTGCCGTCGCGCTGATCGACGAGCTCGATCTTGACACCGTGATTCAGGAATGAAAGTTCGCGCAGCCGGCGGGCCAGGATGTCGTAGTGGAACTCGATGTGATCGAATGTCGTCGCGGCCGCCATGAAATGCACTTCGGTCCCGCGCCGCTCGGTCGGACCGGTAACGGCGAGCGGCGCGACGGGCACGCCGTCGTGGAACTCGATCTGATGCGCCTTCCCGTCGCGCCAGATGCGCAGCTTGAGCCACACCGATAACGCGTTGACTACCGAGACGCCGACACCGTGCAGACCGCCGGAGACCTTGTACGAGTTCTGATCGAACTTGCCGCCGGCATGCAGCTCGGTCATCACGATCTCGGCAGCCGAGCGCTTCAGCTCGTCGTCTTCCTTGATGTCGGTAGGAATGCCGCGGCCGTTGTCGACGACCGAGACCGAATTGTCGGCGTGGATAACAACCTTGATGTCGTCGCAGTAGCCGGCGAGGGCCTCGTCGATTGCGTTGTCGAGCACCTCGAACACCATGTGATGGAGCCCGGTGCCGTCGGACGTGTCGCCGATATACATCCCGGGACGCTTGCGCACCGCATCGAGGCCTTTGAGGACCTGGATGCTGGTCGAATCGTAGTCGCTGCCGTTGTCTGTGGGCTTGGGATTGGCTTGGGTCATTCGCGGTTTCTCGTTTCGGACCTCCCTCGAAAACGCCGACGCCGACTGATGTCGGCGCCGCAGGTGGCCATGGTGACTGGTGCGGCGGTCAGATGCGCATCGGCATCACGACATATTTGTAATCGCTTCTCTCCGGCATCGTCACCAGCGCGCTGGAATTGGCATCGCCGAATGCCAGCACGACCTTGTCGGTGCCGAGATTGTGCAAAACGTCGAGCAGATAAGTGATGTTGAAGCCGATGTCCAGAGGTTCGCCCTGGTAGCCGGCTTCGAGCTCCTCCTCGGCCTCCTCCTGCTCACTATTCGTGCATATGATTTTCAATTGGCCGTTGCCCAGGACCAGCCTGACGCCGCGGAACTTCTCGTTCGACAGGATCGCGGCGCGCTGCAGCGCCTGCAACAGCTCGGAGCGCGTCAGCACGATCTGCTTGGCGTGTCCGACCGGGATCACGCGGTTGTAGTCGGGAAACTTGCCATCGACCACTTTGCTGACCAGCTCGATGCTGCCGAAACGGAAGCGGACCTGGTTGGCGAGCAGATCGATCTTCACCTCGGCATCGCTGTCCTCGAGCAGCTTGCCGAGCTCGAGGACCGTCTTGCGCGGCAGGATCACTTCCTGTCGTGTGTAGTCACCGTCAATCGCGATGCTCGCGTACGACAGGCGATGGCCGTCGGTCGCGACCGCCTGCAGCGAGCCCTTGTCGACCACCAGCAGCATGCCGTTCAGGTAGTAGCGGATGTCCTGCTGCGCCATCGCGAATTCCGCCAGCTTGAGCAAGCCGCGGAACTGGCGCTGCGGCAGCGTGATCGCCTGCTGCTGCTCCTGCGCGATACTGATTCGCGGATAGTCTGCCGCGGGCAGCGTCTGCAAGTTGAAGCGGGAGCGTGCGGCGCGCACGGTCATCTTGCTGGCCGAAGTCTCGATGTTGACCGTGGCATCGTCGGGAAGCGCGCGGAGCAGGTCCTGAAGCTTTCGCGCCGCGACGGTGACCGCCTGGTCCTGCTTGCCGGAGAGCTCGCTGTGCGCGGTGATCTGCATTTCGAGATCGGTCGCGGTGACGAACAGCCGACCATCCTTCTGTTCGAGCAGAACATTGGCAAGTATCGGCAGCGTATGTCGGCGTTCCACGATTCCGGATACGGCCTGCAGCGGTTTGAGCAGCGCGTCTCTGGGTGTCTGTTTTAGTTGCATTGTTTTAAACCCAATAACAGCTAATAGGAGTGCGTCGACTTCCAGTACAACAGCGAAAAAGGCAACCGATTCCGCGGCTTTGGCGCAACGCTGCCACGGTATAAGTTCTGTTCGGCTTGTGGATGGTTTGGGGGCAAATTTGCGCGCGCCAGCCTGGGTCGGTTAATCAACAAATTATAAACCCGTTCAATGCCGATTCATACAGTCCGGAAGGCGCGCTTGCGTGCCTAATTCCGCAATACCTGAAGCAGAAAATTGACGTCGTGGGTCATCTCGGGGACGGACTCGCGCAGCTTGGCGATCTGCCGGCAGGCGTGCAGCACCGTCGTGTGATCCCGGCCGCCGAAATTGCTGCCGATCTCGGGCAGCGACAGCTGCGTCAGCTCCTTGGCGAGCGCCATCGCCACCTGGCGCGGCCGCGCGATCGCGCGCGAGCGCTTCTTCGAATGCATGTCGGAAATGCGGATCTTGTAGTAGTCGGCGACCGTCTTCTGGATGTTCTCGATCGAGATCTGGCGGTTCTGGACGGCGAGCAGATCGCGAAGCGCGTCCTTGGCCACCGACAGCGAAATTTCCTGGCGGTGGAAGCTCGAGTAGGCGAGCACCCGTTTCAGCGCGCCCTCGAGCTCCCGGACGTTCGAGCGGATGTGCTTGGCAATGAAGAACGCGACCTGCTCGTCGAGCTTCATGCCGGTTTGCGCCGCCTTGGACAGCAGGATCGCGACGCGCATCTCCAGTTCCGGCGGCTCGAGCGCGACCGTCAGGCCCCAGCCGAAGCGCGAAATCAGCCGCTCCTCGATACCGGAGATTTCCTTCGGGTAGGTGTCGCAGGTGATCACGACCTGCTTGCGCGCTTCGATCAGCGTGTTGAACAGGTAGAAGAACTCTTCCTGCGTGCGACTCTTGCCGTTGAAGAACTGGATATCGTCGATCAGCAGAAGATCCAGCGTCCGGTAATAGCGTTTGAAATCGTCGAAGGCCTTGTGCTGATAGGCGCGCACGACGTCTGAGACATAGGTCTCGGCATGGATGTAACGGATCTTGGCGGCCGGATCGTTGGCCAGAATCTGGTTGCCGATCGCCTGGATCAGGTGCGTCTTCCCGAGTCCGACGCCGCCATAAACGAACAGCGGGTTGTACGAGGTCGGATTGTCGGCGACCTGCATGCCTGCCGCGCGCGCGAGTTGGTTGGCCTTGCCGGCGACGAAGGTGGCGAAAGTGAACGCAGGATTAACGCTGGCCTGCTCGCCGCGGCGCGTCGCTGCCGCCCCAGGATCGGGAGAGATCGCGGTGACCGCCGGCGCGGGCAGGCGCTCGGCGCCGTCGGCGACGACCAGTCCCAGCCGCAGCGGCCGGCCGACCGCCACCGCGGCCAGCTCCTCGATCCGCCCGGCAAACCGCTCCTTGACCCACTGCAATACAAAACGGTTGGGCGCGATCAGCCGCAGCTCGTCACCGGCGATTTCCAGCCGCAGCGGGCGGATCCAGGTATTGAATTGCTGTTGGGTCAGCTCCTGCTGGAACGATTCCAGGCAGGCCTGCCAGAATACGGGCGTGGACATGGCGGATCGTGCGTGCGGGGGCAAGGCCAAAAAAATAGCGGGCGCCGAACGGAGCCCGTGACAACACCATTGTACTCGCTTGCCGCAAAGTTATCCACAGCGATCGACGCGGATTACCTTGACAGGGCGATATGCAAAACGTTCTAATGTAAGGCTTTTTTCGAACGGAAACAGATCATGAAGCGCACCTACCAGCCGTCGGTCATCCGGCGCAAGCGGACGCACGGCTTTCGCGCCCGCATGAAGAGCATCGGTGGCCGCAAGGTCCTGCGCGCACGGCGCGCCAAGGGCCGCGCGCGGCTCGCGGTCTAGACCGTCGCGAACCGCAATAGGCTCGAATCAACGGCACCGGTTGCGCGGGGCGGCATCGTTCGCCAGGCTGTTTCGCCAAGGCCGTCGCATCGAGGCCGAACATCTGCAATTGCTGGCGGTGCCGGCCGGCGGCCCGATCGGCCAGGTAGGATACGTGATCGGCAAGCAACAACTGAAGCTCGCGGTCGACCGCAACCGGCTCAAACGCATCCTGCGCGAAGCGGTTCGGCTGCGCCGCCCGGCGCTCGATCGATTCGATATCGTGCTGCGGCTTCGACGCGTCTGTCCTCCGGCGGGCATTGCGGCGGTCGGTGCGGAGGCAGCGCGCTTGCTGGACGCGCTGACCACGGCAGGGGCGCAATGAAAACGCTGTTGCTCGGCGTGTTGCGCGCGTACCAGTACGCGCTGCGTCCGTTGCTCGGCGCGAACTGCCGCTTTTATCCCAGCTGCTCGGACTATGCGCGCGAGGCGATCGAGCGCCATGGCGCGGCACGCGGCGTCTGGCTCGCCGCGCGGCGGCTGGGGCGCTGCCACCCGTACCATGCCGGCGGATACGATCCGGTTCCCTAGCATCATCACGATTCGATTTCGGCAGTCATGGACACCCAACGCCTGATTCTTTTTGTCATCTTTTCGTTCTCCGCGCTCTTCCTGTGGGAGGCGTGGCAGCGCGAGCACCGGCCGCCGCCACCGCCGGTCGCGCAGACTGCGCCCCGCTCGTCCGAATCGCCGCTGCCCACGGCCACTCCGGTACCCGGGGCTGCCGTCACCGCCAACCCGAACGCCGCGCCGGCCGCAGCGCCCGCCGGCGAAACGATCGCGATCCGGACCGACCTCTATAGCGCCGACATCGATACCGCCGGCGCGGTAATCACGCAGGTGGCGCTCAACGAACACCGCGACACCGAGGACAAGTCCCGACCCTACCTGCTGCTGCAGAAAAATGCGGACCGCACCTTCGTCGCGCAGTCGGGCCTGCTCGGCGAGGGACTGCCGAATCACCGAACGCTGTGGCAGGCCCTGCCGGGGCCGCGTGAACTGGCGCCCGGCGCCGATACGCTGGACGTCAAGCTGCAGGCGAGCGCCGGCAATGGCGACAAGGTCGTGCAGACGCTGACCTTCCATCGCGGCAGCTACGTGATCGACGTCGACTATGCGGTGACCAATGCCGGCGCCACGCCGATCTCACCACACGCCTATTTCCAGTTCACCCGCGACACCAAGTCGCAAACCCAGCAGAACTCGATGGCGCCCTCGTCGTACATCGGGCCGGTCGTTTACAACGAGGCCGACAAATTCAAGAAAGTCGAATTCGGCGAGCTCGACAAGCTGGCCGCCGATCCAAGCCGCAAGTCGCCGTTCACCAAGAACGCCGACAACGGCTGGGTCGGGATGGTCGAGCATTACTTTGTGGCCGCGTGGCTCCCTCCCGAGGAGCCGAAGACGCCGCGCGAATTCTATGCGCGCAAGCTCGACAACGGTCTCTACGCTGCAGGAGTGATCGTCGCAGCCCCGCCGATCGCGCCGGGCGCGACCGGCGACGTCAAGGTGAAGCTGTATGTCGGTCCGCAGATCCAGGACACGCTGAAGTCGCTGGCCAAAGGCCTCGACCTGGTCGTCGATTACGGCATTTTCACCGTCATCGCGGCCCCGCTGTTCGTGCTGCTGAAGTGGCTGCACGCGCTCGTGCACAACTGGGGCTGGGCGATCGTACTGCTGACGATCATCATCAAGAGCGTCTTTTACCCGCTGAACCACGCCAGCGCTCGCTCGATGGCCAAGATGAAAGTGATCGCGCCGAAGCTCAAGGCGCTGCAGGAGCAGTATTCGAAGGACAAGCAGCAGCTGCAGATCAAGATGATGGAGATGTACAAGACCGAGAAGATCAATCCGCTCGGCGGCTGCCTTCCCATCCTGGTGCAGATCCCCGTATTCATCGCGCTCTACTGGGTGCTTCTGTCCGCGGTCGAGCTGCGCCACGCGCCATGGATCGGCTGGATCCACGACTTGTCGGCGCCGGACCCGTACTTTGTTCTACCGGTCATCTATGCGATCACGGCCTACCTGCAGGTGAAGCTTTCGCCGACGCCGATCCAGGATCCCGTGCAGGCGAAAGTGATGCAGATCATGCCGATCGCGTTCTCGGTGATGTTCATCTTTTTCCCGGCGGGCCTGGTGCTCTACTGGCTGATCAACAATTCGCTGCAGATCTTCCAGCAGTGGCATATGAACCGCGTGATTGGACGCGAGACCGCGGCCGCGGCGGCGAAGCGCCGCTAGCTCGACCCGAAGCCCCGCGCGCGGGCAAACGATGTCGACGCCGATGGGTACCGACCTGATCGCCGCGATCGCGACGCCTGCCGGTCGCGGCGGCATCGGCATCGTGCGCCTCTCGGGCCAGGACCTCAGCCGCGTCATCGAAGGCGTCGTCGGGCGCCTGCTGGCGCCTCGCGTCGCGACCAGCGCCAAGTTCGTCGGCACGCATGGCGAAACGCTCGACCAGGGGTTGGCGCTGTACTTCCCGGCGCCGGCCTCGTACACCGGCGAGACCGTCCTCGAATTGCACGGGCACGGCGGTCCCGCGGTCCTGGCGCAAATACTGCGCCGCTGCGTCGACCTCGGCGCGCGGCTCGCCGAGCCCGGCGAATTCACCAAGCGGGCGTTCCTCAACGGCAAGATCGACTTGGCGCAGGCGGAGGGCGTCGCCGACCTCATCGACGCGGCGACGGCGACCGCTGCACGCGCCGCCGCGCGCAGCTTGAGCGGGGCGTTCTCTGCCGAGGTCCGCGCGCTCGTCGATCGGTTGACCGAGCTTCGGATGTTCACCGAAGCGACGCTGGATTTTCCCGACGAGGACATCGAGTTCATGCAACGGGCCGACGCCGCCGGCAAGCTTGCCAGCCTGCGCGAGCGCCTGGACTCGATTACCGCACGCTCTCGCCAGGGCAGCCTGTTGCGCGAGGGGCTCGACGTCGTGCTGATCGGCCAACCCAACGTCGGCAAATCGAGCCTGATGAACCAGCTCGCCGGCGACGACGTCGCGATCGTGACGCCGCATGCCGGCACGACGCGCGACGCCATCCGCAGCAGCGTCGAAATTCGCGGCATTCCGCTGCACATCATCGACACCGCGGGTCTGCGCGAGAGCGCCGATCCGATCGAGCGCATCGGCATCGAACGGACCTGGGCGACGATCGCCCGCGCCGACCTGGCGTTGATCGTCACCGACGCGCGGGAGCCCGATCAGGGCGCCGATGCCGCGCTCGTCGGACGACTGCCGCAGTCGCTGCGGCGGATCTTCGTTCGCAACAAGATCGATCTCGCGGCCATCGAAGCGAAACGCTCGGTATCCGGTGGCGCGGAGGAGGTATGGCTTTCCGCCAAGACCGGCGCCGGCGTCGAACTTCTTCGCGAGGCCATGCTCGCGGCAGCCGGTGCGCACGAGGACATGGAGGGCACGTTTCTCGCACGCGAGCGGCACTTGCATGCGATGCGCGCGGCGGGGACGCACCTCGAAACGGCGGCGCGCCACCTGCACACGTCGCCGCCGCCGCTGGAGCTGTTCGCCGAGGAGCTCCGGGGTGCGCAGCAGTCGCTTGCGGCGATCACCGGCGAAGTCAGCGCCGACGATCTGCTCGGTGTGATCTTCAGCCGGTTCTGCATCGGCAAGTAAGCGCATCGCTGCTGGGCGAGCATCGACACGTTGGCCGTCACTACGCGTTAACCCGGGTACAAGCCGCTCTTTTCGCGGTTGCCCAGCCGGTTTCGCCGTCCGGCCCGCATCGGCGGCCCAGTGGCCTGACCGATTTGCGCCTCGCGGACCGCGCTTACGTCGAGCGCGGCGAGGTGCTAGAGTTATCTTTCCCCTTTGTCCTGCGCGCCGATTCCGACCGTGGCGCCCACTCCCAGGCCGCATGAACGCTCCCGATCCCGCCTCATCGCTCGCCGCATCGTTTCGACCGCCTCCGCAGGCACGCCATCCGGGACTCGTCGCCTGGGTAACAGACATCGCTTCTCGCGCCCGCCCGGACCGCGTCGTATGGTGCGACGGGTCGGAGCAGGAGTACGACCGGCTTTGCGCCGCGATGGTCGAATCCGGGATGTTGCAACGGCTCAATCCCGCCAAGCGCCCGAATAGCTACGTCGCCTGGTCGGATCCGTCCGACGTCGCCCGGGTCGAAGACCGCACGTTCATCTGCAGTGAGCGCGAGGCCGACGCCGGCCCGACGAACAACTGGGTCGCGCCGGCCGAGATGCGCCGCAAGATCGACGCGCTGTTCGAAGGTTCGATGCGCGGCCGCACGATGTACGTCGTTCCGTTTTCGATGGGTCCGCTCGGGAGCCCGATCGCGCACATCGGCGTCCAGCTGACCGACAGCCCCTATGTCGCAGCCAGCATGCGCATCATGACGCGCATGGGTTTCGCGGCGCTGGAAGTGCTCGGCACCGATGGCAGCTTCGTGCCGTGCGTGCATTCGGTCGGCGCGCCTCTGGCGCCCGGCGCGCGCGACGTGCGATGGCCCTGCAATCCGGACCAGAAATACATCGTCCATTTTCCCGAGACGCGCGAGATCTGGAGTTACGGCTCGGGCTATGGGGGCAACGCTCTGCTCGGAAAGAAATGCTTTGCGCTGCGCATTGCATCGGTGATGGGCCGCGACGAGGGATGGCTCGCAGAGCACATGCTCATCCTCGGAGTCACTTCCCCCGAGGGAAAAAAGAGCTACGTGGCTGCGGCATTCCCCAGCGCATGCGGCAAGACCAACTTCGCGATGATGATTCCGCCGCAGGGGCTCGATCGATGGAAGGTGACGACGATCGGCGACGACATCGCGTGGATCAAGCCCCACGCCGATGGAAGCTTTCACGCGATCAATCCCGAGGCCGGGTATTTCGGTGTCGCGCCCGGAACTTCGTACGAGTCGAATCCGAACGCAATGGAGACGTTGCGGCAGAACGTCATCTTCACCAACGTCGCGCTGACCGACGACGGCGACGTCTGGTGGGAAGGCATGACCAAGGATCCTCCCGCGCATTTGACCGATTGGCGAGGCCAGTCGTGGGTCCCCGGCTGCGGGCGCAAGGCCGCGCATCCGAACGCGCGCTTTACGGTTGCGGCGACGCAGTGTCCGTCGCTCGACCCCGAGTGGGACAACCCTGCCGGCGTGCCGATCTCGGCATTCATCTTCGGCGCGCGCCGCAGCGATACCGTGCCGCTGGTCGTCGAGGCGACCAGCTGGGACGACGGCGTATACAAGGCCGCGACGATGGGATCGGAGACGACTGCGGCCGCGGCCGGCAAGGTCGGCGAAGTGCGTCGCGATCCGTTCGCGATGCTCCCCTTCTGCGGCTACCACATCGGCGATTACTTCGCACACTGGCTGGCGATGGGACGTGCGGTCGCGAGACCGCCGCGAGTCTTCAACGTCAACTGGTTTCGCACGGACGAGCAAGGCAAGTACGCATGGCCGGGATTCGGCCAGAACATGCGCGTCTTGAAGTGGATCATCGAGCGCTGCCAGGGGCGCGCGCACGCAGTCGAAACAGAGCTCGGCCTGCAGCCCGAATATGGCGATCTCGATTGGCGCGGTCTCGAGTTTGGTCCCGAGCGATTCGCGCAGGTGATGCGTTTCGATCGCGCGCGCTGGACGCGCGAGCTCGATGCACACGACGAGCTGTTCGCAAAACTAGGCGCTAAGCAGCCGCAGGCATTGTCCGCGCAGCGGCGCGCACTTGGCGCGAGGTTCCATCGCTAAGCGTCGATCCGATATCTCCAAAAAAGGGCGCATGATTGCGCCCTTTTCTTTTGCACGCCGCGCTTGCGCAACCGAGGTTCAGGGGCTAACCTTAAAAAAGATCGCAATCGCTTTCAGATATCGTTTTCGGCAACCGATTACTGTAATCGATTGCATACCCAATGCCTATCCTTCCGGATTCAACCTCGCGAGACGAACCCAAGGTCATTCCGACCCGGCGGCGGACACGACGTGGTAGCGACGTGCCCAGCCTCACTGACGTCGCGCGCGCCGCTAAGGTTTCGACGGCGAGCGCCTCTCGCGCACTGGCGCGCCCTGAGCTGGTTAGCGAGGCGGTTCGGGCCCGCGTTTCAGATGCCGCAGCGCTGCTCGGCTACGTCGCCAATGCGGCGGCGCGCTCGCTATCGACGCGCAGGTCGGGTCAGGTGGGGCTGGTCCTCAGCGATCTCGGCGACCCCATCGTTTTGCAGATGCTGGAGGGGGCGGAGCGGAGCCTGTCGGCACATCAGGCCGGCGTATTGGTCCAGGCGGTGCGCGCGGGATCGCCGGCCGCGGCGTGCGCGCAAGCGCTGGCGGCGCGGGGCGTCGACGGCTTGCTGTTCATAGGCACGGACGCAACGCCAGACTGGGATGGCGGGAAGCCGGGCCGCGCCCTGCCGTACGCCGGATCCGGACAAAGGCCGGGACCGGATATCTCAGCCCGCGGCGAGACGATCCAGCGGCGCGCCCGGGCATTGGCGTGCACTTATCTCCAGCAATTGGGACATCGCCGTATCGGCATCATCGGTCCGCGACGGGGCGAGGGCTCCGATCGGCCCGCGGCAGCGCCGGGAAACGCAACGATCCTTGAGGATCACGTCGATGCGCTTGACGACGCCAACGCTGTCCGGGCTGCGGTTCGCCGGCTTATCGAAAACGCCGCGACCGCCATCGTGGGGTCCTCGGACATCGCTGCAGCTGCTGTGCTGTGCGAGTGCCGGGCACTGGGCCTCGACGTGCCCGGGCATATCTCGGTGATAGGCTGCGGCGACAGCGCGCTGGCGCGCTGCCTGGATCCCCAGCTGACCTCGGTGCGCCTTCCGGCGTGCGCCAGCGGCCAAGCCGCCGCCGACTGGCTGGTCGCGACCTTGTCGGGGCGCGAGTTCACGTGGCCCGATCTGCCGCTCAAGCTGGTCATTCGCGACTCGACCGGGCGCGCTTCCGCCTGAGGGGGCGACTTGGTTCCACGTGAAACCCGCAAGCCAGGGATTCACGTGAAACGTCCTCGCAGCCTCTTTTGCGGCGCCGCCGTTTCACGTATGATTAGGGACCGCAGTGCCCATTACCAGTTCCTTTATAAAACATGAGGTTCCAGCAACATTTCGACGTCATCGTCGTCGGCGGCGGCCATGCGGGCACCGAAGCCGCCTTGGCGTCGGCCCGGATGGGGCGCCGCACGTTGCTGCTGACTCACAGCATCGAGACCCTCGGCCAGATGTCCTGCAATCCCTCGATCGGCGGGATCGGCAAGGGGCACTTGGTCAAGGAGGTCGACGCGCTCGGCGGTGTGATGGCGCTGGCCACCGACGAGGCGGGGATCCAGTTCCGCGTTCTTAACTCAAGCAAGGGCCCGGCGGTGCGGGCCACCCGCGCGCAGGCTGACCGCGTTCTGTACCGGCAGGCAATCCGCGCGCGTCTGGAAAACCAGGCCAATCTGACGCTGTTCCAACAGGCGGTCGATGACTTGGTGCTCGAAGGCGACCGGGTTGTCGGAGTCGTTACCCAGCTGGGCATCCGCTTCGAGGCGACGACCGTCGTATTGACGACGGGTACTTTTCTATCAGGACGGATCCACGTCGGGCTTGAGCAATACGCGGCCGGCCGCGCCGGCGATCCGCCCGCTGCAACGCTCGCCGCGCGCCTGCGCGAGCTCAAGCTTCCGGCCGGGCGGCTGAAGACCGGCACGCCTCCGCGCATCGACGGCCGCACGATCGATTACACGCGCCTCGCCGTGCAGCCGGGCGACGATCCGCCGCCGGTTTTTTCCTTCGTCGGCAGGCGCGACATGCATCCGCGGCAGGTTCCCTGCTGGGTCACGCACACCAATGCCGCCACCCACGAGATCATCCGTGGCGGGCTCGACCGCTCGCCGATGTTCACCGGGATCATCGAAGGGATCGGCCCTCGTTATTGTCCGTCGATCGAGGACAAGGTCACCCGATTTGCCGGGCGCGACAGCCATCAGGTTTTTCTGGAGCCTGAGGGCCTGACGACGAACGAGATCTATCCGAACGGCATTTCGACGAGCCTGCCGTTCGATGTGCAATTGGCCCTGGTCCGCTCGATGGAGGGACTGGAGCATGCGCATATCCTTCGCCCAGGCTACGCAATCGAATACGATTATTTCGATCCGCGCGCGTTGAAAGCCACGCTCGAGACCAAAGCCATCGCCGGGTTGTTTTTCGCGGGCCAGATCAACGGCACCACCGGATACGAGGAAGCCGCAGCGCAGGGCCTGCTGGCGGGCATCAACGCTGCACTTCTGGCCGGTGACCGCGAAGGCTGGTGCGCCCGCCGCGACCAGGGGTACCTGGGCGTGCTGGTCGACGACCTAATTACACGCGGGGTCAGCGAGCCGTACCGGATGTTCACCAGCCGGGCCGAATACCGGCTGCAATTGCGCGAAGACAACGCCGACCTGCGCCTGACCGAGGCCGGACGACGTCTCGGCGTCGTCGACGACCGTCGCTGGGATGCGTTTTGTCGCAAGCGCGACGCCATCGCTGCGGAGGTCGAGCGGCTGAAGTCGACCTGGGTCAATCCGCGGGTCGTCGATCAAGCCAGTGCGACCCGGGTGCTGGGGCAGGGGCTCGACCGCGAGTACGCGCTAATCGATCTGCTGGGGCGGCCCGGCGTAGGGTACGACAGCCTGATGAGCCTCCCGGGTGCCGGCTCGCCTGTGGCCGACCCGGAAGTGGCCGCGCAAGTCGAAGTCGCGACCAAATACGCCGGCTATATCGAGCGGCAGAACGAAGAGATCTCGCGCCATGCCGGGCAGGAGAGCTTGCGCCTGCCCGCCGACGTCGATTACCGCAAAGTGCGCGGGCTGTCGGTCGAGGTGCAGCAGAGGCTGAACCAGCATCGACCGGAGACAATAGGGCAGGCTGCTCGCCTTCCGGGGATGACCCCGGCGGCGATTTCACTGCTGCTCGTCCATTTGAAGCGCGGCTTCGATGCGCCGGTTGCGCGCAAGCTCTCGGCATGACGCCGGCCGCGCGGCTGGCCGACGGCGTCGCGGCGCTGGGCCTTGCTGCGCTTGTCGGAGCCGACGCCCAGGCTACGCTGCTCGCCTATCTGGCTCTCCTCGATAAATGGAATCGAACCCATAATCTGACGGCGATCCGCGAGCCGGAACGGATGATCACGCATCATCTGCTGGATTCGCTGGCGGTGCTGCCGCATTTGCCCTCACGGGCTGGCCTGCGCCTGATCGACATAGGCAGCGGTGGCGGCCTGCCGGGCATACCGTTGGCGATCGTGCGCCCGGATTGGCAGCTCACACTGCTGGACAGCAACTTCAAGAAGGCCACCTTCCTTCGCCAGGCCGCGATCGAACTGCCTTTGCCGAATGTCGAGGTCGTCGCGGCGCGGGTAGAGGAATACCCGGCGGTCGCGGCATTCGATATTGCAATCTCGCGCGCCTTCTCAGACCTCGCGGTGTTCGCTGGCGCCAGCGGCAATCTCGTCACCCCGGAAGGGCGCCTCGTCGCGATGAAAGGGGTCTATCCGAACGAGGAGATCGCCCACCTGCCGCCCGGGATCGGTGTGACGAGCACCCCGGCGCTGAAAATTCCCGGCGTCGAAGGCGACCGCCATCTGGTGATCATGGAGCGCGCGGCGTGACCAAGATCATCGCCGTGGCCAATCAGAAAGGCGGCGTCGGCAAGACGACGACCAGCGTGAATCTCGCCGCCAGTCTGGTCGCCATGAAGCGCCGGGTGCTCTTGGTCGACCTCGATCCCCAAGGCAACGCAACGATGGGAGCCGGGGTTGATAAGCGTGCACTCACTTACACCGTGTACCAAGTCCTGCTGGGTGAGAAGAAGATCGCCGACGTGCGCCTCCCTTCCCCTACCGGCGGGTTCGACCTGGTGCCGGCAAACCGCGAACTCGCCGGCGCCGAAGTCGAGCTCGTCGATCTTCCCGAGCGCGAAATGCGGCTGAAGGACGCGCTCGCCGAAGCGCTGTCGCAGATGCGCACGGCGATCTCGGAGGTGGTCGGCGAATACGACTTCATTCTGCTCGACTGCCCGCCTTCGTTGTCGCTATTGACCTTGAACGGGCTGTGCGCGGCGGACAGCGTGCTGATCCCGATGCAGTGCGAGTACTACGCGCTAGAGGGGCTGTCCGATCTGGTGCAGACGATAAGGAAGGTTCGCGCCCATCTGAACCCGCGCCTGGAGATCGAAGGACTGCTGCGCACGATGTTCGACCCGCGCAATACGCTGGCCCTCAACGTATCGGCCGACCTGCAGAAGCATTTCGGCGACAAGCTCTACCGCACGGTGATCCCGCGCAATATCCGGCTCGCCGAAGCGCCTAGCTTCGGCGTGCCCGCACTCACTCTGGACCGGACATCCAAGGGCGCGCTGGCGTATCTCGCCCTCGCCGGCGAAATGCTACGTCGCGGTGAAGCCGCCTCGCCGCAACCTGGAGTCGTCAATGGCTAAGTTGAAAGGGCTCGGGCGAGGGCTCGATGCGCTGTTGTCAAGTACGACGGAGACGCCGAGCCGCGAATCGCTGCAGACGATCCCGGTCGACCGCATCCGCCCGGGCAAATATCAGCCGCGTTCGCGCATGGACGAAACCTCGCTCGACGAGCTTGCCGCGTCGATCAGGGCGCAGGGCTTGATGCAGCCGATACTCGTGCGCCCGGTCGACGCGAACCGCTTCGAGATCATCGCCGGCGAACGGCGCTGGCTGGCGGCGCGACGCGCGGGTTTGTCCGAGGTGCCGGCGCTGGTGCGCGAAGTGCCCGACCAGGCGGCGCTCGCGCTGGCGCTGATCGAGAATATCCAGCGCGAGGATCTGAACCCTCTCGAAGAGGCGCAGGGCATCAAGCGGCTAATAGACGAATTCGGACTGACGCACGAGGCGGCCGGAGAGGCCGTGGGACGCTCGCGCAGCGCAGTGACGAATCTCTTGCGGCTCACGCAGCTCGCCAAGCCGGTGCAGGACTACCTGCTGTCAGGCGAGCTCGACATGGGGCACGCCCGCGCATTGCTGGGATTGCCGGCGGCGCAGCAGGCCGCCGCTGCGGCGAAAGTCGTCGCCCTCGGCATGTCGGTGCGCGACACCGAGCGCATGATCCAGGCCGCGCAGCATCCGGCACCGAAGAAAAAGCGGCGGCCGCGCGGAAAGAGTACCGACGCCGATCTGGCGCGGCTGGAAAACGAGCTATCCGACTCTCTCGGCACCAGCGTGCGCATCGAAGCGACGCGAGACGGCGCCGGCCGTATCGTCGTCGCCTATTCGAGCCTCGACCAACTCGACGGCATACTGGCCAAGCTTCGCTGATCTCACGCCGCGGCCACGCGGGTTCGATCGGCGCATCGTCAACGAAAACGGCGCCCGCAGGCGCCGTTTGGAAGCGGGGCGCGGGTCAGCCGAGCTGATTCAGCATCGTCTGAGCATCGGAGACTTCGAACTTGCCCGGCGCTTCGACGTTAAGCGACTTGACGACGCCGTCGTCGACCAGCGCCGAAAACCGCTGGCAACGGACGCCCATCCCGCGCGCGGTCAAATCGAGCTCGAGGCCGAGCGCTTTCGTATACGCGGCGCTGCCATCGCCCATCATCCGGACCTTGCCGTCGGTCTTCTGGTCCTTCGCCCACGCGCCCATCACGAACGCGTCGTTGACCGACATGCAGATGATCTCGTCGACGCCCTTGGCCTTCAGCTCGCCGAAATGCGCGACGTAGCCGGGCACATGCTTGGCCGAGCAGGTCGGCGTGAATGCGCCAGGCAAGCCGAACAGCACGACCTTCTTGCCCTTGGTCAGCGCATCGATCTGAAACTGGTTAGGTCCGATCGGACATGCCTCGGTCGCGACCTCGACGTACTCGCTCAGCGTGCCGGCAGGCAGCAGGTCGCCGACTTTGATCGTCATGATGTTTTCCTTCCGCGTGATGTGTGGCGACGGCTATCGCGGGCGCGTGCAGCGTAAGCACGCGATGAGCGACAGGTCGTAAATTGTACCGGAAATCTCGCGGCGTCGAACGACGCCGAGTACTTGTCGGCGCGTGCGCGAAAGCGTAACTTCGGCAGTCCGAAGGCGACCCCAATGGAGGAACGTCATGGCGCAGGCTGGCAAGTCGCCTGCGCGTCGCGTGAACTTACTGATCGCGACGCGAAAGGGTCTTTGGCAATTGCATGGCGACACGACGCGCCGCACATGGCGTTTGGCCGGGCCACAGTTCCTGGGCCACATCGTGCACCACTGCGTCGCCGATCCGCGCGACGCGAAGACGATGCTCGCGGCGGCGCGTACAGGGCACCTCGGTCCAACGATTTTCCGATCGAGCGATCGGGGCCGCAGCTGGCACGAGGCGAAGCAACCGCCGGCATTCAGCGAAGGCAGCGCGCGCACCGTCGACCACACGTTCTGGCTGACGCCCGGACACGCCAGCGAGCCCGGCGTCTGGTACGGCGGCACGTCTCCGCAAGGGCTGTTCCGCTCGGAGGATGGCGGAGCGACCTGGCGCGGCGTTGCCGGCTTCAACGAGCATCCACAGCGCAAGGCCTGGTGCGGTGGCGACCAGGACGGCACGCCGGATGGACCCAAACTTCATTCGATACTGATCGATCCGCGCGATGCGCGACACATGTACATCGCCATGTCGAGCGGGGGTGTATTCGAATCGACGGACGGCGGCGCCGACTGGCGCCCGCTGAATCGCGGTGTCAAAGCCGACTTCCTGCCGCAACCGGATCCCGAGTACGGCCATGATCCGCATTGCGTGCGTCTGCACCCGATCCTGCCGGACCGCCTCTATCAGCAGAATCATTGCGGCATATACCGTCTCGATCGACCCGCGGAGCGCTGGGAAGATATCGGCGCGGCCATGCCCAAGAGCGTCGGCCCGATCGGCTTGCCGATGGTCGTGCATCCGCGCGAGCCCGATACGATCTGGGTCTTCCCGATGGATGGCACCAGCGTATGGCCGCGCGTCTCCCCGGGGGGCAAGCCAGCCGTGTATCGATCGGTCAATGGCGGGAAGACCTGGCAGCGACAGGCGATCGGACTCCCCAAACTGCAGGCATGGCTTACGGTCAAGCGCCAGGCGATGACCGCCGATGCCGGAGCGCCAGTCGGCGTCTATTTCGGCACCACCAGTGGCGAGGTCTGGGGCAGCCGCGACGAAGGTCGCACGTGGAAATGCCTGGCGTCGCACTTGCCTGAAATTTATTCGGTCGAGACGATGTAGCAGCGTCGACCGAGCAACGAGCGATTCGCCCGACGAACGATGCAAGTACTCGTACCCGGCCCGCTGCGCTCCTATACCAACGACGCGTCGGCGGTCACGGCCGACGGCGCCACGCTTGCCGAGGTCGTCGGCGACCTGGAACTCCATTACCCGGGCATTCGCTTTCGCATCATCGACGAGCACGGGAGCATCCGCCGGCACATCAAATTCTTCGTCAACGGCGTGCAGGCGCGTGACCTGTCGCCGCGCCTCGCGCGCAACGACGAGGTGATGATCGTCTGCGCACTGACGGGCGGCTGAAGCGCCGGCGTAGCGCCTCTGCCGCATCGGCATTCGTTGACGCAATGCCGTACAAAACCCTATAATCCAAAGGTTTGCTTCGCTCCGTGGCCACGCCGGATTCGGCACGCTCCCCACCGGGTTTTCCTGTCGGCCGCATCGCGGGCTGGCAGCTTTTCGCGACGGCGCTGATCGCCGCGGTCGCCGGAGGGTGGGCGGGGCTGCACGGGGCGCTGTCGGCGTTGCTGGGTGGTCTGGTAAATATCACTGCTGGCGTCGTGTATGCGGTCGTCGTCGGGCTGGGCAAGGGACCGACGGCAGGGGATACGGTGCGGACGATGATTCGCGCTGAAGCAGCCAAGATTACGTTGATCGTGCTCCAGCTGTGGCTGGTGCTGACGACCTACCGGGATGTCGTTGCCGCGGCTCTGATCGCCGCGTTTGTCGTGACGGTTCTGGTGTCGACAACAGCGATCGTTATGCGCGACTGATGGAACCGCAGGAATGGCGATGGCCGCAGAAACCGAACACGCCGGCGAACAGCTTGCCGGGCAGCACGACGCAGCGTCGTACATCCAGCACCACCTGACCTTCTTCGCCAAGCCGGTCGGCGAATCCGCCGGCGGCTTCTGGACAATCCACTACGACACGCTGATCACGTCGCTGATCCTCGGCGTTCTCGTCCTCGGTTTCATCTGGCTGGTCACCCGCAAGGCGACGGCGGGCGTGCCCTCGAAAACGCAGGCCTTCGTCGAGCTGGCCGTCGGCTTCGTCAACGACCAGGTCAGGAGCATGTTCCATCACGACTACAAGATCGTCGCGCCGATCGCGCTGACGGTCGGCCTCTGGGTGCTGTTCATGAACGCGATGGACTTCCTGCCCGTGGACATCATGGCCTGGATCTACGAGCACGTCTTCGGTCAGCACACGTGGCGCGGAGTGCCGACCGCGGACGTCAACACGACGTTCGCGCTTTCGCTGTCGGTGTTCGGCCTGATGATCTTCTACAGCATCAAGAGCAAGGGCCTCGGCGGCTGGGTGCACGAGCTCCTCGCCACGCCGTTCGGGCTCAAGCCGATCTGGCTCTCGCCGCTGCTGGTGCTATTCAATCTGCTGTTCAACCTGATCGAATACATTTCCAAGCCGCTGTCGCACTCGCTGCGGCTCTACGGAAACATGTACGCCGGGGAAATCATATTCCTGCTGATCGCCATGCTGGCGGCGGGAGCCGCGGAGATGGCGATCCATTGGGCGGGCCTGACGTTCGTCGCCTCGGTCTTCCTCAATGTCGCCTGGTCGATCTTCCACATCCTGATCGTCGGTCTGCAGGCGTACATTTTCATGATGCTGACCGTCGCGTATCTGGCGATAGCGCACGAGCATCACTAGATCGCCTTCGCATCGATCGATTCACCGTCTTATCTACGTCAGAAAGGGAAGCAAAAATGGACAAGCTGCAACTGGTCGCCCAGATCCAGGCTTACACGGGTATCGGCATCGGCCTGATGATCGGCCTGGGAGCGCTCGGCGCATGCGTCGGCGTCGGCATCATGTGCTCGCGCTTCCTCGAGGGCGCCGCCCGCCAGCCGGAGATGATCCCGGCGCTGCAGGCCAAGGTGTTCCTGCTGCTCGGTTTGATCGACGCCTCGTTCATCATCGGGTTGGGTATCGCGATGCTGTTCGCATTCGGCAATCCGCTGATTCCCGCCGGTCTTAAATAGGCGACGCCACAATCGGTGAACAGAGGACAGTCATGAGCATTAACCTGACGCTGCTGATGCAAGCTGTCGCCTTTGGCGTCTTTATCTGGTTTTGCGCGAAATTCATCTGGCCTCCGCTGATGCGCACGATCGAGACGCGCCAGACGCAGATCGCCGACGGACTCGCCGCGGGCGAGGAGGGCCGGCATGCGCTGGCCAACGCCGAAAAGAAGATCGCCGAAATGATGAACGAGGCCAAGACCCGCGCACAGGAGATCGTCGCGCAGGGCGAGAAGCTGAAGACGGAGACGATCGAGCAGTCGAAGACGCTGGCAAAGACCGAAGGCGACCGGCTGCTCGCCGCGGCCAAGGCCGAGATCGAGCAGGAAGTCTATCGCGCCAGGGAAGCGCTGCGCGGCCAGGTGGCGCAACTGGCGGTCGCCGGCGCCGAGCAGATACTCAAGCGCGAAGTCGACGCCAGCGCGCACGCCGATCTGCTGGCGGCGATCGAAAAGCAGCTGTAGGCGAAACCGCATGGCCGAACCGATCACCGTTGCGCGACCCTACGCCGAGGCAGCGTACGCGCTGGCGCGGGAAGGCAACGCACTGCCGGTTTGGGCCGAAATGCTCCGCGTAGCGACTGCGGTCGGCTCCGACGCCCAGGTTCGCGCCGCGCTCGACAATCCGAAACTGGCAGCGGCAGAGAAAGTAGCGCTGTTCCTGTCGATCTGCGGCGACAAGCTGGACCCGGCGGGGCGGAGCTTCATCCGCGTGCTGATCGAGGCGGATCGCATCGGCCTGCTGCCCGAAATCCGCACGCTGTTCGACGCGCTGAAGGACGAGGCCGACGGCGTTGCGCGGGCGCAGATCATCAGCGCGTTCCCGATCGACGATGCGCAGCTCGCGACACTGCGCAAGGGCCTGGAGCGCCGCTTCGGCAAGAAGATCGAGACGACCGTCAGCGTCGATCGTGCGCTGATCGGCGGGGCGAAAATCATCGTCGGCGACACGGTGATCGACGCTTCGGTGCAGAGCGAATTGCAGGCAATGGCGAACGAGCTGCGAATCTAATTTCGAAACTGACGCGACGCCGCCCGCGATGCGGGATGCGGCCGAGCGCGAGGAAAAAACATGCAGTTGAATCCATCGGAAATAAGCGAGCTGATCAAGGGCAAGATCAAGAATCTGGATACCGGCGCCGAGGTCCGCACGCAGGGCACGGTGATTTCGCTGTCCGACGGCATCAGTCGCATCCACGGACTGAGCAACGCGATGCAGGGAGAGATGCTCGAGTTCCCCGGCAACACCTTCGGGCTGGCTCTGAATCTCGAGCGCGACTCCGTCGGGGCGGTGATCCTGGGCGACTACGAGCACATCTCCGAGGGCGACACGGTCAAGTGCACCGGCAGGATTCTGGAGGTGCCGATCGGACGGGAATTGATCGGCCGCGTCGTCGATGCGCTCGGGCAGCCGATCGACGGCAAGGGGCCGGTCAATGCCAAGATGAGCGACGTCATCGAGAAGGTTGCGCCCGGCGTGATGTGGCGCAAGAGCGTGTCGCAGCCTGTGCAAACCGGATTGAAGGCGATCGACGCGATGGTGCCGATCGGCCGCGGCCAGCGCGAGTTGATCATCGGCGACCGCCAGACCGGCAAGACAGCGGTGGCGATAGACACGATCATCAACCAGAAGGGCAAGGACCTTATCTGCATCTATGTCGCGATCGGCCAGAAAGCCTCGTCGATCATGAACGTGGTGAAAAAGCTCGAAGAGCACGGGGCGCTGGCGTACACGATCGTCGTCGCCGCGTCGGCGTCGGATTCGGCGGCCATGCAGTACATCGCGCCGTATTCGGGCTGCACGATGGGCGAGTATTTCCGCGATCGCGGCGAGGATGCGCTGATCATCTACGACGATCTGACCAAGCAGGCTTGGGCATATCGTCAGATTTCGCTGCTGCTGCGCCGGCCGCCAGGCCGGGAGGCGTATCCGGGCGACGTGTTCTACCTGCACTCGCGCCTGCTGGAGCGTGGAGCTCGCGTCAACGAGGAATATGTCGAGAAGTTCACCAAGGGCGAGGTCAAGGGCAAGACCGGCTCGCTGACCGCGCTGCCGGTGATCGAGACGCAAGCCGGAGACGTGACCGCGTTCGTGCCGACCAATGTGATCTCGATCACCGATGGCCAGATCTTCCTGGAGACAGACCTGTTCAATGCCGGTATCCGCCCGGCGATCAACGCGGGCATCTCGGTGTCGCGTGTAGGCGGCGCGGCGCAAACCAAGGTCATCAAGAAGCTGGGTGGCGGCGTCCGGCTGGCGCTGGCGCAGTACCGCGAGCTGGCGGCATTCGCGCAGTTCGCGTCCGACCTGGATGAAGCGACGCGCAAGCAGCTCGACCGCGGGCGCCTGGTCACCGAGCTGATGAAGCAGCCGCAATACTCGCCGCTGTCGGTCGCTGAAGAGGCTTTGACCCTGTTCGCGGTTACCAAGGGGTATTTCGACGACGTTCCTGTCGAGAAGGCGCTCGCCTTCGAGTCGAGCTTGCGCGCATTCATGAAAAGCAAGTATGCGGCGCTGATGGACAAGCTCGAGTCGAGCAAGGAAATGGACGGCGACGCCGAAAAGGCGTTCACCGCGGCGGTCGAGGACTTCAAGAAGAACGGCAGCTACTAGGACGCACGATGGCCGGCTCGAAAGAAATCCGCAACAAGATCAAGAGCGTGCAGAACACGCGCAAGATCACCAAGGCGATGGAAATGGTTGCGGCCTCCAAGATGAAAAAAGCGCAGGAGCGCATGCGCGCGTCGCGACCATACGTCGCGCGCATGCTGGCGATCGCGCGACATCTGGCGCACGCCAATCCCGAGTACCGGCATGCGTTTCTGATCAAGCGGCCGGAGGTCCGCAACGTCGGGCTGATCATCGTGACGTCCGACAAGGGCCTTTGCGGCGGCCTCAACACCAATGCCTTGCGCCTGGCGCTGACGAGCATCAAGGCCTGGCAGGCGAAGGGCATCGGCGTGCAGGTCACGGCGATCGGCAACAAGGGTCTGGGCTTCATGCACCGGATCAAGGCCAATGTCGTGTCGCAGGTCGTCAACGTCGGCGATCGTCCGCAACTGGCGAAGCTGATCGGGCCGGTCAAGGTCCAGCTCGATGCATACATCGACGGCAAGATCGACGAGTTGCACGTGATCGCGACACGCTTCGACAATACGATGAAGCAGACGCCGGTGGCGCTGCTGGTGCTGCCGACCGCGGAGCTCGGCGATGATGCCGAGAAACGTCCATTTCCATGGGACTACATCTACGAGCCGGACGCGAAGACCGTGCTCGACGGGCTGTTGACGCGGTATATCGAGTCGGTGATTTACCAGGCGGTGAACGAGAACATCGCCTCCGAGCAGAGCGCGCGCATGGTCGCGATGAAGGCCGCGTCGGACAACGCGCTGACGATCATCGACGAGCTGCAGCTCATCTACAACAAGACGCGCCAGGCGGCGATCACCAAGGAACTGTCGGAGATCGTCGCCGGTGCGGCGGCAGTTTGACGCGCCGGCGGGAAGATCGGGCGAGACTAACGTGAGCGGAGCGAACGTTATGGCGAGACCAAATCTTCAAGGTGCGGCGGCAGTTTGACCAGGGCCAATCGAATTCGAGTCCGAAGGAAGTACCATGACTGAAGGCAACATCGTTCAATGCATCGGCGCGGTGATCGACGTGGAGTTTCCGCGGGACAAGCTGCCGAAGATCTATGACGCGCTGACACTAGAAGGAAGCGAGCTGACGCTCGAAGTGCAGCAGCAGATGGGGGACGGCGTCGTGCGCACGATCTGCCTGGGCTCGTCCGACGGACTGCGCCGGGGCATGAAGATCCGCAACACCGGCGGACCTATCGAGGTCCCGGTGGGCCCGAAGACGCTCGGGCGGATCATGGACGTGCTCGGCCGGCCGATCGACGAGGCCGGCCCTGTCGGCGCGGAAAAGAAGATGTCTATCCATCGCGACGCGCCGACGTTCGAGGAGTTGTCGCCATCGACCGAGCTATTGGAAACCGGCATCAAGGTCATTGACCTCGTCTGCCCGTTCGCCAAGGGCGGCAAGGTCGGCCTGTTCGGCGGAGCCGGAGTCGGCAAGACCGTCAACATGCTCGAGCTGATCCGCAACATCGCCACCGAGCATTCGGGCTATTCGGTTTTCGCCGGCGTCGGCGAGCGCACGCGCGAGGGCAACGACTTCTATCACGAGATGAAGGATTCGAACGTCCTCGACAAGGTCGCGATGGTCTACGGCCAGATGAACGAGCCGCCCGGCAACCGCCTGCGCGTCGCGCTGACCGGCCTGACGATGGCCGAATACTTTCGCGACGAGGGCCGCGACGTGCTGTTTTTCGTCGACAACATCTACCGCTACACGCTGGCCGGAACCGAGGTCTCGGCGCTGCTGGGTCGCATGCCGTCTGCGGTCGGCTACCAGCCGACACTCGCCGCGGAAATGGGTGCGCTGCAGGAGCGCATCACGTCGACAAAGACCGGATCGATCACGTCGATCCAGGCCGTCTATGTTCCCGCCGACGACTTGACCGACCCATCGCCGGCGACGACGTTCGGCCATCTGGACTCGACGATCGTATTGTCGCGCGACATCGCGGCGCTCGGCATCTACCCGGCCGTCGACCCGCTGGACTCCACGTCGCGCCAGCTCGACCCGCAGGTCGTCGGCGAGGAGCACTACACGACCGCGCGCCGCGTGCAGCAGACCCTGCAGCGCTACAAGGAGCTGCGCGACATCATCGCGATCCTCGGCATGGACGAGCTTTCGCCCGAGGACAAGCTGGCGGTGGCGCGCGCGCGCAAGATCCAGCGCTTCCTGTCGCAGCCTTTCTTCGTCGCCGAAGTGTTTACCGGGTCGCCGGGCAAGTTCGTGTCGTTGAAGGATACGATCCGCGGCTTCAAGGCGATCGTCGACGGCGAATACGATCACCTGCCCGAGCAGGCCTTCTACATGATCGGTGGTATCGACGAAGCCGTCGAAAAAGCGAAGACGCTCCAGTAGCCGTTCATGGCCAATACCATCCACGTCGATGTCGTCAGCGCCGAAGAGTCGATCTATTCGGGCGAAGCCGAATTCGTCGTGCTCCCCGGAGTCATGGGCGAGCTCGGCGTCTATCCGAAACACACGCCGCTGATCACGCAAATCAAGCCGGGCGAGGTGCGGATCAAGGTTCCGGGACAAGCCGAAGAGCAGATTGTGTTTGTCCAGGGCGGCTATCTCGAGATCCAGCCCGACGTGGTGACGGTGCTGTCTGACACGGCGATCCGTGCCAAGGACCTCGACGAAGCAAAAGCGCTGCAGGCCAAACAGGCCGCCGAAGAGGCGATGCAGAACAAGGCGTCGAAGGAGGATGTCGCGCGCGCCGAAGCCGAGCTCGCGGGTGCGCTCGCGCAGCTCGCGGCGATCCGCAAGCTGCGCAGGGGCCGCAGCTAGCTGCGCCGCGACCAGCCACATGAAGGGGTGGCCGTAAAGCCGCCCTTTTTTTCCGATGGTCGATTATCACAACCGCACGTACGCACAGATCGCCGTCGGCGACATGGTGTCCATCGCGGACGTGGCAACCGTGACCGATGTCGAGGCCGGCGCTGTGCAAGATGGCTGAGCGCGGGCAGATCGTCGGCGGAATCATTGACGGACTGCTGGGGTTCGACAACGCGATCAGCGCCGATGCCGCCAGAATCAAGCAGATCGAATCACCGGTCGCAGGCTGTGCGGACATTCTTCTTGTCCCCGACCTAGAATCCGGCAACATGCTGGCCAAGCAGCTGCAGTATCTGGCCGGCGCGGGCAGCGCGGGCATTGTGCTCGGCGCCCGCGTTCCGATTGTGCTGACCTCGCGCGCCGACCCTGTGCGCGCCAGGCTCGCCTCGACCGCGGTCCTAAACCTGCTCGCGCACGACCGCCGCAACAGGAACGGCGCGAGCCTGGCGCGACCGCAATGACCGGCGCGATCCTGGTGCTGAACGCGGGGTCGTCGAGCCTGAAATTCACCTTGTACGCCGGCAGCCGCGGCAGTCCTCGTCGGCTGTTGCGCGGCCAGATCGAAGGTCTGACCACCGCGCCGGCATTCGTAGCGCATGACGCGCAGGACCGGGTCGTACAGCGCCGCGACTGGCCCGATCGCGACGCGCTCGGGTACGCCGGCGCGGTTGGCCACGTGCTCGAGTTTGTCCAGCAAGAGCAGGGGCAGCGGACGATCGCCGCCGTCGGCCACCGCGTCGTGCACGGCGGCGAGGAGTTCGGCGCGCCGGTGCGGATCGATGCCGAAGTCCTGGCGCGGCTCGAGCGGCTCGTGCCGCTGGCGCCGTTGCACCAGCCGCACAACCTGGCGCCGATGCGAGTCGTAGCGGAGCGCGCGCCGGCGCTGCCGCAAGTCGCCTGCTTCGACACCTCATTTCACCGCACGCAGGACCCGGTTGCCCGCGCGTTCGGATTGCCGCCCGAAATCACCGAGCGCGGCGTTCGCCGCTACGGTTTTCACGGGCTGTCGTACGAATACATCGCCGACGCGTTCCCGCGATTCGATCCTGCGGCGGCGCGTGGACGGGTCATCGCCGCGCACCTAGGCAACGGCGCCAGCATGTGCGCGATGAAGGCGGGCAGGAGCATCGCCACGACGATGGGATTTACCGCGCTCGACGGGCTGATGATGGGTACCCGCGCCGGGTCGCTCGATCCCGGCGTCGTGCTCTATCTGATGGACGAGCTCAAGATGGACGCGCGCGCAATCGAGCGGCTCCTTTACCGCCAGTCCGGCCTGCTCGGCGTGTCCGGCGTGTCGAGCGACATGCGCACGTTGCTCTCGCGCGAAGATCCCAGGTCGGGGTTCGCGATCGAACTGTTTTGCTATCGCGTCAGGCGCGAGCTGGGGTCACTGGCCGCCGCGCTGGGCGGCGTCGACGCGATCGTGTTCACCGCAGGAATTGGCGAGCACTCCTCGATCATCCGCCGTCGAATCTGCGAGGAGCTGACGTGGCTCGGCCTCGACCTCGACGTCGCTGCAAACGAACGTCATGCAAGCCAAATCTCGCGGCCGG
>DATBBM010000131.1:0-57531 GCA_036270955.1 Casimicrobiaceae bacterium | reverse complement strand
CCCGTAAGTCGAGGCCCAGACCGACAGGCCGCAGCCGACGATAATCGCCGCTGCGACCATGCCGAGGCCGTAGCCCTTGACCGAGAAGCGGCCCACCAAAATCGCCAACCCGACGGTGGCGAACAGCAGGATGAACGGGTTCGCAGCCAGGAACTTGAACAGGGCTTCCATGAGTCCTCCCCACTCGTGGTCAGCGTTTCGACGCTTTCGCTTTCGCTTTCGCCTTCGCTTTCTCCTTGCCCTTGGCCGCCGGCTTCGCCGCCGGACGCGCTTTCGCCGTACCGAGCCGATCGGACTTGATCAGCTTGAGGCCGAGCGTCGCGTCGTAGCCGTGGATCTCCTTCACGTCGAGCTTGCGCATGAAGTCGATCGTGTCCTTCTCGATCACCTGCCCGGGGACCATGATGGGGAAGCCCGGCGGATAGGGAATCACGAAGTGCGCCGACACCATCGGCGGGCCCTCCTTGATGCGCCGGTCGATCTCCGGGCTCGTGAGGGGGATGTGCTCGCAGCCCTCCTCGTCGTAGGCCATGTAGAACGCCGTGCGCATGTCGCCCTCGCTCGTCACGCTGGACGGGTCCTCGCGGAAGTGGTCGTGGAACCGCGAGAAGTTCGGCAGGTCGGGCACATCGGTCATCAGCGATTTCACGCGCTTCGCGAAGGCCGCGCGTTCCGACTCGCCACCCTCGGTGAGGCGCTTCTCGAGCTTGTGCGAAATATCGAGCAGCACCCGCATCAGGTTGACCACGTCGCTGCGCGTGTTGTTGATGTTGGTCTGCAGCAGGATCGAGTTGCGCGAGGTCTTGTTGAGCTGGATCTCGTATTCGGAGGCGAGCAGCCCCTTGAACTGGGTGCCGTCGAAGCCGGCGGTCCCGCAGACGAGGGTCAGCCGGGTCGGATCGATCACGAATTCGTCCTGCCGGTACGCGTTGAGCGCGTCCGCCCAGGTGACGCCGGGCTGGTAGAAATTCTTGAAGCCCGAGGGCCTGAACTGGGCCGGAATCATATCCTCCGGCGTGAGCACGCGAAAATACTTCGACACGAGCGGATGGGTGTTTACCAGCTTGCGTATCTCGATCGCCAGCGCGATCGCGCGCGTCACGAGCTCGTAGCCCTCCAGCTCCATCTGCCTGCGCGCGACATCGAGCGTCGCGATGATCTGCAGGTTCGGCGAGGTCGACGCATGCGTGAATATCGCCTCCTTGAACGGCTGCTCGTGCTTGTGGAAATCCTCGTCTCCGACGAGCACCATCGAGCCCTGGCGAAGCGACGACATCGACTTGTGAGTCGAGTTGGTCTGGTAGACCCGGAGCTTCGCCTTGCGCGGGTCGGGTATGAGCCGCGTTTCCAGCACACGCTTGTCCTTCGGGTCGAGGTCGGCGCCGAGCTTCTTCTCCTGCGCCAGGTAGCGCTCCAGGTACGCAGGGTCTTTGAACGCCGACTTGAGCGCGGCGCGCGCGCCCATCGCCGTGCGCGGCCGGTAGAGCCAGCTGAAGCGCGCGAAGCCGAACCACGCCTCGTCCCAGAGGAACACCACGTCCGGCTTGATGGCGAGGCATTCCTCCATCACGCGGCGCGTGTCGTACATCTGGCCGTCGAACGTGACGTTGGTGAGCGAGATGATCTTGAGCCGGTCGAGCCGGCCCTCGGCCTTTAGGCCGAGCATCGCCTTCTTCACCTCGGCGAGCGGGACCGCGCCGTACATCGAGTACTGCGTCAACGGATAGGCTTCGACGTAGAGCGGCTGCGCGCCGGACTGCACCATGCCGTAGTGGTGCGACTTATGGCAGTTGCGGTCGACGATCGCGATGTCGCCGGGCACGCACAGCGCCTGGTAGACCATTTTGTTCGACGTCGACGTGCCGTTGGTAACGAAGAACACGTGGTCGGCGCCGAACGCGCGCGCGGCGGCCTCCTGCGCCAACTTGACGTTGCCGGTGGGCTCGAGCAGGCTGTCCAGGCCGCCGGTCGTCGCGGACGACTCGGCGAGGAACAGCGTCGGGCCGTAGAACTCGCCCATGTCGCGGATCCAGTCGGACTTGAAGATCGACTTGCCGCGAGCGACAGGCAGCGCATGGAAAGTGCCGACCGGCTTCTGCGCGTAGCGCTTGAGGTTGTCGAAGTATGGCGTGCGCACGCGATCGTCGACGCCCTCGAGGATCGACAGATGCACCTCGAACGGCTCCTCGACCTCATAGAAGATTCGCCGCAGGCCGTGCGATGCCGGGTCGGACACCAGCTCCTCGGGGCGCGAGTCGTCGAGCAGAAAAATGTCGAGCTCGGGCCGTACCACCTTGATCGCGCGCGTCAGCGTGAGGCCGAAGTCGGCGACCGGCGGCTTGTCCGGGTCGAGCGACAGCGTCTCGGCGAGGATCTTCCGCAAGAGCGGCGCGCGGTGCGACGAGGCGTACTGGAAGCCTTCGTAGATGACGACCGACTGCAGTTTCGGGTTCAGCACGATCGCCAGCATCGCATCCTCGAACGAGCCGACGAACACGGGCTCGTAGACGTAGGCGTCCTGCGGGCGGCTGAGCTTGCGAATCGCGCGCATCTGCTGCGGCCACTGCGACTGCGCGGACGGCACGACGAACAGCACCTCGAAGTACGGGCGGCCGTTGAAATCGCTGCCGGCCGCATCGGTCGCGACCGAGGTGACGTCGTCGTCCTCATCCCAGGCCGCGGCGCCCTCGCGGTAAGCGCGTGACATCAGCGCCGCCGAGATGCGACGCGCGGTGCGCAGCGTGCCTATCGTGTCGCCCGACGCCATGCGCTCCTTCAGGATGCCGACCAGCCTCGGCCCAGGAAAGGCGAAGTAATCCTCGTACGGGAGGAGCACATCGAGGAACCTCGTGCAGTTCTCGCGCGCGCCGGCTGCGCCGGCGGCGCAGCCCTGCGCCGCCTTCAGCAGGTCGCGCCAACGGTCGAGACGCGCCTCCGGGGCGGCGAACAGGTAGTCGATGCGATCGGCGGGGTCGGGCTTGGCCATGGGATGCTCCTGGTTCGGATGGGTCGAAACGTGCGGTCCGGCAGCGCTGATGGACTCGAACGTCGCGCCGCGTGCGTCGCTCCCGGGTGCACACATGCCGAGCGTAGAGGTAGTTAAGCGTGCTGGCTTGACATTTCTCGACAACCCGCACGCCATCGGTGCCGTGGCGCGGCCCCGACCCGAGGCTTGGCACTTCGCGGCTATGGCGGGCTGTGCCCTCGGAGCTGCAAATTGCGGGGCTCAAGAGCGGACGGCGGCCGCCGTCACAGTTCGGTTCCGAACGAACCTTATTCCTACTGCAAACCTTACATTCTCACTACGATAGTATGGGATAGCGCCTGCGCGTTGCCGATTGAGCGTTGCCCGAAGTGCTTAGGGGGTACTGCTTGAATCTAGCGCCGGCGTGCACGACTCGCTGTAAGTTCATGGTTGCCAAACACGGCCCGCGTTCATTCGCTTACCTCCCCGAGCTCGCGCTGCTGCTGCTGCTGGCCACGCTATGGGGCGCGTCGTATACGTTCATCAAGCTGGGCGTTGCATCGATTCCCCCGGTGACTTTCATCGCGGCGCGCACCGCGATCGCCTCGGTCGTGCTGCTGGGCGTTCTGCACGCGCGCGGCGTGCGGATGCCGACCGACACCGCGGTATGGCGCCGCTTCCTGTTTCAGGCCTGCTTCAACAGCGTGATTCCGTTCACATTGATCGCCTGGGCTGAGCAGTCGGTGGACGCGGGCCTGGCAACGATACTGAATTCCTCGGTGCCGATCTTTACGTTTATCCTCACCTTGTGCCTGGGGCACCGACAATCCGCGACTGGCCGACAATTGTTCGGGGTCGTCTCCGGAATGATCGGCATTTGCCTGATCGTGGGCGTGCAGGCCCTGTCCGGTATCGGGCAGCAACTGACCGCCGAGTTGGCGATCGTTGCGGCTACTGTCTGCTATGCAGCGGCGGCCATCTTCGGGCAAAGCTTCCGTGAGCTCGATCCGATGCTGCCCGCCACGGGGTCGCTGCTGTGCGGCGCGATGATCCTCGTTCCGATCAGCCTGGTTGTGGATCATCCATGGACACTGGCCCCGTCCGACCGCTCGATCCTTGGCTTGCTGTGCCTATCCATTTTTTCGACAGCACTTGCCTTCACGATCTACTTCCGGCTCATCCAGACGCTGGGGTCGGTCGGCGCGACATCGCAGGCTTACCTGCGAGTACCGATCGGAGTCGCGATAGGCGTGGTATTTCTGGCAGAGCATCTCGCCCGGACGACGTTGATCGGCCTTGTCTGCGTAATCGCCGGCGTGGCCGCGATGACGTTTCGGGCGCAACCTCGATTGGGCTCGCGGCACTCGACGGACTAGAACAAGATGCCAAGCAGCTTTTTGAGCACTTCCTCCAGCGGCATCATCGTAAGCGCGAGCGGCGCGATCGGCGCGAGCGTCACCGCCGCGAGTCGGATGACCATCTCCTTGGTAAGCGGCACGAGGCGCATCGTCCGCACGACCTCCAAGCTGTTACCCAGATCGGCAAGCGACTGGATGTCACCGCTACCGACGAACGCCTCGTCGGCGGGCGCGCCGCCGCGCAGCCACTTGGCATCGAACTCGCGCACGTAACGCTCGGCCAGCGTGCCGTACTCGCGCAGGCCCGTCCGCTTTGCCTGTGCCAACTGAGGCGCAAATACCAGCAGCGGGCCGAGAACCAGGGCCAGCACAAAGACCACCATGAGTGCGATCTCGCCTTTGAAGTCAGTCAGTGCAGCACCGAGGTAAAAGATGCGGTTGGCGAGCTGGCCGGCGAGCAACGCGCCATGCGCGAGCACGAGCAAGCTGAACGCGTAGACTATATTAGAGAGGAACCCCAAGCCGCCGACGCGGTCCGGATGCGTGGGTATCAGACTCAACTCGATGCGAGACACCCGCCAGAGAAAACGGGTCCAGATGAACAGCCGAAAGTACCACCGGCACAGCAGGAACTGAAAGATCGGCAGACTAACGTAGCCATACCACATCCCGGCGAGCGACAGCGTCGAGCCGTCGGAAGACGGTGTCGCGTACCAAGTGGTCGTGCCGAGCGCCATGTAGTGGCGCCAAACGACAAGGACGCCGACCCCATAAACCAAGGCGATCAGCAGCACCTCCGCAAGCACCGAGTTGCGCAGTCGAAACGCCGACGCGATGGCCGCCTCGAATCGCGCCATTGCGCCCTCCGGGATCAAGCGCCGCTCTAGGAAGAGGTTCACCAGGGAACGCATCCGCCAGTGCACCACCAGCTCGGCCGCGATCAACAGTGGCAGCGCCACCAGGAACTTGATATGAACTTCTACATCGAGCAGGAAGGGGACGACCGCACTGCCGCCGAGCATCCTTCCTTCCAGAGTCGAGAGCAGTAGGAGCGGCAACCAGGCGAATAGCGAGATGATGATGATGCGTCGGCGCGCCACCGTGTCGTCGGACAAGTGCGCCCGACGCAGAAGCTGAAAGAGCGGCCCGCCCAGGACGAGTGAGAAGTCCGATGTACCCCGGAGGAAGACCGGCTCGCCGTTCGACTCCGGCGCGAGAGTTTTCATTTGCAGCTCTCTTTCAGCTCAGAGACTTTCGGCACAGCCGATTCGGTCCCCTTACGAAAGGCGAGGGCGAAAGCCGGAAACGGACAGGGAAGGCGGCGACACGTCCGGACGAACCCGTCTTGATCTTGCTCCATGTATCTTCGCCCCAGGCTCTGCGCTGGATCAACCTCAACCTGCGTAGACCCCGGACAACACGGGGCTCAGCGACGCTCGACGTTTAGATCCACGCCGTGTCCGCGCAATGAAAGCTTGCGCGTCTCATTCGTCGGAAGGATAACATCAATGCTTCGATACGGAAGTTGGTACGAGCCGGTCTTGCGCGCCACAAGCTGAACTTCCCCGGAGTCCGTGACCATTTCCAATTCGACATCGGCGTAGTTACCGTCGCGGTAGCTGAGCCCGATGCCGTCGTCCTCATAAAGCATGAACGCTTCGCGCGAATCGTGGGGCGCCGGAAACACCCGCAACTGGCGCGACGGCTCGTCGTGGAGCCGGGAGAAGTCCTCGCTTGCGGTCATCGGCAGGATCGCGCCTGCGCGCGCAAATAGCGGGATACGATCGAGCGGCGCCGGTACGACGACCTCCTGCCCGCCCTCGAGATGTCGTCCGGTGTGATAGTCATACCAGCCACCGTCGTTCTGCGGAAGGTAGACGCGGCGTTCGCGCGCTCCCTGCTCGAGCACATTGGCGACCAGCAGGTACGGACCGAACATGAAGTCGTCGCTGTCGGCGAAGGTACGCGAGTCGTGCTCGAATTCGTAGCACAGCGGCCGCAGGATCGGCTCGCCGAGCGCGTGGGCCCGCTGGAATAGCGTGTAGAGGTAAGGCATCAGCCGATAACGGAAGCGGATCGCCGCGCGAATCGTACCGATTGCCTCGGGGTGCAGCCATGGCGTGTTGACTTCGCCTTCCGCCTTCCAGGAATTCATGATGAAACGCGGACTGAACACGCCGTTCTGCACCCAGCGGATGAGCAATTCTGGGTCCGGTACCGGACCGGCAAAACCGCCGACGTCGTGCCCGGTATTGAACATGCCGGACAGGCTCATCGTCAGCCCCATGCGCACGTTCCAGCGCAGGTTGTGCCAGCTCGTCGTATTGTCGCCCGACCACGTTTGCGCATAGCGCTGGATACCCGGCGGACCGGCACGGGTGACCGTATAAGGACGCTCGGCGGGCCGATGCGCCGCCTGCGCTTCCGCCGTGGCGCGGGTCATCAGCAGCGCGTGCAGAGGCCGTGACCGCTCGATAGGTAGCGCGGTGCCGAATCCGTGCGACACACCGTCTTCATCCCAGATTTCGTATTCGTTGTTGTCGTTCCAGCCCGCATCGATGCCGACGTCCAGCACCTGCTTGCGCAGGCTCTCCTGCCACCAGCCGATGCCATCGGGATGAGTGAAGTCGATGTGCGCGCCTTCGCCATCCCAGAACTGTCCGATGCACGGCAGATTCGTTTTTGCATCCTTCACGAACGCGCCGCGCGCGGCGACCTCGGCGTATGCCGGGTGGTCGTCGAGAAGGCACGGCTTGAGATTGACGACCACCCGCACGTTCTGGCGCTTGAATCGCGCTATCGCGGCACGGGGCTCGGGAAACTTCGCATGATTCCAGGTGAACACGTAGCGGCGCTTCCCGATGCTGCTGTAGCCCGAGCCGAAGTGGAACGCGGAAAGCGGGATATCGTGCCTGACCGCGAGGTCGAGGAATTCGGCCAACCGCGCCTGTGCGTCCGGCGCGTCGGTCAGGCTCATCGCCGTGTTGGCGTAACCGAGACTCCAGCGCGGACCGAACGCCATTCGTCCGGTCAGCTCGGTGAATTGGCGAACGACCTCCCTGATTCGCGGGCCGACAAAGAGATAGTAGTCGAGATCGCCATCGTCGATCTCGGCGTAACGATAGAAACCGTGATAGTTGTCGTATTCGCAGCCAAGATCGACGACAACCGGAGCCAGCGTGTCGTAGAAAAGACCGAAGGCGATCCCCGAAGCGTCATCTCGGCCGATCACGAATGGCCAGTGCTTGTACAGCGGGTCCGAGGTTTCCGCGTCGTAGCCGAGCGCGTCGAGAGCGATCGTACGGAACCTGCGGCCATGCTTGTCGAGCGGGCCGGTCTTGTCGCCGAGGCCGAAGTAGCGGTCGCCGGACGCACGCGCCATATAGTGGCGGATGGTCCCGTTGCGCTCGCTCCATTGGTACGAATAAGTTGGGCGGTCGGACGCGAACACCTTACCCCCGGCAGCCCAACGCAAAGCGAATGGCCGCAGCGCCACCGCCAGCGACAGCTTTGCGGTGGTCAGCGTGATTTCGCCTGTGCCCTCGGCGACGGCGAATTCGGGGCCGGCGAAGCCGCTCAGGTCGAGTCTGTCGCGTCCCTCCCATGGCATCGGCGCGTCCGCAGGCGCGACCGTCCACGTTCGCGGTTCCTTCAGCGTTCCGTCGCGCAGGAACAGGACGCGGACGAGATCGTCCGCCAGCACAAAGATCCGGCATTGCCAGCCGGACTCGAGGTCGAAGCGCACGGAATCCGAAAACCTTCCCGCGAACGAGGCGTTGACGAGCGGTCGCATCGCTATCGAAGGGCGCGCAACGTGTCGGCGTCGGTGGCGTCGAAGACGTGTATATCGGACACCGGCAGGTTTACCGTAACCTGGTCGCCATTGGCGTACCCCACCTGGCCCGACGCATGCACCGTCAACTGCTCGCCGCTCGCCAGAGAACAATACAAAAAGCTGGCGGCTCCCAGCTGCTCGACGCGATCGATCGTAACACTCACCTGCAGCGATCCTGCCGCCGAGGCACCCAAGCTCACATGCTCCGGACGGATCCCGACAAGAATGCGTTGATTCGGGGTAGCGCCCGAGCTGCGCAAAGGCACCGCCGAACCCGAGTTGGCTTGCGGGGCGGCATCCAGGGCCACTCGCGCGCCGTCGCTCTGCAAGGAGGCGATGCGTCCAGCAAGGAAGTTCATCTGCGGCGAGCCGATGAATCCGGCGACGAAGCGGTTGTCGGGACGGTTGTACAGCTCGAGCGGCGCGCCGATCTGCTCGACCCGTCCTCCGCGCAGAACGACAATCCGATCGGCCATCGTCATCGCCTCGACCTGGTCGTGCGTCACGTAGATCATCGTTGTGCCGAGCCTGGCGTGAAGCGCGGTGATCTCGGCGCGCATCTGTACGCGCAATTCGGCATCGAGGTTCGACAGCGGCTCGTCGAACAGGAAAATCGTAGGGTCGCGCACGATCGCCCGCCCGATGGCCACGCGTTGCCGCTGACCGCCCGACAACTGCGTCGGTCGGCGCTCGAGGAGCTGATCGAGGCGCAGCATCTGGGCCGCGTCGCGCACTTTGGAGTCGATCTGCGGCCGCGGCGTGCGCAGGTTCTCCAGGCCGAATGCCAGGTTCTGATGGACGGTCATGTGCGGGTAGAGCGCATACGACTGGAAGACCATCGCGAGTCCCCGCTCCGCCGCGGATACGTTGTTGACGTTGGCGCCGTCGATGAGGATGTCACCTTCGCTTACCGATTCCAGTCCAGCGATCATCCGCAACAGAGTGGACTTGCCGCAGCCGGACGGTCCGACGAAGACGACGAACTCGCCGTCCTTCACTTCGAGGTCGACGCCGTGGATCACGGTCGTCGCGCCGTAGCGCTTGGCGACCCGCTTCAGTTGCAGTCCGGCCATGGGCCAACTCCTGTGCTACTTGACGCCGGCAGAGGCGATGCCGGTCGTGATGTACTTCTGCAAAAACGCGAAGACGAGCGTCACCGGCACCAGCGTGACGACGGTCATCGCGAGCAGGTATTGCCACTGCGTGGTGAGCTCGCCCTGGAAGGCATTGAGCGCCAGCTGTAGCGTGAACTTCTCAGTCCGCGACAGCACGATCAACGGCCACAGGAAGTCGTTCCACCGCCACATCACCGAAAAGATGGCAAGCACGGCGAGCGCCGGCGCGGACAGCGGCAGGACGATCCGCCAGAAGATTCGCCACTCGCTTGCATGGTCCATGCGCGCGGCGTCGATCAGTTCGTCGGGAATCGTCAGCATGTATTGGCGCAGCAGGAAAACCCCGGTGGGCGTGGCCACCGCGGGCCAGATGACTCCCCACAGGCTATTCAGCAGACCGAGCTCGGAAACGACCAGGAAGTTGGGAACCAGGATGATCGTCGGCGGGATCATCAGCGTCGAGATGATCAGCAGGAACACGAGGTTACGGCCGCCGAACCGGTATTTCGACAACGCAAACGCGGCCATGGCGTTGAACAGCAGCGTGATCAACGTCGCCACGACCGTGATGAACACGCTGTTCCACAGATAGGTGCCGAAGGAGAACTTGTCGAAAACTTCGGTGTAGTTCTCCGTCGCGAGACGGAATTCGCGCACCGGCTTGCGGTCGCGGATGTTGACCTTGATTTCTTCCTCCGGCGCCTTGGGGTCGACGAGCGTGGCCTGGATCCCTATGCGGCGCACCTCGGCGAGCTCGCGCGTAGTGCCGTCCGGAAAGGTCACGCGATAGAGCGGCAGCGGTTTTTCCTGTCCCGCAACGACGACCGAGCGCTGTCCATAAGGCAAGAGTTGCGGCGGGAACTCATTCAGCGCTGCGGCGCTCTTGAACGAGGACAGCACGAGCCAGAGCACCGGGCCGAACATCAGGACGAGCCCGAGCAGCAGATAGCCGTAGGAAAACCAGTCGGTCCAGTCCGCTCTGCCGCGCCCGCGCCGCGCGGCAAGCATGGTGACAAGGCTAGCCATCACCACGTCCTCCCGCACCGCCGAGATTCTTGCGTGTCAGGCGCAGCTGCAGCAGCGTGAGGATAAGGAGCGACAGCGCGAGCACCAGCGACGCTGCGGCGGCGAGGCCGTACTGATGGATGGATTCCGCGAATCCGGTCTGGTAGATGAATTGGACAATGAACGTCGTTGCGGATCCGGGTCCGCCTCCGGTCAGGACGAATACCTCATCGAAGATCTGAACGGCACGAATCAATCCGAGCACGAGCACGACGATCAGGTTCGGCATCAGCAGCGGAAGCGTAATCCGCGAAAAGCGCCGCCACGGCGACGCGCTGTCCATTTCGGCGGCTTCGTAGAGGTCGGCAGGAATCGCCTGCAACCCCGCCAGCAGGATCAGCGTATAGAAGCCCATGTGCGCCCAGATGCTGACGAACACGCACCAGAAGAATGCCCAGCTTGCATCCGACAGCCAGCCGACCGGCGATGCTCCCGCGCCCGTGAGCACCGCGTTCAACACGCCTTCGCGCTGCAACACCCATTTCCAGATCAGCGCCACGACGACAGGAGAGAGCAGCACCGGATAGAAAAACACGCCGCGGAAAAAGCCACGCCCGAGGATCTTGCGATTGAGCACCAGCGCGGTGATCAGCGCGAACGCGACCATCAACGCCACCTGCAGCAGCGCGAACTTCCCAGTGTTGTAGACGGCGCGCCAGAACAGGTCCTTGCGACAGGTCGATTGGTCCAGGTAGTTCTCGCACTCGAACAGCGTCGCGAGATTTTCGAGTCCGGTGAACGGGCGCTCGGACGGATAAAGCTGGACTCCGCCGGTGAAGGCGAAATAGAGGTTGACTACGATCGGCAGGAACGTGAACAGCCCGAGAATCGCCAGGTTGGGGGCCACGAACATCCAGCCGATGCGCGGCACGCCGAGCACGCGCTGGACTGCTCGCATCGGCACATCGACCGCGCTCATCGCCGCCCCGGCTGCGGCCGCGGGAAGCGCGAGCAACGGATGGCGAGCGGCGCTCAAGATCGTCGGCGGGCAGCGCCCGCCCGTAGATTACTTCGCCGCAGCCTTGACCTGCTCGTCGATATCGGCGCTGATTCGCTTCAGCGCATCATCGAGCGACATTTCACCGGCGATCGCTTGCCCAAGACGCGCGGCGGTCGGATTGAAGATTGCGCGATTGAGCTTGTAACCCTGAATCTGGTACGCGACCGACGAGAGCTTCGGAACCTCGGCGACGAACGTGTTCATCGCGGCCTTGGCCTGCGGCGAGATCTTGTAGTCGACGCCCTTCTTCGCGACGCCCGCGTGCGCGGGAATGTTTTCCGTGCGCGCCATGTACTCGGCGTACACCGGCTCGCTTGCCAGATAGTCGAGGAAGCGGCCGACGTCCTTCGGATACTTGGTGCGCTTCAACGCGACGAAGGCGGCGCCGCCCGGCATGCCGGTGCACGCCGCGGGCCCGCACGGGTTCGGCACGGCGATCCAGTCGAAGTTCTTGCCGATCTGGGTGTCCATCCGACGGATCTGCCAGCTGCCGGAGAGGTACATGACGACGCGGCCGTTGGCGAACTCCTCGAACGCGTCACGGTAGCTCGCGCCGCCTACGCCGCCCCAGACCTCCTTCGGCATCGTGCCGTCGCGGTTCCAGTCGTAAAGCTTTTTCGCCATCGCCCGGTAGCCGTCGTCGACGACGAGATTCCCCTTTGCATCGAAAAACTTGGCGCCCATGCTTATTGCCGGGCCAGCGAAGCGATGGCCGCTGCGATCGAATGCGATCGCGAACGGCACCTGAGTCGCCTTCGCCACCTTGCGCGCGGCGTCGGCCCACTGGTCCCACGTCGCCTGCGGACCGGGCAACGGAACGTTCGCCTGCTCGAACAGCGTCTTGTTCACGTACGGCCCGGTGACGGTGAGCTGCGTCATCATTCCGTAGATGCCCTTGTCGCCCGCCGTCGGCCGCAACCATGGCAGCGTCTGGCCGAAATTCGCCTCCCAGTACTTCACGTCCTTCACGTAAGGCGTGATGTCGAGGTAGTACTTCGACAAGCCGCCGAGCTCGGTCACACGCGCGATGTCGGGCCCCTCCCCCGCGGCGAGCTGCACCGGCAGCTGCTCAACGATGGCCTTGAAAGGCACCTTGTCGACGACGACCTTGACGTCCGCGTTCTGCGCTTCGAAACGCTTGGCAAGATCTTGTGTAACTTCGCACTCGTTGCCGTCCGAATAGCACGCGACGCGAATCTCCCCGGCGTAGGCAGCGCTGATGGCGAGCGACAGTGCAGCGATGGATGCGACGCAGATGCTTCCGGCATTGAGCGACATGGCGGTTCCTCCGAACAGAGGGGGGCGATACTCGGCAGGGACTCGGAAGATTATAGCCGACGATACCGCGCCGGGAGCGGCCGACGTGCGTCAGCCGCAGACAGCGCGCTGACGCCGTCGTAGAATTCGAGCTTATGGATCAGGCGCGCTCCGAGGCATAGCGGCGTCCGGATCACATCCGCCGACTCACGGCGTCAAAACCCTTGTCACGAGAAGGTTGAGCCATGCCGGACATTCCGGGGAGCATCGAGGAAATCGACGCACGCATTTCGACGGTGCGCGAAAACCTTCGGCAACTGGTCGAGCAGGCCGCCGCCTACTCGGGCAACGCAGACGACGAGCTGGTTTCCCGCCGCATCGGCGAACAGGAAGCGCAACTCGAAGTCTTGACCAAAAGACGCGCTGAGCTCACGTCAGCGGCTTCGGACGACCGGAACCGCAGGTAACTTCACGCCCTAGCCGCGCGATGGACCTTTGGCACGCCGGTTGCCGATGCGCCCGCGCGAGCGCTACGGGGCAGCGGGCCGTGCCGTCGCCGCGCGCTGCTCGATGCCCTGCTTCACCTTCCACGTGGTGAACATCGCGATCAGCGTGGCGCCGATCACCACGTAGCCGACGACGGGGAACTGTTCGAGCTTGCCGTCGGGCGCCATCGTGACGATGTGGCCGGCGATCACCGACGCGATTCCACCCGAAACTTGCTGGATGGCCGCGCCCAGCGCATTGAACGACCCGCGCTTAGTCATCTCGGGCACCGAGGTCGACAGCGCCTGGAACGGGACGATCCGCGAGAAGATCGCCGCGAACAGTATCACGTTGATGACGATGATTACCCACAACGCCACCGGCGGCAGGTGCGTGTAGATCAGCACCATCGCGATGGATAAGATGCTGCCCGCCACGAACACCGGGTACTTGCCCTGCTTGTCGGCGAGCTTGCCCACCAGCGGCCCGATGAAGATCGTGAACGCGCCGGTGACCAGGTAGATCGTCGGCAGGCTGGTGAGCGCGATGCCCAGGTTGTTGACGATGTAAGCGCTGCCGAACGGCATCAGCATGAAGCCGCCGGTGGCCAGCAGCATCATCGTGACAAACGCGCTCCAGTGGCGCGGCTCACGCACCGTGTCGTAGAGGTGCATCCACGGGCTGCGTTCCTGCCGCTCCTTAAGGTGCGCCACCACCGGTTGCAGCTTCCACGCGACCACCAGGCCGCCGACGATGCCGAACCCTACCATCACCAGGAACGGCGCATGCCAGTTCCAGTGGTTGGACAGGTAAATTCCCGCGGGCAGTCCCAGGATCTGGCTCGCGGCAAACGCCGTCTGGATGAAGCCGATCACGCGGCCGCGCTGATCCGGCTCAAACAGGTCGGTGGCAATGGCCAGCACCACCGAGCCAATAACGCCGCCGAAGATGCCGGTGACGATGCGGGCGGCCAGCAGGCCATGGAACGAGTTGGCCAGGCCGCACCAAAGAGTGCCCAGGACGAAGCCAGTGTAGAAGAACAGCAGCAGCTTCTTGCGGTCGTAGCGGTCGGCGAACCCCGCCACCAGCAGACCGCTGGCGCCGGCGCTGAATGCATACGCCGACACGATGAACCCGAAATCGCGCGGAGACATGTCGAGCGCCGGCATCACCAGCGCACCCAGCGGCGCCACGATCATGAAGTCCAGGATCACGGCAAACTGCAGGAACGCGAGCGAGGCTACGACAAACGTCTGGTACGGGGTGAAACGTCTGGGGGATTTCTTGTCTGCGGGTGGCATGCGGGCAAAACTCGGTTGGATTACCCAGATGATATAAGAACCCAGGCGTCAGGCCGTTGTAAGGTGCGTGACCGTTCGACACCTGCGTGACTGAATTCGGCCGAAGTCCGGCAATCGCGTTGCCCGGGCGTTGGAGCCGGAGCGGCGTCGTCGCGCGTCGGTCGCTCTGCTATGATCGACCGGCATGGAGTCGATGCGCATTATTTCTCCGAACGGGCATCTCGGCTTCGCACCGACCCGCGAGGAGAGCTTCGGCCTCGGCGTGGCGGCGCAGCCCGACTACATTGCAGCGGACTCGGGCAGCGACGACGTCGGTCCGATCCCGCTCGGCTCCGACACCTCGACCAGCCCGCTTGCGTGGCAAACGCACGACCTGGAGCTGATGCTGGTCGCCTCGCGCAAGCTGGGCGTGCCGATGATCATCGGATCGTCGGGCGACACGGGTGCCAACAGCCGCGTCGATCTTTACGTCCGCATCATTCGCGAGCTCGCCGCAAAGCATCGCCTGGCACCCTTCAGGCTCGGTTACTTCTATTCGGAGGTCGATCGCGAGGCGTTGCGCCGCCGTATGCGCGCGGGCGAAACGGTCACGGGCCTCGAAGGCCACGTTACATTAACGGAAAGCGAGCTCGATGCCACCGACCGCATTGTGGCGATGGCCGGCGTGCATCCATTCATCCGCCTGTTGGAGCAGCGAGCCGACGTGATTATCGGTGGCCGCAGCAGCGACAGCTGTGTATTCGCGGCGCCGGCGATTCATCACGGATTCCCGGAAAGCCAGGCGTATTACCTCGGCAAGGTCCTCGAGTGCGCTTCGTTTTGCGCGGAGCCCTACGGCGGCAAGGAGACCGTGCTCGGCAAGATCACCGCCGATGCGGTGGAAGTCACGGCCATGCATCCGGCACAGCGATGCACGGTCGCCTCGGTGGCGGGTCACGCAATGTATGAGCGAATGAACCCCTATTTCGAGCACGTCGCCGGCGGGACCCTCGACATGTCGGAATGCCGCTACGAGCAGATCACCGATAAAACCACGCGCGTCACCGGCGCGAAATTCCGTCGCGCGGACGAATTCCGCGTCAAGCTGGAGGGTGCGGGCAAGGTCGGTGAGCGCTACGTCGGAATGGTGGGCATCCGCGATCCGTACACGATCGGGCACATCGACACCGTCATAGCGTGGGCGCGAGACAAAGTGCGCGAGCGCTTCGGCGAAACCGGATACGAGCTTCATTACACCGTCTACGGGCGCGACGGCATCATGGGCGAGCTCGAGCCGCTGCGCGATCGTCCGGCGCACGAACTGTGCATCCTTGTCCAGGGCGTGGCGCCCACGGCGGAGATGGCCGAGGAGCTTACCTTGATCGGAACGCGGCAGATGTTTTACGCGCGGCTGCCGGAGGTCAAAGGCTCCGCCGGCTCGGTTGCCTTTGCGCTCGACGAAGTGCTGCGGGCAAGCCCGGCGTACCGGTGGACGGTCAACCACACTGCGCGATGCAACGACCCGCTCGAGCTTTTCCCGACGCACGTGACGACCGTGGGTGGGTAATGGCGACGCAAAGCCTGTCGTCGCTCGCCAAGACCATTCGCAGCAAGAACGCGGGGGTCGATCTCATCACGTTCGACGTGATCTTCACCGATCGGACGACCTACGAGCGCGTCAAGCGAGCGCGCGTGCTGACCCGCGAGTCGATCTGCAAGCTCTATCGCATCGCCCCCGAGCGCATCGCCGATTTCGTCGAGTTCGATCCCGGCAACGCTATCAAGTTCACCATTTTCCGGCTACGTCCCAGCGGCAGTCCGGGGGACTCCGACATCTTCGGCGCGCAACAGTACGCGCCGCTCCTCGATATCCAGGTCCCGGTGTGAAACGTCTCGAATGCGAGACGCGTGCAAGCCGTGGAGATAGGTTGGTAGCGTAGCCGAAAGAGGTTCAGGCGGAATGGACGTCGAGATCGCGACTCAGGATTTCTGCGCAAGCCCCGACCGCCTTGCGCTCGCGGAGCGACAACTTGCCGCGCTTGCAGCGCGCGAGTCGGTCGTGCGCGCCTTCGCGATCTGCGACGTGGCGGCCGCGCGCGCGGCGCCGCCGGGCGAGGGCCCGCTCGCCGGGGCGCTGATCGGCGTGAAGGACATCATCACGACGGCGGATTTTCCGACTCGCTATGGTGCGGATGACGCCGAGGAGCGCGGGCGGCGCGAGGATGCGTGGTGCGTCGCGCAGGTCCGGCGGCTCGGCGCCACGATCCTCGGCAAGACGGCATGCACCGAGTTTGCCTATCCGGTGCCCGGTCCGACCACCAATCCGCACGATGCGACGCGCACGCCAGGCGGATCGTCGGGTGGCTCGGCGGCAGCCGTCGCGGCGGGTTTCGTCTCGTTTGCGTTCGGCACCCAGACCGCAGCCTCGACTGTCCGCCCCGCATCCTATTGCGGCGTCACCGGCTACAAGCCCAGCTACGGATTGCTTCCGCTCGACGGTGTGCAGGCGATCTCCACGACGCTCGACCATCTGGGGATCTTCGCGCGGTCGCCGCGCGACGCCTGGTATCTGACCAGCGCCATGCTGATGCGGGCACCCGAGGTTCTTCCGGCGCGCGCACCGCGCCGCGTGCTGATTCTGGACCTTCCTGTGACGCACGAGTATGGGCCGCTGATGGCGGCCCTTGCGGCTTCGCTTGCCCGGGACGGGATCGCGGTCGATACGCTGGATCTGCCGTTCCCGACGCAGGATTTCACGGGCCTGCAACAGGCGCTTTGCTACTGGGAGGCCGCCCGGATCCTGAGCGTGCCCGGGCCGGCGCGTGTGGTGCCGCAACTCGAGGCGCTGCTTGCGCCCTACGCCGCGGCGGACGCCGAGACCTATGCGGCGGCGCGCCGCAGGCGCGAGCAGCACCAAGCTGCTTTCCAGGCATTGGCCGCTGGCTATGATGCGGTACTGACACCGGCAGCAACCGGCCCGGCGCCATCGCGCGAAACGACCGGCGATGCCATCATGAGCCGATTCTTCACCGCCCTGCACGTGCCGGCCTTCTCGGTTCCGATCGGTTGGACGGATGGTCTGCCGCTCGGTCTGCAGCTTCTCGGTCGCCTGGGTGAGGATCGGGCGCTGGCGGCGACGGCGCAATGGTTCTTCGAGAGTACGGGTCAATCGGGAGCAACATATGCTTGACCGACGACGTCTGCTGCAAGCTCTTCTGGCGCTCGCCTTTCCGGCTCCGCTCTTCGCGCAGGAGCGCGCGAACGTCCTGGAGTCCGCCCGCAAGGAGGGAAGTGTGGCGCTCGCTACCTCGGTGTCGGCCGCGGGCTTTCCGCGCTTCCTGCAGGCGTTCATGGCGAAGTATCCGGGCATCGATGCGACCCGCGGGCTCTACTCCGCGCCGACCGGCCGCGTACTCGCGCGCGTCGATGCCGAGGTGCAGGCGCGCAGCCTCACGTTCGACGTGCTGCATGTCGCCAGTCTCGCTCCGTACCTGGCGATGGCGCGCAAGGGACAACTTCTCGCCTACCGTTCGCCCGAGCTCGCTGCCTACCCGCCGGAAGCGGCGACCGATCAATGGGCGATCGCGCGCATTGTCGGCGTCATCATGGCCTACAACAAGAATGTGCTCGCGCCCGAAAAGGCGCCGAAAGCCTGGGTGGACCTGCTCAGGCCCGAGTTCAAGGGCCGCAAGCTGATCATCCAGGATTCGGCGGCCGGCACCGCTTTCAACCAGATGTACTTGCTCGAAAAGCGGCTCGGCGCCGATTTCATGCGCAAGTGGGGTGCGCAGGAGCCGGTGATCGTCGCAACCAGCGCGCAACTGATCGACATGCTGGTGCGCGGCGAGGCGCTGCTGGGCGCGACCGTCGATCACTTCCGCGCCTTCGAGGTCGATGCCGTGAAGGCCGGCATCGTCGGCGTCTATCCGAGCGAAGGCATGCCGCTCGCGGTCGCGCCGGCGGCGATCTTCAAGAACGCGCCGCATCCGAATGCAGCGCGCCTGTTCGTCGACTATATGCTGTCGGAGGAAGGCCAGAACCTGATCGCGATCGACATTTTCGGTGCCTACTCGATGCGCAAGGGGGTGCGCACGCCGGCCGGCCAGCTGCCGCTGGCCGAGACCAAGCCACTGCTCCCGACCGATCTCGCCGATTACGAGAAGGCAGCGCAGAATTTCCCTGAGACCTTCGAGAAATATTTCAAGGCGTAAGCTCGGCGACGGCTGATGGCGGCGACACAACGCATCCGCCTCCCGGCAGAAACTGCGCTGACGGCCGGCCTCTGCGTCATCGTTGGCGCGCTGGTGCTCGCGCCCGTGGTCGCGATCGTGCTTGGAGCAACGCACGAGACAGGCGGCCTTAGCCTGCGCTCGCTGATGAACGTCGTGTCCTCGACGCGGGTGATCGGCAACACGCTGCTGGTCGGTTTCGGCACCACAGCCCTGGCCGTGCTGATCGGCGGCGCGCTCGCGCTCGTGCTCGTGCGGATCGACACGCCGGGCCGCGGTCTGCTCGAGCAATGCGTGATCCTGCCGCTCTACATCACGCCGCTGCTCACCGCGATTGCCTGGTCCTGGCTCGGCTCGCCGCGCGCTGGACTGCTCAACATCGGCGTACGGCAGCTCATCGGCATCGACCAGCTCGTCAACCTGCATGGCGCCGCCGGCGTCGTGTTCGTCGCAGCGCTCGCCTACGTGCCCTTGCCGTTTCTGCTCGTCGCCGGCGCGTTGCGCGCGATGGATCCTGCGCTCGAGGATTCCGCTCGGGTTCATGGCGCCTCCGTGGCGAGCGCGTTTGCGCGCGTAACCCTGCCACTGGTACTACCCGCCGCGCTCGGCAGCGCCATGCTGGTGTTCGTGCAGGCAATGGGCCTGTTCAGCGTTCCGGCCGTGCTTGGCATGCCGAGCGGCTTCTATGTGGCGGGAACGGAAATCTACCGGCTGATCAACAATTACCCGCCGCGCTTTGGCCAGGCCGCAGCGTGGGGCTTTTTGCTGCTCGGCGTGACAGCGCTGCTCGTCTGGCTGCAGGCCGCGGTGCTCGAGCGGCGCTCTTTCGTGACCGTGACGGGCAAGGCTTTCCGGCCGCGTATCGTCTCGGCGGGTCGGGCGCGGCACGCCCTTGCGGCTTTCGCCTGGGTCTACGTGGCGGCCGCCGTGATTTTGCCGGTCGCAACCCTGCTCTGGGCCTCGCTGGTGAACTTCATCACCGTCGATCCGAAGCTGATGGCGTTCGACCTGCGCCATTTCCGCTACGTGCTTTTCACCTATCCGAAGACCTACCTGGCGGCACAGAACAGCCTGATGCTCGGCATCGCAACCGCGACGCTGGTCTGTGCACTCGGTCTCGGCATCGGTTGGGTGCTCGTTCGCACGCAGAGCCGCGCGCGCGGCTTTCTCGATCAGGTCAGCATGATCCCGCTCGCGCTGCCTTCGATCGTGCTCGCGCTCGGACTGTTGTGGACCTATGTCGGGGCGTCGTGGCTTCCGATTTACGGCACGATCTTTATCCTGCTCGTGGCCTACGTGACGCATTACCTGCCCTTCGGCGTACGCGCCGCGTCCAGCGCGCTGCGCCAGCTTCATCCCGAGCTCGAGGATGCCGCGCGCGTGTCGGGCGCCGGCCTGTTCAAGACGCTGCGGCTGGTGGTGCTCCCGCTGACGCGTCCCACGCTTGCCGCCGCCTGGACGCTGCTGTTCATTCTCGCCATCCAGGAGGTCAGCGCCTCGATCCTGCTCTATACCAGCCGCACCACCGTGATGTCGGTTGCAATCTTCGACCTGTGGGAAGCGGGCAACGTCAATGCGCTCGCCGCACTCAGCGTGCTGCAACTCGCCGTCACGTTCGCTGCCCTCACACTGATGCTGCGCATGCGCCAGCGCGCGGTCGCCGCATGAGCGTGCCGGGCTGCCCCAAGCGCCAATTGCTTCCCCTCCGGGCGAAGACGCGCGGCGCCGAGGAAGCGCCTTCAGAGGTCAAGCAATGAGCGTCGCCGTATCGGTCGAAGATCTCGTCGTCGGGTACGGCAGCATGACCGCCGTCGACCGCGTGTCCTTCACGGTCGGCGTAGGCGAGCATCTGACGCTGCTCGGGCCCTCGGGTTGCGGCAAAACCACGACGTTGCGGGCGATCGCCGGCCTGGAGAGTCCGCGATCGGGCCGCATCGCGATCGATGGGGTTCGAGTCTATGACGGCTCCGCCGGCGTCGAGGCGCCGCCCGAGAAGCGCGGACTTTCGATGGTCTTCCAGTCGTACGCGATCTGGCCGCACATGTCGGTGTTCGACAATGTCGCGTTTCCGTTCCGGGTTCGCGGCGCGTCGCGCGAAGCGTCGCGAACCGCCGTGGAACGGGCCCTCGCGCTGGTTGATCTCGCGGGGTTCGGCGACCGTCCGGCGACGCGGCTCTCCGGCGGCCAGCAGCAGCGAGTCGCGCTCGCGCGGGCCGTCGCGTTTGAAAGCAAGGTCGTCCTTCTCGATGAGCCGCTCTCCAATCTGGATGCGCAATTGCGGGTCCAGATGCGCAGTGAGCTCTCCGACTTGCGACGGCGGCTCGGCTTCACGGCGATCTATGTCACGCACGACCAGGAGGAGGCGTTTTCGCTTTCCGACTCGATCGTGGTGATGCGGGCGGGAAGGATCGAGCAGCAGGGAAGCCCCGCCGACATTCAGGCCGCGCCGCGGACTCGCTTCGTGGCAAGCTTTCTCGGCATGCGAAACATCTTCGAGGCCGAGATCACGCCCGCGACCGATGGCTTGGTCGAGGTGCGGCTCGCCGACAACACCGTGCTGCGTGCGCGCGACCCCTGGGGTGACGGCCGGCGGGGTAAGGCCGCAATTGCATTCCACCCGAGCAATGTCGATATTCGGAGCCAAGCGGGCGGCACGGCTGGTACCGTGACGCGCATGCTGTTTGGCGGCGTGACCGTCCAGGTCTTCATATCCTCCGGGCCGCTCGAGATCTGCGCAGTAACACGGCCGCGGGCGGATCTCGTCGAGGGAAGCGCCGTCAGCTGGCATGTCGCAACCGAGGACTGCCTGGTCCTCCGCGAATCAGACAGCGCGGAGGGCTGAGGGTCGGATCCCCGGCGCTCGACTGCCACGACTTCCGGCAGGGGTCTGCTTGTAGGGGCCACTCCTACAACATGATGAGCGATACGCCGCTATCTAGTCGACGGGTGGCGGTTTTATGATTGCCCCCGACGCACCAATGGACCGCAAAATGGCGCGAGGGGGGCCCACGACCGCGAAAGGAGCCGATCGCCCGATCGGGCGCGCGCTCGGTTGCGCCGCGCTGTGCCTGATCGCCGTTGGACCGCTCGAACCCGCACAGGGCGCGACGACCACGCCTTCCAGCGACGCCGGCGATTGGCCGATGGCGGCGCGAGACTATGCGAGCACGCGCTTCTCGCCCTTAAACGAGATATCGCCTGCCAACGTAGCAACCCTCAAGCTTGCATTCACGTTTTCGACCGGCGTCGTCCGCGGACACGAGGCGGCACCGATCGTGGTAGGTGGCGCGATGTACATCGTCACGCCCTACCCCAACGTCGTCTACGCACTCGATCTTTCGAAACCGGGTGCGCCCCTGCGCTGGCGCTTCGAGCCGAAGCCCGAAGCATTCGCGCAAGGCGTTGCCTGTTGCGACGTCGTCAATCGCGGGATGGCGTACGCCGACGGCAGAGTATTTTTCAATACGCTCGACAATCAGACCATCGCGCTCGACGCCTCGAACGGCAAGGAGCTGTGGCGGTACCGGTCGGGAGATATCCGGGCCGGCGAAACGCGAACGATGGCGCCGCTTGTCGTCAAGGATCGCGTCCTGATCGGCAACAGCGGCGGGGAATACGGCGTGCGCGGCTGGCTGGTGGCTCTCGATGCCAGGAAGGGCAAGGAGCTATGGCGCGCGTACAGCACGGGACCCGACCGCGATGTTCTCATCGGCGCAGACTACAAACCCTTCTATGCAAAGGACCGCGGCGCCGATCTCGGTGTCAAGTCGTGGCCGTCGGATGCGTGGAAGATCGGCGGTGGCACGGTATGGGGCTGGATCTCCTACGATCCGGATCTCGACCTCGTCTATTACGGTACGTCCAACCCCGGGCCGTGGAACGCCGAGCAACGCCCGGGCGACAACAAGTTCACCTCCGGACTCTTCGCACGCGATGCGTCCACGGGGCAGGCGCGATGGTTCTACCAGCTGAGCCCGCACGACGAATTCGACTATGACGCCGTCAACGAGAACGTCCTCCTCGACCTGTCGATCGGCGGAAAGACGCGCAGGGTTCTCGTCCATCCGGATCGCAACGGCTACGTCTATGTGATGGACCGCTCGACCGGCGAGGTGCTGTCGGCAACGCCTTTCGTGTCCATCAACACTTCCACCGGCGTGGACCTCGAGACGGGCTCGCTTCACTACGCCCCCGATAAGCTGCAGCACACGGGCAAGGTGGTGCGCGACATCTGTCCGGGATCTCCAGGCGGCAAGGACTGGCAGCCCTCCTCGTATTCGCCGCGCACGCAGCTGCTGTACATCCCGCACCAGAATATCTGCCAGGACCAGGAGGCGACTCAGACAAGCTACATCGTCGGCACGCCCTACGTTGGTTCGATCATCAAGATGAAGCCGGGTCCTGGCGGCCATCGGGGGCGCGTGACGGCGTGGGATCCCGCGGCCGCCAAATCGCGTTGGGTGATCGACGAGGATCTGCCCGTTTGGAGCGGCACGCTCGTCACGGCTGGCGACATTGTGTTCTACGGCGCGATGGACGGCTGGTTCAAGGCAATCGACGCGAAGGACGGGCACTTGTTATGGCAGTTCAAGACCGGCTCAGGAATCGTCGGCCAGCCGATCTCGTATCGCGGTCCGGACGGCAAACAATACATCGCGGTCCTCTCTGGCGTCGGTGGATGGGCCGGCGCGGTCGTCTCCGGCGATCTCGATACACGCGATGGAAGCGCCGCCGGCGGAATGGCCAACGTGATGGGCGATCTGAAGCAGCGCACGACCAAGGGAGGCATGCTGTATGTGTTCACGCTTCCTTGAGCGCGTGCGCCTCTTCGGCGTGGCGATGTTGCTCGCGTGCAGCCACCCGGCCGTGTCGCGCGACCTCGTAGTCTGCGCCGATCCGGACAATCTGCCGTTCTCACATCAGGACGGAAGCGGCTTCGAAAACCGGATCGCCGAGCTCGTCGCCCAGGACCTCGGCGCGCACCTCGTCTACCGGTGGCAGCCACTCCGACGAGGTGTCGTTCGCAAGACTCTCGGCGCGGGTCTGTGCGATGTGCTCATGGGAGTTCCTGCCGACCCGGCATATGTCGCCACCACGATTCCCTATTATCGATCGAGCTACGCGCTGGCCACCCGCAAGGCCTGGGGCGCGCCGGTCCGGTCGTTCGATGATCCGCGCCTGCGCACGAGCAGGATCGGCGTTCCGTTGATTGGCGCCGACGGTGCCGCTGCCCCGCCGGCGTTGGCTCTCGCTCGGCAGGGAATCTTCAACAACGTGACGGGGTTTCCGGTCTACGGCGCTACCCCGATCGCGCAACGCATGGTGGACGCGCTCGCCAACGGTGAGATCGATGTGGCGCTGGTCTGGGGCCCCACTGCGGCCTATTACGCACGGCGAGCCAAGGTTCCTATCGAGCTCGCACTGGCTCCGGACGATGACTCGGCGCCTGAGTCGTTTGCGATCGCGATCGCGGTCCGCGATGACGAACGCGCGCTGCGTGACGACATCGACACCGCGCTTGTCCGCGACCGATCGCGAATCGACGCGGTACTGATCGAGTACGGGGTACCGTTGCAGGCGCTTGACGGCACGGCGGCAGCAGAGAGATGAGCAGCGTCCGCACGGTATCGACGATCATCGTGCTTGCTCTCGCGACAATGGCCGGATGCGAGCGCGAGTCGCGCGATTTCGCGCGACCTGCCCCTGGCGCGGAAGTCGGCGACAAGGAGACCGCGGCCGCGATGATCGCGCACGACGAACGCAACGCCTACGCACTGGCCGCCGGCAAGAAGCTTTGGGACTGGTACAACTGCAGCGGTTGTCACGCCAACGGAGGCGGTGGCTCCGGGCCTGCCTTGATGGACGATGTGTGGATCTACGGCGGGGATGCGACGGCGATCTTCGAGACCATCTCGCAGGGGCGCCCGAACGGCATGCCCGCTTTTGGCACGCGGATCCCCAAGGACCAGATCTGGCAGTTGGCAGCCTACGTGCGCTCGATGTCCGGTCTTGCACCGCAGGATGCAGCGCCGAATCGCAACGACGCCTTCCTGACGCGCACGCCCGAATCGTTCATGGATGCACAGAAGCCGGAGACCGCCAAGCCATCGTCCGGCAGCGGTCAAACGCAATGAACGGCATCCACGATGTACGCGTCCCGGCAGGACCACAGGCGGCGGCGCTGTTCGACTTGTGGAACGTAATGTTCGTGACCTGCGTGCTCGTTTTCGTGGTGATCCTCGTGGCGCTCGCCATGGCGCTCTGGCGCTCGCCGCGCGCAACCGAGCAAACACTGCCCGATCTCGCGTCGCATCCGCGGAAAGAAGCAGCGCTGCGGCGGTCGGTCGGCTATGCGGTCGCCGCGTCTTCCGTGCTCCTGTTCCTGCTGCTCTTCGCGAGCTTCATGACCGATCGCACCATCGCTATGCTGTCGCTCGATGACGCGGTCCATATCGATCTCATCGGACATCAGTTCTGGTGGGAGGCCCGGTACGACCCGAATGATCCCGCGCGAGCTTTTTTGACGGCGAACGAGCTGCACGTGCCGGTCGGACGTCCGGTCCTGATGAGCCTCCGCGCCGATGACGTCATCCACAGCTTCTGGGTGCCGAGCCTCGCCGGAAAGAAAGACCTGATTCCGGGCCGGGAGTCCACGATCGCGTTTCGCGCCGATCTGCCGGGGACGTACCGCGGTCAATGCGCGGAATTCTGCGGTTACCAACATGCCCACATGGCGCTCGTCGTCATCGCAGATCCCCCCGCCGATTACGAGCGCTGGCTTGCCGTCCAGCGCGAGCCGGCCCGGGAACCCTCCACTGCGGAGGAGCAGCGCGGCCGCGATCTTGTCGAGCAGGCGAGTTGCGCGATGTGTCACACGATCTCCGGGACAGCGGCGAAGGGCCGGCGCGCGCCCGATCTTACCCATGTCGGAAGCCGCGCATGGCTGGCCGCCGGGACGCTGGAGAACACCCCCGCATCGCGCGCCCATTGGATCGCGGATCCGCAGCAGTACAAGCCCGGGGTCGACATGCCACCACTCGCCGTCGCACCGGCCGATCTCATCGCGATTTCTGCCTATCTCGGGTCGTTGCGATGACCGCTGCGAGCCAATCCGTTCCTTCGATGTCTGATTCGGGGCGACGCGCGAGTGGAAGGCCGCATGCGAAAGCAGACGCGGGTCCGCGCCTGCGCGACGGTGCGGGTGCGGGATCGCCTGCCGCCGCACAGCTCGAGCGCACGTGGACCGACAAGCCCGGCGTAATGGGCTTCTTGACCGCCAACGGTCACAAGACTATCGGGCTTCGCTTCATCGTGACCGCCTTATGCTTCTTCGGGGCGGCAGGCGTGATGGGGGGCCTGATGCGCCACCAGCTCGCCACCGCGAACAGCCATCTCGTCGGACCCGACTTCTACAATCAGCTGTTTACGGTGCACGGCACGACGATGATGTTCCTGTTCGCCGTGCCGGTGATGCAGGGGTTTGCGCTCTATATGGTGCCCCTGATGATCGGCACGCGAAACACGGCGTTTCCGCGCATGACTGCCTGTGCCTACTGGCTCTACCTTCTTGGCGGATTGGGGCTCCTGGGCGCATTTCTGACCAATACCGGGCCGGACGCGGGCTGGTTCGCGTACGTCCCGCTGGCCGGGCCCCAGTACGGGATAGGCAAGCGTGTGGACGTGTGGAACATGCTCGTCACCTACAGCGAAGCGATGGGGCTGATGGTCGCGGTCGATATCACGACCACCATCCTGAAGATGCGCGCGCCCGGGATGACGCTGCGGCACATGCCCCTGTTCGTCTGGGCGTCGCTCGTCACCTCGGTAATGATTATCTTCGCGATGCCGATGGTCATGCTGGCCGCGAACCTCGTGCAGTTCGACCGCATGCTCGGCACTCACTTCTTCAACCCTGCCGAGGGCGGCGATCCGCTGCTCTGGCAGCACCTGTTCTGGTTCTTCGGCCATCCGGAGGTTTACTTCATCTTCATTCCGGGCCTGGGATTCATTTCCGCCGTGATTCCGACGTTCGCCCGACGCCCGATGTTCGGGCACGACGCGATCGTGCTGTCGCTGATCGCTACCGGGTTTCTGTCGTTCGGGCTGTGGGTACACCACATGTTCGCGACCAATGTTCCGGAGCTCGGCAAGAGCTTCTTCACCGCGATGAGCTTCATGATCGCGATACCCACGGCGCTGCAGATCTTTTGCTGGATCGCCACTATCGCGTCGGGCCGTCTGGTGATGAGGACGCCGTTGCTCTTTGTACTGGGGTTCTTCTTCATTCTGCTGATTGGCGGGCTGACCGGCATCATGCTGGGATCGGTGCCGCTCGATCTCCAAGTCCATGACACCTACTTCGTCGTTGCGCACCTGCATTACGTGCTGATCGGCGGCGCCGTTTTCCCGCTTTTCGCGGCCATCTACTACTGGTTTCCGAAGATCACCGGACGAGTGCTGAGCGACCGGCTCGGCCAGTGGCAATTCTGGATCTTCTTCGTTGGTGTCAATCTGACGTTCTTTCCGCTGCACATCCTGGGTCTGGAGGGCATGCCTAGGCGCATCTATACCTACGGCCCCGAAACGGGCTGGGGATTCCTGAGCTTCCTTTCCGCGGCTGGGCAGGTGATCAACGACCTCAGCATGTTCCTGTTTGTGTTCAACGTCGCACGCAGTTTCATCAAGGGAGAGCGTGCGCCCGCCAATCCGTGGGGCGGCGGCACGCTCGAGTGGTCGGTAAGCTCGCCGCCGCCCGCTTGCAACTTCTTCGCGCTGCCCGTCGTGTCGTCGCGTGAGCCGCTCTGGGAGCCCGCCAAGGGTGTAACGCACGTGAGCGGATTGTCAGCGGAGATTCGCGAAGGCCTTACAACGACTGTGATCAACGCGTTGCCGGATACGCGCTACGCATATCCGGCGCCGGAGATCTGGCCGTTCGTCGCAGCGCTGGCGGTAACGCTCTGGCTCGTCTGGTCGATCTGGTCGGTGCCCGGCTTTGCATGGGGATTGATTCCGCCGGCAATCGCCTTCATCGCATGGTACTGGCCCAACAGAAAGGAGTCGATCGAGGAGATGTCCTGGGAGACGGACCCGTGAAGCGGCGCGAGTTCATCCCCGCCAGCGTCCCGGCCGTCCGAGTGGGTGACGCGCTCGACGTCGCCGGGCTGCCCAGCTACGGGTTCGCGCACCGAAGCCTGATGTGGTGGGGCAACGCCGGCATGATGGCGATCGAAGGCGTCGCCTTCGGCTTCATGATCGTCATCTACTTCTATCTGCGCAGCCTGTCGAGCACATGGCCCGATGGCGGCCATGCCCCCGACCTCCTGTACGGCAACATCAACCTCGCCATCATCCTCGCGAGCGCCCTGCCCAACTGGCTCGCCCAAAGGAGCGCGGCTGACCGCGATATTCGAAGAGTCCGGTGGTGGCTCTACGTCTGCTCCGCTTTCGGGGTTGCCCTCTGTGTCGTGCGCTGGTTCGAGTTTACCGCGCTCAATGTACGCTGGGACGACGGCGCCTATGGGTCGACCGTGTGGGTGCTGCTGGGCCTCCACACCTTCAATCTGGTGACGGATGTGGCCGACACGTTCGTGCTGACGGCGGTCACTTACGCCAAGCCGTTCGAAGGCAAGCGCTTCGTCGACATCGCCGAGAATTGCGGCTACTGGTATTTCGTCGTGCTGACGTGGTTTCCCATCTATGCCGTGATCTACTTCGGCGCGCGGTTCTAGACATGCGCATCTGGGTCGCGCTGATTCTGGCGCCGCTGCTCGCACTGACCGACCAGACCGTCGCATTCGCGCTGGTGCATTGGGCGTGTGCGCATCAGAGCACATGGGTCGTCCATCTGTCACATATTGTCTTCCTGGCGCTTGCAGTCACTGCTGCTATCGGCGCGTGGCTGCGCTGGCGCAAAACCGGGATGTCGGTGGGTACCCGTGAAGCGACGATCCAGTCTCATTTTCTCGCGGGTGTCGCGATGATGGTCGCCACGCTTTCCGCGCTCGCGATCATGGCGATGTGGATTCCAACCTGGATGATCTCGTCGTGTATCGCGTAGCTTGCCTTATTCTTGCATTGGTCGCGTCGCGGTCGGCGCTCGCGCACGCCGGCGAAACCGCAACTGGCGGAGTCGAACTGGGGTTCCTCGTTGTCCTTACCGTCGCGATCGTGCTCGGCGCGTTGTTGTATGCGAAGGGAGTCGTCGCGCTCTGGCGGAAGGCCGGTGTCGGCCGCGGCATTCGACGCGGCCAATCGGTGAACTTTGCACTGGGGTGGGCGGCGCTCGCCGGCAGCCTGTTGTCGCCCATCGACGCGTGGGCGGAGCGATCCTTCGCCGTGCACATGATCCAGCACGAATTGCTGATGGTGGTCGCAGCGCCTTTGATCGTGCTTGGGCGGCCGCTCGAAGCCTGGACCTGGGCTTTACCGAGCCCCGTGCGACGATTCTTCGCCGCCGCGGCGAAGACGCCAATTCTTCGCACCATCGGCTATGTGGCGACGCTTTCGGTCGGCGCTTGGGTGTTGCACGCACTGGCGCTTTGGGTGTGGCACGTGCCGGTTCTCTTCCGCGCGGCGCTTCTGAATCCGCTCGTCCATATTCTGCAGCACAGCTGCTTTTTCTGGTCCGCCGTTGCCTACTGGTGGAGCGTAGCCGGGGGACGCGCCCGACATCCAACCGGGACGTCCGTCGCGTCGCTCTTCACCACGATGCTTCATACGAGTGCGTTGGGCGCGCTACTGACATTCGCTCCGTCGCCCTGGTACGTCGCCGACGGCCCGCGCGCGTTTGGACTCTCCGCTTTGGAGGATCAGCAACTCGGAGGGCTCATCATGTGGGTACCGGGGGGCATGGCCTACATGATCGCGGGACTGATAGTCGTATTCCGATGGCTCGCACCGCCGCACATGGCCGCGAAGACGTGATGCGAGAGGAATGGCTCCTCGACCAAGGCTCGAACCTGGGACTTGTTGCCCGCCGACTTGGCCACACTGAGACTTCGGAGCGACGCCGCCCGAACGTCGCAGACCGGCATGCGGCGACTTGCAGCTTGGTGGGACCTAGCTTGACGGCCGCCCGGAACTTTGGACGCCAACATCCGAGTCAGCGTCGAACTCGTTGAGGCCGATCAGTCGCGAAATGCGGATGGGAGCACCCGGCCGCTGGAACTGTTCAACGTGTTCCTGGAGCTTTCGGTCCCCCATCGTCATCCTTGAGCGCAATCGAATATATTCTGCCCACGACGCAATGATGTAGCGCTCGACAAAGCGGCCGTCTTCGGCAAGATCACGAAAGATCCGCCAGCTGGTCGCGCCGTTGCGGCGCCGTACCTTCTCGACGGCATGAATGGCTCGCAGGAATGGCTTGCGATTCTCGGAATCGATCTGGTATTCAATCTGGATCAAGACTGGACCATCGTCCGGCAGCGGCTCGACGGCGATAGCCATGTCAGGCAATTGCACTCCCGGAGTGACGTCGGCTTCGGTTCCCATCGCAACGCGGACGCTGCGATTCAGCAGGTGCAGCACGACCATCAGGGCGGCGGACGCGCCCAAGGCGATATTCGTTCCGACGGCCGACGCCAGCGCGCCCCAGATAGCGCTACCGATCGCCAGGCTGGCCTGGACGGCAAGAATGTTCATGGCCACCGCACGGGCTCGGACCCATGCCGGCGCCGTGCTTTGGGTGCCGGCCGAGAGGCTTGCAAAGACGGTGACCCACGCGACGCCTGCGCAGCAAGCGCCGATGAGGCCGAGCGCGGTGATGTGGGTCAACGCGACGAGAAGAATAGCCACGGTCCACAGGAGCACGCCCGAGGTCACGATCTTGTTCAACGATTGACGTCGTAGCTGATTCGGTATCGACATGGCAGCGACGACAGCGCCCGTGCCAAATCCGGCGGAAAGCAATCCGAACCCGCCGGCGCCGAGTCCGAGCTGGTCGCGCGCAATGACGGGTAACAACGCCCAGAAGGCGCTCGCGCACACGCTGAAGTTGAGGTTGCGGATGATCAGCGATCGCATCGCAGCCGAGTGCCGGGCGTATCGCAGCCCGCTTTGAATGCCTGAAAGCATCCTCTCCGGGACACCGGGCGGGGCGCGTTCGTGGCCCTTCCATCGGCGCAGCGCGACGATCATCACGGTAAAGAACAGAGCGCCCGCGAGAAACGCTGTGCCTGAACCGCTCCAGGCGGCAATCGCGCCAGCGAGCGCTGGCCCGATGGCACGCGCGACATTGAATGCGACTGCGCTCAATGCAACCGCGCCGGGCAGTTCGGCTCGCGATACCAGGTCGTTGACGCTCGCTTGCTGCGCGGGCAGGTAGAACGTAAAGCCAGCACCGATCAGGAACGTCAACGCGAGCAGCGCCGCCGGACCGGTGATGCCTGCGACGGTCATCCCGCCGAGGACAGTCGCAGCCGTCAGCAACACGATCTGCGTGATCAGAATGATCTTCCGCCGGTCGACGATATCCGCCAATGTCCCGGCGACAAGGCCGAAGAGCAGCGTCGGCGCCGTACTTGCCGTCTGCACCAGCGCGACCATGAACGCCGAGGGTGTCAGCGTCGCCATCAACCAAGCCGCGATCGTTGCCTGCATCGTGTACCCCAGCGCCACCCCGATCGAACCGAAATAAAACAGCCGGAACGGAGGGTGACGCAGCGGCGACGAGGCAAGCCAGCGCGAAAGGGGAGCGGCAATGGTTTTATGCAAAGTGCCGAGGCGGTGGTGCATCGCGCGGGCTGACGACGTCCTTATGAGCGATCGGAACGCGATCCGGCGATCCACGGTGCTTAACGGCGGGTATTGTACCCAGCCTGAAGCGGCGGCCAGCCATCCCTGCTCTGAAACGTGCGCCGGCCTGACCCTCGTCCGATCGCGCGGCCACGATTGCACGCCCCACCACAAGCGCCCGCTTCCTTCAAAGATCAGAACACGTGGCTACGGCACGTTGGGTTCGCCGCAACGAATCGGGGAGCCTCGCACGGCCCCCCGATTCGTCGCCTGGGCTCCGCTCAGCTACCGAGATGCACCTCGTACTTCGCCCCATTCGACAGCGTGCACGTCCCGGCGCCCTGGTAAGGCGTGTTCATCTTGTATTCGCAGCTCATGTACGTTCCGCGTGACCCATACGCGTTGGCGACGCCCTGGCGCTCATCACCCGACGTCCGTGTCGCCTCACCGCTGAGAAGCTCCCCCTGAAAGTTGAGCTGGAAGCGGCCCTTGCCATTCATCAGATTGGTGACACTGCCGGTCATCACGCCGGTTTCTGTCGCCGCGTCGTTGATCGGATAGAGGCGCGCGTTGAGTTGCGTCGGCACGCGGCCAGGGGCGACCGGTGCCGCGGGGACGCCCGCGTACGGCGGCGTGCTGTACGCGTAGGGATAGGGATACGCGGGCGTACCGTCCGGATGGAGCGGGACGACGTAGCAGCCCGTCAGAACTGTCGACGAGGCCGCAGCGGCCACGACGAGTCGCTTCGAGATGCACAGCATGAAGGTCCCTTTGCATCGAAATGCGGGCACGTGCCCGCGGTTTCGACGTTGCGCGCGACAGGTCCCCCGATGAAAGCCGGGCGCGGAAAGTCGCGCCCGCCGCTACCTGTGGTCGCGGCGGGCGCTACCGCTTGCGGGAGCCACGCGCGGTGCCACCCGCCCCCGGGATGCCGCGATCGTGCATCGGATTGAGCAGCCTCCCCGCCGGAACCGGCGCCTGATCCTTGCGCCGCAGGGCGCGAAACGCGCGCGGCTCCCACGGCCTCATTGCGATAAGCATGCTCGCGCCGTGGCGCTCCGAGAGCGGCAGCGCCCGATCCGCGGCGTGAAGGTCCGCGAAGTCACCGGCGACGCGCCGCATCCGTGCTGTCACTTCCGCCGAACTGCCGCGCGACAGCATCCCATTGACGAAGAGGAACAGTTCGCCGGGCCGATCGAATTTGCTCGACAGGAATTCTGACTCGACACGCTCGCGAAAGTAGCGCTGGATCGGTCCGCCGGGAAGCCACGAGAAGGTTCGACTGATCAGCGAGCGGATGCGGTTGTCAGGACCCAGCTCGATGATCTTCCGCCGATCCAATCGCGCGAGACAGCGCACGCACTCAGCCTCGGGAATGTCGTAGGTATCCACAATGTGCCGGAACGTCCAATTGCCGACGGCACAGAGAGCGACCAGCATCAGCGTCGGATCGGAGACGATCTCCCGCTCCTGCTCGACCGTGAGATGCGACATCCCGACTTCCTCGGCGTTGGCTTCTTGCGCGAGCTCGGCAAAGTCGACGCCGGCGATGCGGCATATGTCCTCGAGCCGCTGCAACGTGAATTCCCGGCGCGAGAACATGCGCTTCACACTGGCCTCGCTGAGAGCGAGACCTGCCGCAACTGCGGCATAGGTGATGCCCCGCCCCTTCAGGATTCGCTTCAACGCATCGACGAGCGCGATCGCGCGCATCGGTCCCTCCCGCGGCACCCTCGACGCGGGGTGTCACCGCTATTGAACCACGCCGCGCCTCCCCGCGCAGCAAAGGCCGTAGTCGCGCAGACGCGTCCCTGCAGCGGGGTCCGACCGTTTTAAGAACGTTTAAGGAGCGCTCAAGGACTTAAAGGCCCCGCGGATTGCAAAGTCCGTCCCAGCACCACCGGACGTTCAACCCCAACCCTGAGAGGCCTTTCATGCGCATCCAACCTTCCCGTTCCCGCGTCGGCGGGACCCTTGTTGCCGTAGCCCTGGCGACTCTCATCGCGGTCGGTCTTCTCGACGGCGTGGCCACGCTGTTCCTGCGCGATGGCACCCCGTTCGAGCAGGCGCTAATCGCGGAGCGCGCCTGCAGCGAGTACAGATTCGTCTCCGAGCGCGAGGCCTGCATGCGCGCTTTCGCGGCACGGGCGGACCGGCCGGCCGTCGCGAGCCGCTGATCCCTGTTGGCGGTAAACTGCTCGCTGAAGGACTTCCTGAATGCGCAACGTCAAGACTCTGACAGCAGCGGCACGCGTGCGCCGCTTCGGGCGTTTCGAGCTGCGTCCGGAGCAGCGCCTCCTGCTGGCGGACGACGTGCCCGTCGCGCTCGGGGCCCGCGCCTTCGATCTGCTCGAAGCCTTTGTCGATCGCCCGGGCACGCTGCTCACCAAGGACGATCTGCTGGCGACGGTCTGGCCCGGTACTGTCGTCGAGGAGAACAACCTGCAGGTGCAGGTGTCGACCTTGCGCAAGATCCTCGGGTCCGACGCGCTCGCCACGATTCCGGGGCGCGGGTACCGCTTCAATCTGGCCGTCGTGTCCGACGGCGACGCTCAAGCGTCAGCCGGTACGAGCGTCGCGACCCCCGTCGCCTCCACGGAATCGAAGCACGCCGGACCGCGGACCAATCTGCCTTCGCGCCTGCCCACACTGTATGGCCGCGCGGACGACGTCGCAGCCCTGGTGCGGCTGCTGCGGGAGCACTCGGTGGTCACGATCACCGGCTCCGGCGGCATCGGCAAGACCCGCGTCGCGGAAGCCGCGGCACGGCAGATGCTGACCGAATGCGCCGACCGTTATCCGGACGGCGTGTGGTGGGTCGAGCTCGCCGCGCTCGCCGATCCCGCGCTCGTGCCGTCGGCGATTGCGCAGACGCTGGAGCTCTCGATCACGGGCGAGCGACCGACGCCGGCCTCCCTGCGATCCGAGCTCGCGGCTCGTCGCGCCCTGCTGGTGCTCGACAATTGCGAACACCTGGCCGAATCGGTGGCGTTGCTCGTGGACACGGTGACGGCGGACGCGCCCGGGTTGAGCGTGCTCATCACGAGCCAGGAAACGCTGCGCGCCAGCGACGAGCACGTGTATCGCCTCGGCGGGCTGGCGATTGCGGATGCGGACGACGTCGAGAGCGCTGCGCATTCGGGTGCGGTCGAGCTCTTCGCGGCGCGGGCGCACGCCGCCGATCCGCGCTTCACGCTGACAGCGGCCAACCTGCCGGCGGTGACCGAGATCTGCCGGCGCCTGGACGGCATTCCGCTTGCCATCGAGCTCGCGGCGGCTCGGCTCCCCTTGCTCGGCGTCGAGGGAATGCGCACACGCCTGCACGAGCGTTTCAATGTGCTGACCGGCGGCGCTCGTGTCGTTCTGCGCCGTCATCAGACATTGCGCGCGACGCTGGAATGGAGCCATGCCCTCCTCACCCCCGACGAGCAGACCGTTTTTCGACGGCTGGGCGTGTTCGCGGGCGGCTTCACGATCGAGTCGGCCCAGGGTGTGGCCAGCGACGAACGCATCGATCCGTGGACTGCGCTGGACCAGCTGGGCGCGCTGGTGGACAAATCGCTCGTGCTCGCCGAAGGAGATCCGATTCCGCGGTACCGGATGCTGGAGACCACGCGCGCGTACGCGCTGGAGCGGCTCGCCGAAGCCGGCGAGATGCAAGCGTCGCTGCGCCACCATGCCCAGGCCCTCGTCGCCTTGCTGGAACCGCTTGAGCGTCACGAGTGGTTCTGGCGGGGCACCGTGGAGCCCATGGCGAGGGTCGAGCTGGACAACCTGCGCGCGGCGCTCGATTGGGCGGACAGAGCCGGCGAGGGACCGCTGGCGGTCGCGCTGGCCGGCCTGTCGTACAGCGTGTGGTGGTCCTCGTCGCTGATGGCGGAAGGTCTCGCGCGTTGCCTCGCCCTGCGCAGGCACATCGACAGCGGCGTATCGGCAACCGCGGCGGCGCGATTCTGGCTCACGATCGCCGAGCTGGCCGTCTATTCGATCCGGCGCGAGGGCTACGACGCCGCGGTCCGGGCGGCCGCGCTGTACGGCGACCTCGACGACGATCAGCGGCGCTTCGAATCCCTGACCTACGCGGCGGTGCAAGCCACGCGCTTCGGAACGCTCGACGAGATGAAGGCGCAGATCGACCAGGCCGCGCAGATCGAAAGGCCCGAGTGGCCCGCGCGTCAGCGCGCCAAGCTGCAATTCGCGCGCTGCTTCTGGTTCGCCCGCCAGGGGCGGTTCGACGAAGCGTTGGCTCGCGCGCAGCGGCAGGTCGCAATCTGTCGCGAGGGCGGGGTCGAGTTGGGCGCGCTGTACGGCATGTCCAACGTCACATTCGTCGAAATCCTCCTCGGCCGTCATCGCGAGGCAGCGGATCACGCGAGCGCGGCGATCGCCCGCCTCCATGCGCTGGGCGCAGACGCCGGGGCCGGTCATCTGTATGCCAACCGGTCGGTTTCGCTCCTGCTGCTCGGCCGACTCGATGACGCGCTCGCCGACGCCCGCAACGCCTACGTGCGCCTGCTGCGCGAAGGCGACCAGCACCGGATCCTGTTGCCGCTCGCGCTGATCGCCGCGCTGCAGGGACGACTCGAAGCGGCCGCGCGCATCGCGGGTTTCGACGATGCCGTGCAGGTGCGCAGCGGCGAAAATGCCAGCATTGTGGCGCCGCTCTTCCGCTCGCGACTCGACACGTTGCTGACTGCCAGGCTCGGGACCGACGAGCGCGCAAAGTTCGCACTCGAAGGAGCAGGCTTGGCCGAGGAAGAAGCCTTCAGGCTGGCGCTCGGCGACCCTGCGTAGCTTTATCAGCCGGCTCAGTCAGCGAGCCGGTCGTGCCGAGGCCTATTGCGAGAGCTCGTGGATCAGCGTCTGCGCCTCGCGCCATTCGCCGTATCCCGCCGCCGGGTTCAGATGCCCGACGTCACCCAGGTGAACGCGGCGGCTGTGCCAGGCGTCGGCGAGCGCCACTACGCGGTCGAGCCTGCCGATCGGATCGTTGCCGCTGGTTGCGACGATGCTTGGGAACGGCAGCGGTTCGCGCGGTGTAGGCAGCCAGCCGCCTTCAGCGAGCACGTCCAACGTCGGATAGCCGTTGGGCAGCGGCGATTCGAGGTCGGGCGGCGTCGCGAGCAACGCTCCCTTTATCGCGCGCCGGTATTGCCTCGCCCAATGCACGACCATCATCACGCCGGCGCTGTGCGCGACCAGGATCGGCGGCGACACCATCGGCGCGAGTGTGTGCTCGAGCGCCTCGACCCACGCCGCGCACGAAAGCTTGCGCTCGGTCATCCGTGGGACCGATATCGCGTTCGGGTGTGACTTCTCCAGCAGCGTCTGCCAGTGCTCGGGCACGTGTTCGCGCAATCCGGGAACGATCACGATGGGCGTGCCATGGTACTTGCTCATCGTCGACTCCGCGCGTCAGGAGCGGGCGTTTGCCTGTCCGCCGAGCAGGTTCGCGCGAATGACTTTCTTGTCGAGTTTTCCGACGCTGGTCTTGGGGATCGCATCGACGAAGTAAACGCGATCGGGCACCGCATACCTGGACACGACGCCCCGGGCGGCGTGCTCGCCGACATGCCGACGGATCGCCTCCTCGGTCAGCGCGGCGCCCGGCCGCGCAACGACCAGGGCCGCCGGCCGTTCGCCCCACTTGTCGTCGGGCATGCCCACGACCGCGGCCTCCGCAACGCCGGGCGCGCGCAGGATGATGTCCTCGATATCGAGGGACGAGACCCATTCGCCGCCGGTCTTCACGACGTCCTTGATCCGGTCGACGATCTTCAAGTAGCCGCGCGCGTCGATGACGCCGACGTCGCCGGTGTGAAGCCAGCCGCCGCGCCAGAGTTCTTCCGAGCGCTCGGGCTCGCCGAGATAAGCTTGCGTCAGCCACGGCGCGCGCACCACGATCTCGCCCTGCGCGACGCCGTCGTGCGCGACGTCCTTCATGTCGGCGTCGACGATTCGAAGCTCGACGAACGGGATAGGCCGGCCTGCCCGACAGCGGTACGCGTCGCTTTGCTCGCGCGGTACCGCGACGAGGTCCGGGGTCAGGTGCGAAAGGGTCAGAATCGGGCACGTCTCCGACATGCCGTAGCCGGCGATGATGTCAATGCCGCGCTCGAGCGCGGCGCGCGCGAGCGGCAGCGGTAGCGCCGAGCCGCCGATGATCGTCTTCCAGCCAGACAGGTCGGTCTGCGCCGCGGCCGGGCAGCCAAGCATCATCTGCAGGATCGTCGGCACGCAGTGCGAGAATGTCACGCCCTCGCGCGCGATCAGCCCGAGCAGCGCGTCCGGCACGTAGCGTCCCGGATAGACCTGCTTTACGCCCAGCATCGTCGCGACGTAGGGGAATCCCCAGGCGTGGACGTGGAACATCGGCGTTAACGGCATGTAGACATCGCGCGCGGAGAAGCCGGCGTGCGGCGCGCTTGCCATCGCCGCGATAGTGCCGAGCGTGTGCAGCACGAGCTGGCGGTGATTGTAGTAGACGCCCTTGGGCGCGCCCGTCGTGCCCGTGGTGTAGAACGTCGTCGCGCGCGTGTCCTCGGGAAGCGCGGGAAACGCAAAGTCTGGCGCCGCCGCAGCGAGCATCGCCTCGTATTCGCCCGCGAACTCGACCTTCGTTCGTGGCGCGTCGCCACGGTCGTTGATCAACACGAATCGGACGCCGGGGCGGATACGGTCGCGGATCGGCTCGATCAGCGGCAGGAACTCGGCGTTGAGCAGAATCACGTCGTCCTGCGCGTGATTGATCGTGTACAGGATCTGATCGGGCGCGATCCGCACGTTCACCGTGTGCAGGACGGCGCCCATCATCGGCACCGCGAAGAAGCATTCGAGGTATCGGTGACTGTCCCAGTCCATCACCGCGACGGTCGCGCCGGGGCCTACGTCCAGCGCGCGGAGGGCCGACGCGAGGCGGCGAACGCGCTCATCGAGCGTCCGGTAGGTATAGCGGCGCGTGTCGCCGTAGACGATTTCCTGGCCAGGGGCCGCGGCAACGCCGCGGGCGAGCAGGCTGGCGATCGAGAGCGGCGCGTCGTGCGCCGACCTCGTGCGAGTGATGGCCGATGCCGTCATGAGGTCCTGTTGGGAAAGTGCTTGAGGTCGATTCGAAGTGACGCGGCGGCGCAACGTCCGGTCGGGGAGGAACGCGTCGACGATTCGCCAGATTTCCTTTTGGCCGCGAGACCAGGCATTCTTGGTCGTCATATCGCCATCCGCAGTTGCGCGACGCGCGCCGATCGCGGCGCGGTGGGCAGCAGAAAATAGGACAGCGCGGGAATCAGGATCAGGGCGCCCAGCATGTTCCAGACGAACATGAACGTCAGCAGGATCCCCATGTCGGCCTGGAACTTGATCGGCGAGAACGCCCAGGTAATAACCCCCGCCGCCAGCGTGACGCCAACCAGGGCGACCACCTTGCCCGTGAACTGGACCGCGCGCTTGTATGCCTGCGCGAGCGGCACGCCGGCCCGCTGCTGTGCGAGCTGCACCGACAGCAGATAGAGCGCGTAGTCGACGCCGATTCCGACGCCGAGAGCGATCACCGGCAGCGTCGCGACCTTGACGCCGATACCGAGCGCGACCATCAACGCCTCGCAGAGGATCGACGTGATGGCGAGCGGCACGACAGCAACGACTACCGCGCGCCAGCTCCGGAACGTGACGAAGCAAAGCGCGATCACTGCCGCATAGACGTAGAACAGCATCGTGCGGTTGGCTTCCCGCACGACGACGTTGGTCGCTGCCTCGATTCCCGCGCTTCCGGCGGCGAGCAGGAACTGGCGATCCTTGTCGCCGTGCGCATCCGCGAACGCCGCCGCCGCGGCAACGACGCGGTCGAGGGTCTCGGCCTTGTGGTCGGCGAGGTACGCGATGACCGGCATCACCGAGCACTCGGTGTTGAACAGGTCGGGGTTGTTGACCGACGCCTGCTGTGCACCGTAATTCAGAACGTCCTGATTGCGGTTGAGCGTCAACCATTTCGGGTTGCCCTCGAACGAGCCGGCCGTGATCTGGCGCACGGCGTCGGCCAGCGACACCGTCGTCTGCACGCCGTCGACCTGGCGCAGCGACCAAGCGAGGCGGTCTGCATCCACCAGCGTCTCGTACTGGAGGCAGCCTTCCTTCGGGGTCTTCACGATCACCGCGAACTGGTCGGACGACAGCGCGTAGTGGCCGGTAATGTAGGCGTTGTCACGGTTGTAGCGCGACGACCGGCGCAGTTCGGGTGCGCCGGGATCGAGATCGCCAATCTGCAACCTTTGGCTCGCCCAGTAGCCGCCGGCCGCCAGTACCGCCGCGACGGCGACCGCAGCCGTCGCCCAGCCCCGGGTCGTGAAGCGGTCGAGGAACGTCCACACCGCTCCGAGGCCCTTGCCGCGGTGCTCCTCCCGCTCCTCGCGCAGGCTGCGCGTCGCAGCGCCGGCGCTCACGCCGCTGTACGACAACAGCACCGGCAGGAGCAGAAGGTTCGTGAAGATGAGCACCGCCACGCCGATGCTTGCGGTCAGCGCAAGGTCGCGAATCACGGGAATGTCGATCACCATCAGCACCGCGAAGCCGACCGCGTCGGCGAGGAGCGCCGTCAGGCCGGCGAGGAACAGACGCCGGAACGTATAGCGCGCGGCGACGAGCTTGTGGGTGCCGCGGCCGATGTCCTGCATGATGCCGTTCATCTTCTGCGCGCCGTGCGACACGCCGATGGCGAACACCAGGAACGGCACCAGGACCGAAAACGGGTCGAGCTCGAAGCCGAGCAGCGCCACGAGGCCAAGCTGCCAGACGACGGCGACGAACGAACAAGTGACGACGAGAAGCGCGCTGCGCACGCAGCGTGTATACGTATAGATGATCGCGGTCGCGATCGTTGCGGCGATGCCGAAGAACGCTATTACCTTGAAAAGGCCGTCGATCAGTTCGCCGACAAGCTCGGCGAAGCCGATGATGTGTATCCGGACCTGCGGCGCCTCCGTGCCGCTGCGCATCTGCTCGACGTTCCGCGCACCCTCGTACCGGCCGCGGATCCTCTCCTCGAGCGATTTGGAGAGCGCGTGATAGTCGATGCGCTTGCCGGTGACCGGGTCCTTGTCGAGCAGCGGGACGAAGATCATGCTCGACTTCATGTCGCCGGCGACGAGATTGCCGACGATGCCCGAGCGCGCGATGTTCTGCTTCAACTGCTCGACGCCCGGCGCCGATCCGCTGTATCCGTCGGGCATCACCGGGCCGCCGCGGAAGCCTTCCTCGGTCACCTCGGTCCAGCGTACCGAAGGCGTCCACAGCGACTTCACCCATGCCCGATCGACGCCCGGCGTCAATACGAGCTCGTCGTTGATCTGCCGTAGCGCCTCGAGGTAGCGCGGGTCGAAGATGTCGCCGTCGACGCTCTCGACGACAACGCGCAGCGCGTTGCCGAGGCCGCGCAGGTCCTTCTGGTGCGAGAGATAATTCTTGATGTACGGCTGGCCCTGCGGAATCATCTTCTCGAAGCTCGCGTTCAGGACGAGCCTCGTCGCAGCAAAATATCCGAGCAGGAGCGTCACGGCCGCGCAGGCGAACACCATCGCCAGGCGGTGGTTGAACACGAGGCGCTCGAGCGCGCTGCCCGATTTGCGGTCGAACTCGGCGACCGTGCGGATGACCGGCATCGCGTCGAGATCGGTGGAACGGACAGCCATGCTCTGGGTCCCTTTCCGGGTCAGCGCGCGCGCGCCGCCGCGACCACCACACCACGCGGTCCCGCGAGCGCGAGCTTGCCGTCGCCGGCGTCGGCGATGCCGGCGACCGGCAGCGTCTGAGTCAGAGTGAGCGGCGCAAACGTTCGGCCCCCGTCAACGCTGCGCACGATACGGCCGCCGGCATCGGCGAGCAGCGTGGCGCCGTCGGACGTGCGCGCCGACGCGACGGCCGACGCAAAGAGCCCCGCGTCCACCCGGGTCCACGTGGCGCCCGCGTCGTCACTGCGAAAGACGCTTCCGCGTAGCCCGAATACGAGAACTGCGTCTCCCGCGTCCGCGACCCCGAAGAGGCTGCCGTTGTAGGGAAGCGCCACCGCCCTGAAGCGGCCTGCGTCCGAGTCAAGCTTGAGCACGAGGCCGCCTTCGCCCACTACGTAAAGCCCGCGCGCTGCGGGGCGAATCGAGTACAGGTTGAAGAATTTCGGATTGTCGGTGCGATCGAACCACGGCGCCCATGTCACGCCGCCATCGTCGGTCCGGAAGATCAGGTTGTACGCGCCGACGGCGTAGCCCTGCCTGGCGTCGGCGAACCACACGTCGAGAAACGGCTTGTCGGCGCCCTGCGCCTGGTAGCGCTTTGCCTCCGCAAGCTGGCTCTTTGCCGCTTCGGATGTTGCCGGCTCGGCGGCAGCTTTGCGCTGCATCGCCGCAACGAGGAGATCGTTGGCCTTGCGGCCGTCGAGCTGAATTGACCAGGTGTCGCCGCCGTCGGCCGTGTGCAGGATCACACCGTCATGCCCGGCTGCCCAACCCTGCCTCGCGTCGACGAAGTACGCGGACGTGAGATCGGAGCTCACCGGGACCGGCGACTGCTTCCACGTCGCGCCGCTGTCGTCCGAAATGACGATATGGCCGCGCTGGCCCACCGCGACGAGGCGCTTGCCCGCGTTCGTCACCGCGACCAGCAGACTGTGGCTCGCAAGCGGCGATATCTGCGCCGGCGCCGCAAGCACGTCGACGAAGCCGGCGGCCTGAGCAGCAGGCATCGCGAGCGCGAGCCCGACTGCCGCAATGACGCTGCCCAATGCAGACATGGTCGATCGTCCCGGTGAGCCTTGGGCCGCCATTCAGCGCAGGCCCGCGCCGGCCAGGGCCTCCGACGACCAGAACGTCTCGCGGGGCAGCTCGGTCATGTACTTGAGCCCGTGGTAAGGCCCGAAGAGACCGGTGATGTTGTACGCGCCCGAGCTAAAGTCATAGATCGCGAAGGTATCGGCAAACGGCGCCTGCACGTCGTAGCTGTACGACTGGAACGCAAAACTCGACCGGTACAGCTGGCCGCGCGCGTCGTACTGGTCCGACGCAAGCGCCGTCCAGCTATCCTCGTCGAGATAGAACACGCGCTTGCTGTAGATGTGGCGCTTTTCGGGCTTCAACGTTGCCTCGACCACCCAGACGCGATGCAGCTCCCAGCGCACGAAGTCGGGATTCAGGTGGTTCGGCTTGGTGACCTCCGCCACGTTCTTCGCGTACGTCAGCCGGTAGCTGCTGTACGGAACGTACATCTCCTTCTTGCCGACGAGCTTCCAGTCGTAGCGGTCGACCGCGCCGTTGAACACCGACACGTCGTCGTACGTTCCTGCGCCGGCGGCGCCGGGATTCGGCGTGTCGTAGGCGAGGTCGGGCGCGAGGCGCACGCGGCGCTGCCCCGGCAGGTATTGCCACGCGCGACGCGGCTGCTTCAGTGGATTGACCGCATCGATCAGCAGCAGGCCTTCGCCGTTGCGGCGCGCCGGACCGACGTACATGAGCTTGCTGTACCAGTACGGGTCGGTGGCGTTGATCGGACCGGTCTTCTTCGGATCGTAGATCGGCCACGCCCAGTTGGCATCAGCGGTCACCGCGAGCGTCGGAACGCCCGCCGCGTCGACGTTCCAGTTTTCGTAGCGCGGGTTGTCGTAGCCCAGGCCGTTGTAACGCAGCAGGTGATTCCAGATCGCTTCGGACCCGGTCTTCGGAATCGGGAACGGATAGCCCGCGAGCGCGTTCTCGAGCGCCACACCGCCCTCGATGGTCTTGGCGCCGGTGGCGTTCTTCTGCACGTTGTCGACCACGCGCTGCGGCAGCGCCACCGTGCGGTGCGTCGGATAGACGTCGACGCGCATCGTCGGATAGCGCTTGAGTAACTCCTTCGTACCTTCGGTCAGCTTGTCGGCCTGTGCCGCGGCGTCCTTGCCGGTGATCACGAGGCGCGGCTTCTCGCTGGCGAAGGGGTCGGGGCGGAAAGTCGCTCCGGCCTTGAAGTCGGCGGGCGCCTTGATGCCCCCGGTGTACTCGGGGATCGTGCCGTCCTTGTTACCGGCCTTCTCGGCGCCGATCGGCGTCAGCGTCGTACCGAGCTGCTTGGCCTCGTCGGCGGGAACGGCCGCGTGCGCACCAGCGGCAAAGAGCGCCGCGCAGGCAGCAGCGAGTAGCGTTGTGCGAATCATGTTCGTGTTCTCCTAAAATCGGAACGTGGATCAGAAAGTGGTCTTGAACGTCAGCGACACCCAACCGCGGTCGGAGAGCGATGCATTCGCGCCGTTCGGCACGCCCATCACGCCGCCGGCCGGCGTCAGGCCGGTCGGGTCGGTCGAAAAATCGCCGTAGTAGCCGCTGTACTTGAGATCGATGCGGTACTTCTGATAGATGTCCGCGGCGAGCCCGGCGCTGTAGTTGCCGCCGCCCTTGCTACCGCCGAAAGCGACGGCGGCGTTGCCGGACACGCCCTGGCTCCACGTGACGGGGGCGAGCACGTCGACGCCCGGCCACACCTGGAACCAGGTCGGCGTGAAGTTGAGCGCGAGGCCGACGAAGTTCTTCGACGGCTTGTCGATCGCCGTGTAGGTGCTGCGGCCCTTGAACACCGCTTCGTTCTGGGTGACCTTCGCCCACTGCATCCAGGTCAGTTCGCCGGACAGTGTGGCCGTGTCGAACACCGCGGTCTTCGGGAAGATGTTGATTGCGTTCAGCACTCCATGCCACGTGTCGCCGAGCGCGCCCGGCGTTCCCTTCGACGGGATAGCGGTCGTCGCAATCGAACCCGGCACCAGCGCAACGAACGCCGCAGGCAGCACTTGTACGGGATCGCTCAGCAGCGGCATATTCTGGCGGTAGGAAACCTCCCCGCCGAAGCTCACGCCGAAGAACTCCTTCGATCCCGTGAGGCCGTAGATGTGGACGTTGTCGCCGTACGCACCGTTGTACGTACCGAGCTTCCCGTATGTCGTCAGGTCGGCCAGTGTGGTCGCGTTCGGATTGATGAAGCACAGTATGCCGCCGGTCAGCGGCGTGCCGCCGCGCGCCGAGCAGAGGGCTGCCGGCACGGCTGCGACGCCGGGCGTTGCCATCGCCTGCGGGAACACGTCATGGGTGGTGCGATAGTAGAAGCCGAGCGTCCCGTCGAGCCATTGCGGGCTCCAGCGTGTCGAGACACCCCAGTCGCCGAGGCTGCCGGAGTTCGCCGGCGGCATGATGTCGGTCGAGCGCCACAACCGGAGGTACTTCGGCGCGGCCGGGTTTGCCGCCGCGAGCGGGTTCGGGCCGAAGATGAACGACTCTCCGCCAAAATTGAGCGGGTCCTGGATAGTCAGGTAGCTTCCCGACTCGGGAATGCGGTCCGCCTGCCAGTTGTAGAACCACTGAGCGGCTACCGAGAGCTCCTTCGTCGGCTGTGCCTGCAGTGTTATGCCGCCGCGCGGGCGGAAGAGCTCCTTCGCCTCGCTGCCGGGCGTCGCGAATCCCTTCCAGACATCGATCGGATTCTGTCCATACGAGACGCCGTGGATCGCGCCACCGAGGAGCAGGCTGTCGCCCCAATACACGGTGTGCTGGCCCGCCTTCACGCTGATGGGCACGTCACCCGCGTCGACGTTCGCGAATACGAAGGCGTCGAGGATTTCGCCCGACGGTCCCTTCGCGTAGCGCTTCGTGTAGGGGCTCAAAACGCCGGCGACCGGAAGGCCGCCGACCAGCGTGTTCGCCGTCGCGTCGTTGTGATTGTCGAGGTTGTGATACGCATCGTCGTACCAGCCGGCGCCGCTCACGCGGAAGCCGTATTTCCTCTGATACACAAAGTCGAACTCCGAGAGGAGGTCGATGCGGTTCGTGACGATCGACCCGTTACTGAAATTGCGATCGCCGTCGTCGTAGTTCGGATTGCCGAGGATCTTGGGGTCCTGCGACTGCGCCCGGATGCCGAGGTTGTAGCGCACCGTGTTGTCCCAGCGCATGGCGATGTCCGGGTTGCCGGTGTCGATGTCGAACGCCTGCGCACCGCCCGCGAACAGCGCGGCGATCGCGAGCGCGGCCGCTCGGCGCGGATGAGCCGAGCGAGCGGCGATTTTCGACTTGGTCTTCATTGCGTTACATCTCCCTTGGTTTGAACGGGCAAAGCCCGGGCTAGCGGCGCCGTCTGCCGGCGACGCGGTTTAGTGATTCAGGGTCGTCTACGCGCTTTCGCGCTCGTGGCGGTCGGCCACCAGTACGTGCGCCAGGTTGACGATGCGCGCGAAGAGCTGGCGGAACTCCTCGTCGTTGTCGATCGAGAAGCGCGGATCCCCGTTGGCGGCGAACGCGGCGCCGATCTCCGCCCAGTCCGCCGCGGTCAGATGCCGCTGAGCAGCCGGGAAGATGACCTTGTATTCGAGCGCCATGTGCTGCATCTGCGCGCTCGCGTACTGCTCGACGGCCGCCGTCAATCGCGCGAGTCCCGCTTCGGAATCTGCCGCGTACGCCTCGATGCCGCGTGCGAGCTCGCCGACCAGCACCCTGCCTTCGTCGTGCTGACGCCGGAGCTCATCGAGCGTCGCGTCGTAATCGCTTGTTCGCTCCCGCAGCATGCGGAACAGGTATGCGTCTTCCTTCGGATGATGTAGCGCCTCCGGAAAAGCCTCGATGTACCGAAGCATCGAGCGAAACAGGAGAATCGACCGGGGATCAGCGCGCTTGTGCGCCCGGCGCGTCACGAACTCGAGGCCGTGGATCACCGCCGCGAGCGAACGGTGCTCGTCGCGCATGATAGCGAGCGGCGCCTGCAGCGCCGCGTCGGGCAGGTTGCTCTCCACTGCGGCCACCAGGACCGGGAGCGTCGTCTGCTGTAACACTTTCTGCGTCTGCGATCCCAGGATCAGCCCCTTGAGTCCACGCCGGCCGTGCGAGGCCATGAAGATAAGGTCGCAGCCGCGCGATTCGGCCACTTCGAGAATCGCCTCGTGCGGCCGATCGCTGGTCGTCATCGCGGAGTCGAACGAGACGTTGGCGGCGCGCGCGACGGTCTCCGCCTTCGCCAGGATCGCGCGCGCTTCGCCCGCCACGTGCTCGTTGAAGGCCGCCGGCGCCAGGACGCGCTCGAGCGCGCCCAGGCTCGATGCGCCGTAGTCGGCCGGGGCGTGGAAGAAGGTGACCTTCGCGCCGAGCTTGCTTGCGAGCTTGACGGCCTGATGCGCGACTTCGACTGCGAGCGGCGAGTCGTCGAGCGGAACGATCAGATGGCGGTACATGGCATCAATCCTGTGGAAATTGAAGGCATCGGCGGATCGGTCAGAACGGCCTGTCGCCGATGATCCCGGCGCGCTCCATCTTGCGATGGCACGGCGGGTAGTCCATCACCGCGTAGTGCTGCGTGCTGCGGTTGTCCCAGAACGCGACGCTGTTCGGCTTCCAGCGGAAGCGGACCTGGTACTCCGGGATGTACGCTTGGCTGATCAGGTAGCTGAGCAGGAGGCTCGCGCCCGGGTTCGCGTCCTGGCCGGAGCGCACGTTCTGCGGCGTGTGGTAGTTCGTGAAGTGCGTGGTGAAAGCATTCACAAAAAGTACTTTCTCGCCCGTCTCCGGATGCGTGCGGACGACCGGATGCTCGGCGTCCGGGTACAGCGCCTTCAGGGCGAGCCGCTTCTCGATCGGCATCGCCGCGCCGAACGAGGCCTCGAGACTATGCCGCGCGCGCAGATTCGCGATCTGCGTCTTGATGTGCTGGGGCAGGTTCTTGTACGCCTCGACCATGTTGACCCACATCGTGTCGCCGCCGACGGGCGGGCACTCGACGCAGCGGAGCACGCAGCCGAAAGGCGGCCTCTCGCGCCAGGTGGCGTCGGTATGCCATGCGTTTTCGTAGCGGTCGTTCGGCTGGTCCGGCGACTTGTAGATGCGCACGAGCCCCTGGTGGTCCGGGTCGCTTGCGGCGACCGGATGGTCTTCCAGGTCGCCGAAGTGCCGGGCGAACGCGGCGTGCTCGGCGCGCGTGATCTCCTGATCGCGGAAGAAGAGCACGCGATGCTTGAGCAGCAGCCCGCGGATCTCGGCGACGACGCCAGGATCGCGCGAAGCCGCGCCGAGGTTCACGTTACCGACCTCGGCGCCGATCGTGCACGTCAGCGGCTCGACCTTGAGCGAGCCTGGCGTGGCGATTTTCGCCGGTGCGGTGATGGTCGCATTCGTCATTGCTTGTTCCTTCCGCGGTTCGATACCGTGTCAGATCACGAAAATCGACGACCCGGTCGTCTTGCGCGCTTCGAGTTCGCGGTGAGCGTGCGCGGCTTCCTCCAGCCGATAGCGCTGGTTGATCTCGATCCGGATGCGCCTCGCCGCGACGTGAGCGAACAGCTCGTCGGCGAGCTTCGTCTTTTCGGCGGGATCGGAGATGTAGTCGGCGAGCGCCGGCCGCGTCACGTATACCGATCCGCTTACTGCGAGCTGCGTCGCGTTGATCGGAGGCACCGGACCCGACGCCGTACCCACGCAAACCAGCAAGCCTCTTCGCTTCAGCGATGCGAGCGACATCGCGAAGGTGTCCTTGCCGACGCTGTCATAGACGACGGCGACACCCCTGCCGCCGGTCAGTTCGCGCACGCGCTTCGCGACGTCCTCGCGGCCGTACAGGATAGTGTGGTCGCTTCCGTGCACGCGCGCGATATCGGCCTTCGCTTCGGTGGACACCGTGCCGATCACATTGAGGCCGAGCAGCTTCGCCCACTGGCATACGATGAGGCCGACACCGCCGGCGGCGGCATGCAGCAGAATCGTGTCGCCCGCCTTCAACGGCCAGATTCGCCGCATCAGGTACGCGGCCGTGAGGCCGCGCATGGTCATCGCTGCGGCCGTCTCGCACGAGATCGGGGCGGGAAGCTTGATCAGCGGCGCCGCCGGGATGATCCGCTCGGTGCTGTATGCGCCCAGCGTGTTGAGGAAGCCAGTGTAGGTCACGCGATCGCCGGGCGCGACATTCGTGACGCCCTCGCCCACCGCCTCGACGATGCCCGCGCCTTCGACGCCGATGCCGTTCGGCAACGAAACCGGGTAGAGCCCCGAGCGGAAATAGGTATCGGCGAAGTTGAGGCCGACAGCGACATGCCGTATGCGGGCCATGCCGGGCCCGGGCGTGCCGACGGCAACCTCTTCCCAGCGAAGGACGTCGGGGCCACCGGTCTCATGCATGCGGATTGCGTGTGCCATGGGTCCGCTCACGCGACTTTCCGCAGGAAGCCCTGCTGGCGGCCCTTGGCGTTCGGAGCGAAGCCGTTGGCGGCCAGCGTCTCTTCCACCGTGTCGTAGAACACGCCGATCTTGCAGATCTCGCGCGCTTCCTTGCCGCTGGCCACGTCGCGGCCGAACTCGCCGGCGATGCGCACCAGTTGCTCGATTTGGCGCACGGTGGTCATTTTGGCCGTGCGCGACTGGTTCCATAGGTTGTCTTCGATGCCGCAGCGCACGTGCAAGCCCATGGCAATGCCGATCATGTTGATCGGAAGGACATTGCGCATGCTGCTTTCCACGGTCAGCATCGAACCGTCGGGGATGGCGCGCAGGAAGTTGGACAGACTGTAGATCGTGGGCTGGTCCATGCCGCCCCCGATAGCCACCCAGTTCATGACCAGCGGTCCCTTGTAGACGCCGCGGCGGATCATGCGCTCCACCGTCTCGTAGCTGTTGATGTTGTAGAACTGGAAGGCGCTCTGGATGCCGGCGGCGCTCAGACGCCGCACGTGCTCCTCGACCCAGCCCGGGGCGGAGGGAACGATCATCTCGCGATAAGCCACATAGTTCTGGGGCTCCGCCATCGAGGTGCCGGCGATGTCGTCTACTTCCATCTGCTCGACGACGTTCATCTGCGTGGTGTTGACGGTTACGGTGACCTGATCGGGCTTGGGGTCCAGCTCGGCCAGCATGTGACGCGTGTCGTCGGACAGCCACTTGGCGCTGGCGCCTTCAGTCTCGGGCGCGAAGGAGATCGAGCCGCCGACCTGGATGATCATGTCGGGCACGGCCGTGCGCACACCGGCGATCAGCTCATTGAACTTGGACAGACGCTTGGAACCTTTGCCGTCGAGCTCGCGCACGTGCAGGTGCAGCACGGCGGCACCCGCGTTGTAGCAGTCCACCGCCTTCTGGATCTGCGCTTCCATGGTGACGGGAATGTCCTCTGGAAAGTCCGAAGGCACCCACTCGGGGCCGTACGGTGCGGCGGTGATGACGAGCTTTTCCTGATTTTCTGGAAAGAGGGAGCCGTCGAGGAAGTTCATGTTCGTGTCCTTCGTGAAATGCGTCGCGTGCTTCGGTTGGAGTGGTTGTCGTCGCCTGGTTGAATGTCAGCTGCCCGTCTTCTCGCGCGCCGCCAGCTCATCGAGCAGGATAGGTGCGCCGACGCACATGCTATGCAGGCCCTGCAGCGTCGCGAGCTGCAACACGGCGGTGATCTCTTCGCGGGTCGCTCCCGCCTTGAGCGCGCGCTGGATATGCCGGCGCACGCCGGGCGTGTACAAATGCGTGCATGACACATCGAGCGCGATGCCGATCAGCTCCCGCGTCTTGGCGTCGAGCGCACCAGTCACCGCCGGCGTGATCGCCATCGCGATCACCTTCTCGGTCCACGCCGGGTCGAGTGCGGCGAACGGCTCCCAATCCGGGTTCCAATTGCCGGTCGTCCGCGCGCGCGCCGTGTGCGCCTTGTTTCGCGTCTTCTTGTCCGCGGGCATGTCGTTCGTCGGCATGGTCAGGCCGCCTGCGGTTTGAGCGCGTCGCCGCGGTACGGCACATCGGCGTCGATGTGTTCAAGATCCGATTCGTAGCTGCGCGCTGCGGTCACGAACAGGACGGCCGCGAGAAGGCAGAACACCGGGACGACCGACAGTGCCAGCGGCAGGCCGAATGCATCGGACAGAAGGCCGGTCAGCAGCGGCCCGGCCGCGAGGCCCAACAGGTTCTGGGCAAGCGACAGGCACGCCGCCGCCGTAGCGCGCAGGCCCGGATGAACGACGTCGACGACGACGGCGCACACGGGACCGATGCTTCCCGTCATCACGGTCGCGCCGGCGATGATCAGCGCGAACTGCGCAGCACCGGGCGCCAGCAGGCCGAACGCCGCGCACATGAAAACGGTCGTGAGGATCGCTGCCACCGCCGGCACCCACAAACGCGCGCGCGGGCGCTGCGCGCTCAGGCGATCGGCGACCACGCTCCACAGCACGGCGCCCAGCCCACCCATCAGCACGACGAGGCCGGTCTTGAGGCCCGCCTGATCGGGCGCGAGACCCCAATAGCGGTTGAAGTAGCTCGGCAGCCACGCATATGTCGTCGATACCATCACCAGCTGCAGCCCGCCGCCGATGCAGGTAACGATCGCCGTACGCGGCTTGAGCAGCGCGGCAACGATCGCGCGGAACGGCATCGAGCCCGCCATCGCCTCGCGACCAGGCACCGGCAACGCAACCGTCTTGTAATCGCGCACGACCAGCACAAACAGGAGCGCGAGCAGCAGTCCCGGCACGCCGACGACCCCGAAGCCGGCCTGCCAGCCCCAGCGCTCGGCCACTACGCCGCCGGCGATGACGCCAAGCACCGAGCCGACCAGCCCGGCCGCGAGGAACGCGCCGAGCACCGTACTTCGCATCCGCGCCGGAAAGAGCGTGGCGAGCAGCGCGGCGCCCGCGGCGCCGTAGGCTGCCTCGCCGAGTCCGACGACGCTGCGCGCCGCGAGGAGCTGCCCGTAGGACTGCGTGAATGCGCAGGCGATCGTCGCGAGGCTCCAGGCGAGCGCCATCAGGAAGATGCTCTTGACGCGGCTCCAGCGGTCGGCGATCAGCGACAGCGGCAGCGTTCCGATCGCGACGGTGATCGAGACAATAGACACCAGCGCGCCGAGCTTTCCGTCGGACAAATTCCAGTGCGCTTTGAGGTGCGGGAACATCGACACGACGACCTGCCGGTCGACGTAGTCCATGATCATCAGCGCGAACAGGACGCCGAAGACCGTCCACGCATAGCGCCGCGGCGCCGGCCGCTGGCCCACGCTGTCGTGGTCGATGTGGTGAAGCGCAATACCCATGGTCTTTCTACCAAATCTCCGCTGAACGGATACGGTGCACTTGCAATGAACTCTTGCCGTGCCGCCATTTTGGGTGTCAGGAGGTTTTGCGACTTTCCCTGCCGTGACCTACACTTGTCTTTTTGGGACAGGGCGGAGGACGAGCATGCGCGGCCTCATCCGCAGTGGCAGCCTCACCAACTACGCCGAGGTGGCGCGCAAGGTTGGCCTGGACCCGGCACGCATGCTCGCGCGCTACAAGCTGCCGTCGGACTGTTTGCGCGATCCCGAGCTCAAGGTGCCGATCGATCGCGTCCGGCAGCTGCTCGAGGGCTCAGCCGAGGCGAGCGGTGCCGAGGCGTTCGGCCTGATGATGGCCGAGACGCGGCAGCTGTCGAACCTCGGACCGGTCGGTCTATTCGTTCGCGAGCAGCCGACGCTGCGCCGGGCGCTCGAGGCGCTCGCGCGCTATACGCGCCTGTTGAACGAGGCGCTGTTCCTGACCATCGAGGAAAGCGGCGACGTCGTCGTATTGCGTGAGGAGCTGATCGTGGGCCGCACCGGACCCATCCGGCAGGCGACCGAGCTCGCGATCGGCGTCGTGTTCCGAATGATGCGCGCCTACCTCGGGCCCGACTGGCGTCCGCGACGCGTTTGCTTCGCACACGACGCGCCCGCCGATCGCTCGGTGCACGAACGCGTCTTCGGGCGCAACGTCGATTTCGGCGCCGACTTCAACGGCGTCATCTGCACGCGCAGCGACCTCGAGCGACGAAACCCGAATGCCGACCCGGCGATGGCGCGGTACGCGCGCCAGCTGCTCGACGCCGGGTTCTCGAGGTCGATGCCGGGGATGGCCGCGCAGGTCCGCGAGCTTATCGTGATGCTGCTCGGCACGGGGCGCTGCACGGTGGACCTCGTCGCGCAACATCTGGGTGTCGACCGCCGCACGGTCCACCGGCAGCTGGCGAAGGAATCCCAAACGTACTCGGCGCTGCTCGAGGAAGTCCGGCGCGAGCTGGCCGTCCGGTACATGAAGAATCGCGATCGTGGGCTGGCAGAAGTGTCGTCACTGCTAGGCTTCTCCGCCCCGAGCGGCTTTTCGCGCTGGTACCGCCGCCAGTTCCATGCGGCCCCGTCCGTGCGTCGCGCCGCCGACCACAAGACGGGCCAGAGCAGCGGGCGCGCAGTCGGTCGCGGTCGTCGAGCAGTGTCGTGATCGATTCCTGGCAGGTGTCGCGTTGACCGGTCGAACCTACGGCCGTTCGCCGAAGCAATATTCACGATGGTGACTTGAAATACACTCGTCACTTTGTCGATAAGGCGAACTAAACGATGAAGATCCGGATCCTAGGTGCGGGCCCGGCTGGCTTGTACTTCGCGGCGCTGATGAAGCGCCTTGACCCGTCGCACGACATCGCGATCTTCGATCGCAACCCGCGGGATGCGACCTGGGGCTTCGGCGTAGTGTTCTCCGACCGCGCACTCGAGTTCCTGCGGGCCGACGACGAGGCGCTGTATCAGTACCTGACGCCGCACCTGGAAACCTGGCCAGACATCACCATCGTCCATAACGACACGGCGATTCCGATCGCCGGCAACGGCTTCGCTTCAATCGGCCGCCTCGAGTTGCTGACGCTGCTGTACGGCTATGTCGAGCGGCTCGGCATAAAGTTGCATTTCGGCGCCGAGGTCACCACGTTCGGACAGTTGGGCGAAGCCGATCTCGTCGTCGGGGCGAACGGGGCATTTTCGTGGATCCGCAGCGAGAACGAGGACAGGTTCGGCACCACGACCGACTGGCGCCAAAATAAATTCATCTGGTACGGCAGCACCAAGGCCTTCGACAGCCTGACACTAACGTTTCGCGAGACAAGCCTCGGTGTGTTCTGCGCCCACCACTACCGTTACCATCCCGACCGCAGCACGTTCCTGGTCGAGGTCGAAGCCGCCACGTGGCAGCGCGCAGGCTTCGAGTCCATGAGCCCTGACGACACGATCCGCTACTGCGAGCGAGTCTTCGCGAAGGACTTGGATGGACATCGGATCATCTCGAACAATTCGCAGTGGCGCAATTTCCCGGCGATCTGGAACGAGCGCTGGAGCTTCGAGAATGTCGTGCTGCTGGGCGATGCGTTGCGCACTGCGCACTTCTCGATCGGCTCGGGCACGCGCTTGGCGATGGAGGATTCCGTCGCATTGTTTAAGGCTTTCAGGGCGGTCGGGGCGAAGGATGTCCCCGGCGCGCTGGCGTTGTTCCAGCAAGAGCGCCTGCCACCAATGAGGAAGATCTGGGAAGCGGCGAACGCGAGCCTGCGCTGGTATGAGGACATGGACCGTATCGTCCGGGCGCTCAGGCCGGTGGAGTTCGCCCACAGTTATATGACGCGCACGGGTCGCGTCGATCACGCCGAAGTCAAACGTCGCGATCCAAAGCTGGCGGCGGCCTATGAGGCGTTACACCCGGAAATCCTTGCCTGAAGGAGGTTCATCGTGGCCGACCAACTTGCAGCGCAAGCTGGGCACCTGTGAAGTGACTCCATCCGCTGTACGCTGAGAGCACGGGAGACAAGTGCCGTGGAAGGCTTCGTGGGCTGGCCGGCGGCCGTCGCAGCGCACTACCGCGCGAGCGGACTGTGGGAAGGGCTGACCATCGGTGAGATGTTTGCGCGCACCGCGCGTCGCTCGCCGGGCAAGGTCGCCCTAGTACAGGGAGAGCAGCGTCTGACCTACGATGAACTGCTTGCGCGCTCGAGGGACCGCGCCGCCCGCCTCGCCGGTCTTGGCCTGCGGTCCGGCGATCTTGTTCTGATGCAGTTGCCGAACACCATCGAGTTCGTCGTCAGCTACCTCGCGGTTAACATGATCGGAGTCATTCCGGTGATGGCTCTGCGCGCGCATCGCCAAGCCGAGGTGCGGCATTTCCTGCGCGCGTCCGGTGCGACGGCCTATCTGATACCCGATGTCGTAGGTGGCTTTGACTTCCGGGTCATGGCTTGGGAAATGCAGGCCGAGTTCCCCGGGCTGAAGCATGTGTTCGTGGCCGGCGAACCGGCCCCGGGCCAGTTGGCGCTGGCCACCTTGCCCGATGCGCCGGCTCCGGTGAATGGGCCTCGGCCGGCCGATGTATCGACGATGCTTCTGTCGGGCGGTACGACGTCGCTTTCGAAGCTGATCCCGCGCACACACGACGATTACGTGCTCAACGCACGCCTGTGCGGCGCCGCTGCGGGCTTCACCGACCGTACGGTGTTCATGGCCATCCTGCCGTTGGCGCATAACTACAACCTGGCATCGCCGGGTATGCTCGGTGCGTTCTACTATGGCGGTACGGTAGTGATAGCACCTGGCACAGGCGTCGACGAAGTCTTCTCGCTTGTGCAGCGGGAGCGGGTCACGGTGATCGCCGCGGTCGTGCCGCTAATCACGACGTGGCTGAACTCCGGAGTGTTATCAGCATACGATCTGTCATCGCTCGAGGTCGTGCAGAACGGTGGCGCGCGCCTCGCGCCGGAGTTGCGGCGGCGCCTCCGCCAGAAACTCAGCTGCACGCCGCAGGAAATCTATGGTACGGCCGAGGGTCTCATCAACATGACTCGCCTCAGCGATCCGGACGAGCTTCTGCTCGAGAGTTCGGGCGCGCCGGTATGCGACGAGGACGAGATCATGGTCGTCGACGACGCCGGTGGCGAATTGGTCGACGGCGAGGCAGGAGAGCTCGTCACCCGCGGCCCCTACACGATCCGCGGCTACTACAACGCGCCCGACAAGAACGCCGACGCCTTCCTGCCCGGGGGCTGGTACCGGATGGGCGACGTTGTCCGGCGCCGCGGCCGTTACGTCTACACCGAGGGTCGGCGCAAGGACATAATCAACCGGGGCGGCGAGAAGATCAGCTGCGACGAGATCGAGAGCCTCATCCTCGGACATCCGAGCGTCAAGTCCGCGGTGCTGGTCGGCATGCCCGACCCCGTCTTCGGCGAGAAAGCCTGCGCGTGCGTGGTCACACTGCCCGGCGCAACGCTGGCCTTCGCCGACCTGATCGCGTTTCTGCGCGAAAGGCAGATCGCTTCATTCAAGCTGCCAGAGCGTCTGGAATTGTTCCACGAACTGCCGGTAAGCCCGGTCGGAAAGATTCTCAAGCGTCAATTGCGCGAGACGATTGTCGAGCGGCTCGCGCAAGAGCGCGCAGCGTCCACCAAGGCTTGACCCAACAAGTTCTTGAACCCGAGGGGCCGCGCATGCAACTTGATGCGAATGCCGTCTAAGCCAAAAGAGGACGTCAGAACAGCCGCCAGCCTAGGCTAGGACCGTTTCTCTTGTGTTCGTGCGAAAGCCTCGAGCCACAAGCGTGGCATCTGTAGTAGTCGATGTCACCGTCAGCCGCGACTCGCACGTGATATATCTGTAACGACGCGTGCCGCTCAATTGCCGATGAATCAATTAGCGCCCTGCAGTCGATGCAAGGGCTTTCGGTCGCCACCAGGCCTAGAACCTCCCATCGCACAGCGCGACATGAACTGCTGCCGCGGCCTGGAATTCCGCGATCGTCTCCGCGCTCTTTCCTACGGCACGCATACGTTCAACCTCCTCTTGGAAAAGCTGCTCCAGTGTTTCCCGTTCCATGCCTGGCTTGGCCATGCAACGCATTTCGCGCAACATCCACTCCACACGCTTCGCGCCGTCGACGCGTCGTCGAGTGCGTCCTACAACCTTGGGCGCAGAATTTTTCCGTAGCGCGACAGGCATCGGGTTGATTTGTGGGTAAGGGCCTGGCGACTCAACAATATTTGGCGGAATTGGCCACCGCAAGTGCCGGACGGCTCTAATGCGATAGGGTCATTCGGACCGGGTGCTTCAAATCTTCAGGGAGAAACTACCTTGCCTAAAAGGTTTTTTACTTGGCAAACACGAAGGGACCTCATTCGTGAATACGTTGTCGGACTGAACAACACTCAGACATTCGGCGCTGTAGGCCAACCGGCTACTTATTTTTCAGCCGAAATCCGATATCTCTGAATCTTGCTGCGTGTCAGCATTTTCTTGGGCGCAGGAGACTTCGGAGGGTGCCTCCAATCGCCGGTAGGTCGCCTTTTCGGCACCGATAAATCCAATTTGAAAGGAGTCGTTATGAGAAGCCGCTACCTAGCTCGAACTCTTCTCGTGGTCACCTTGGGGTCGTTTGCCAGCGCTGGCTACGCCCAGACGGCCGGTGCGCCCGCCGATAAGACGCCGGGATCTCCTGGCAAAACCCCCACTCAGTCCAATGCCGGGGGGATGGGAACGCCAGCCGGTGGGACCGCCACGCCAATGACGGCTGACCAAATCACTGCGTATAAGCAGGCCCGCAGCGAGTGCGCGAAGGCGCCGGCTGCGCACCGCAGTGACTGCTGGGCGACGCTCAATACCCAATACAGCGGCATCAGCCCGAAGTGTCAGCTATTGACCGGGAACGCGCTGGACGCATGCATTCATCAAGGTTCGCCAGCCGATACCGGCGGCAAATAATTGGCGCTCGCACCCAATAGCCCCGCTCCGGCGGGGCTTTTTATTCCGCGTCCATACCGTCCTACGTGTATTTCAGTCTGTGTCTGATAGCTCGTCGCCGCAGGCCACGCCACGATATGTCGCTGCCGTTAGGTTAGACGGAAGGTGGTTGTACTCGAGCAGATTTCGGCAGCCGCCGCTCGCACTCTTCCTCTCTACCGAACACCACGGAGTCAGTTATGGCCAATCAAGACCAGGATAGCAAGCGCGGGCCGCAAGGCGGTCAGCAAGGCGGGTCATCCCAAGGCAACCGTACGCAGGACGAGGGCGCCCAAAAGCGTCCAGACCAATCGCGACAACCAAGCCAAGGGGGCGAAGAGACCGGCACGCGACGCCAACAGTCAGGTGAGTCCCAGCGTGGGGGGCAACAAGGCGGCGGGACGGACCGGGACGATCAAGAATCCGGCGGCGGATCAACTTCCCGGGACACGGGCAAGGGTTCGGGATCTGACAAGGACGAGAAGAAGAACCGATAGGCAAACCAAGCTTCGCGTCGCCGACCGCGGCGCGAAGCCTGTTTAGTCAGTCCCTCCGGACGCAATCCCACGGCGGGTGAGTCATAATCAAGAAATTATGCCTTCACCATCGGCGAGTGCGAGCACTTTGCGCGTCAACGACCGTGATGTCGTCATCACCAATCCTG
>DATBBM010000130.1:0-8898 GCA_036270955.1 Casimicrobiaceae bacterium | reverse complement strand
CGACCACGAAGACCTCGAGGTCCGCGCGCGCCGCGTCGTCGAGCGGATGGCGCTCGCGCTACAGGGCGCGCTGCTCGTGCGCCACGCGCCCGCCGCCGTCGCCGATGCGTTCTGCGCATCGCGCCTGGGCGAGAGCTACGCCGGCGCGCTGGGAACGCTGCCGGCAGGCATCGATTGCGCGGCCGTCGTCGCCCAAGCGAGCGGCTGATCCCCTCGGCGCTAGTTTTCCCTCGCGTTCGAAGGCGAACCGCCGGGCAGCGCGTGATCCCATTCCATCAGTAACTCGGCGCGACGCGCCGGGTCTTGCCGGTAGTACCGACCCAGCAGGCCGTAGACTTCGGCGTATTCGTGCAGCAGCAGCGCCGGCTCGGCAAAGAACACTTCGGACAGCACGGCGAAAAATTCCGCCGGGCTCTCCGCCGCATACGGATCGATCGCCGTATCTTCGTCCGACTCGACGCGCGCGCGGAAGTGCTCGTACGCGGCGTTCATCGTCCGCTGCCAATCGTTCGGCCGCATGTCGGCCGGCAGCGGCGGGCAGCCGTTGGCGTCGCCGTTGCGCATGTCGAGCTTGTGCGCGAACTCGTGAATGACCAGGTTCATCCCGGCGCTTTCCCAGTCGCTTCCCGCCTCGACGTCGGACCACGACAGCACGACCGGGCCGCCGGGCATCGACTCGCCGGCCAGCTGCTCCCGGTGCCGGTGCACGACGCCGGCTTCGTCCTCGAACTCGCGCGCGATGATGAATTCGTCCGGATAAACGATGACGTTTTCCCAGCCGTCGTAGCAATCGGCATCCAGCCAGAGCGCCGGGACACTGGCTTGCAAGGCGATCAGGACGCGCATCAGCGGGGTTACGTCAAAGCCGGCGGCGCCGACGATGCTTTTTTCCGACAGGAACACGACGACGCGCTCGCGCAAGCGCTCGATCTCATCTTCAGTATAGATCGCCAGAAAGGGCAGAGCATCCAGCGCCTGCCGCCACAGTGGCTCGGGAATCGCCGCCGTCGCCAGCGTCCGCCGGCGGCGCCAGTTGCGGATGGCTTCGAACATGAAGCGCCGGCCTAGCTTCCCCCCGTCGACGCCGATGGATCGAGGTCGAGGTCCGCGCTTTCGTCATTGCTGGGATTCACGTCGATGACCAGCGACGGCTGCTCACGCAAAAGCTGCGCAGCTTCGGACTCCGGCAGAACCTCGACTCCCCGCAGCTTGCGCTCGATCGATCGCGTCCGCACCTCCGCCGCGTCAAGCGTATTGCTGACCGATTCGAGCTGTTTCTTCGTCCTGGCGAGGATGTCTCCGAACGTCCCGAACTCGGTCTTGACCGCGGCCAGCAGTCGCCAGACCTCGCCTGAGCGCCGCTCAATGGCGAGTGTCCGGAATCCCATCTGCAGGCTGTTCAGGATCGCCGCAAGGGTCGTCGGGCCGGCCAGCGTGACCTGATGCTCGCGCTGAATGATGTCGATCAGTCCGGGACGCCGCAGGACTTCCGCGTAGAGGCTCTCCACCGGCAGATACAGCAAGGCAAAGTCGGTCGTGTGCGGCGGCTCGATGTATTTCTCGTTGATGTCCCTGGCCTGCTTGCGAACACGATCCTCGAGAGCCTTGCCGAAGGTCTCCACGCCCGACAGGTCGGCCCTCTCCTGCGCTTCCTGAAGGCGCTGAAAGTCTTCCAGTGGAAACTTGGCGTCTATCGGCAGCCAGAATTCGTGGTTGCCCTCGTCGCGTCCAGGCATGCGAATCGCGAATTCGACCCTGGCCGACTGGCCGGGCCGCGTTGCGACGTTCTTGCTGTATTGCGCGGGCGTCAGCATCTGCTCGAGCAGATTCTCCAGCTGGACTTCGCCCCAGGTGCCGCGGGTCTTGATGTTGGTCAGCACCTTCTTCAAATCCCCGACGCCGGCAGCCAGCGTCTGCATTTCGCCCAGACCCTTGTGAACCTGCTCGAGCCGATCCGAGACCAGCTGAAACGATGCACCCAGACGCTGCTCGAGCGTCGCATGCAGCTTTTCATCGACGGTGGTCCGGATGTGCTCGAGCTTCTGCGCATTGTCGGTCCGCAATAGCTCCAGCCGCTGCTCGACCGTTGCACGCACGGCCTCGAGGCGTGCCTCGTTGGATTGGGTCAAAGTAGACAACCGCTCGTTTTGCAACTGGGCGATCGTACCGAGCAGGGTTTGCACTTCCTGCGCAAAACGGCTTATAGCCGCCGCAAGCTCCCCGCGGCCCAGCTGGGCCTGCTGCGCGGCCTCGCTGCGCGCCTGCGCGAGCTCGGCGCGGAGCTCGCGCTCGAGACGCTCGTTCTGCGCGCCGATGGCGTCGAGCCGGGTGCGGGTGTCTGTGATGCTCGCCGCGCGGTAGAGCGATTGCACGCGCAGCAACAGCAAGGCGAGAAGCGCCGCGATCGCGACCAGCGCGATTCCTGCGACAGCCAGCCAGAGATTCGTTGTCATGCGCGACAGTTTACGTCGGCGCTCCGTTGCCGGCAAAGCGCGTCGCGGCCGGACTTGCCGATCCCGACGCTACGCGGCTTCGCGGCTTGCGCGCTTGCGCTCGTGCGCAAGCAGGTGTCGCTTGCGGATGCGAATCGACTTTGGCGTGACCTCGGCGAGCTCGTCGTCGGCGATGAACTCGACCGCGTACTCGAGCGTCAGCTGGATCGGCGGCGTCAGCGCGATCGCTTCGTCCTTGCCGGACGCGCGGACGTTGGTCAGCTGCTTGCCCTTGATCGGATTGACGACCAGATCGTTGTCGCGGCTGTGGATGCCGATCACCATGCCTTCGTACAGCTTGTCGCCGGGAGATACGAACATGCGGCCGCGCTCCTGCAGCTTCCACAGCGCATACGCGACTGCGTCGCCGGCTTCCGCCGAGATCAGCACGCCGTTGCGCCGCTCGGGAATGTCGCCGCCGACCTTGGCATACCCGTCGAACACATGACTGATCAGGCCGGTGCCGCGGGTCAGGTTCATGAACTCGCCCTGGAATCCGATCAGGCCGCGCGCGGGGACGCGGTACTCGAGCCGCGTGCGCCCGCGGCTGTCCGATTCCATGTGCGTGAGCTCGCCGCGCCGCATGCCCAGCGCTTCCATCACCGCACCCTGATGCGCATCCTCGACGTCGACCGAGAGCTGCTCGAACGGCTCGCACTGCTCGCCGTCGATTTCCCGGAACACGACACGCGGCCGCGATACCGCGAGCTCGTAGCCTTCGCGCCGCATGTTCTCGAGCAGGATGGTGAGGTGCAGTTCGCCGCGCCCGAATACGGTGAAGATGTCGGTGTCGGCGGTGTCCTCGACCTTCAGCGCGACATTGGTCAAAAGCTCCCGCGACAGCCGCTCGCGCAGATTGCGGCTGGTAACGTACTTCCCTTCCTTGCCGGCAAGGGGCGAAGTGTTGACCTGGAACTGCATAGACAACGTCGGCTCGTCGACGGAAATCATCGGCAGCGCCTCGGGCGCATCGACCGCCGCGATCGTTGTGCCGATCGACAGTTGATCGATGCCGGTGATCAGCACGATGTCGCCCGCCGCCGCGCTTTCGACCGGCGCGCGCGCTAGCCCGGAGAAACCGAGCACCTGGCCGATCTTGCCGCGCGACGACGCGGCGTCGCCGGACAGGACCATCACTTCCTGACCCGGGACGAGGCGCCCGCGACGGATGCGGCCGATGCCCAGGCGCCCGACATAGCTCGAATAGTCGAGCGCGCTGATCTGCAGTTGCAGCGGACCGTCGGGATCGCCGGCTGGCGCGGGCACGCTGGCGAGGATCGTTTCGAACAGCGGCCGCATGTCGGTGCCCGTCGTATTCGGGTCGAGGGACGCGTAGCCGTTCAGTGCCGATGCGTAGACGACGGGAAAATCGAGCTGGTCTTCGCTGGCGCCCAGCCGGTCGAACAGCTCGAAGGTCTGGTTGACCACCCACTCGGCGCGTGCGCCGGGCCGGTCGACCTTGTTGACCACGACGATAGGCTTCAGGCCCTGCGCCAGCGCCTTCCGCGTGACAAATCGGGTCTGGGGCATCGGCCCCTCGACCGCATCGACCAGCAGCAGAACGCCGTCGACCATCGACAGCACACGCTCCACCTCGCCGCCGAAGTCGGCGTGGCCGGGTGTGTCGACGATGTTGATATGCGTGTCGCCGTATTCGATCGCGCAGTTCTTGGCGACGATGGTGATGCCGCGCTCGCGCTCGATATCGTTGCTGTCCATCATCCGCTCGGCGACGTGCTGATAGGCGGCAAACGTCCCGGCCTGCACCAGCAGCTTGTCGACCAGCGTCGTCTTGCCGTGGTCGACGTGGGCGATGATCGCGATATTGCGCAGCTTTCGGCGCGGCGTGATGTCAGTCATGGTGCGGTGCGGGAGCGAAACGGCCTATTGTAGCGGATCTGACGGCTCGCCGCGAGAAAATAGTTGCAAAATCCGGCATTTAGAGGTATTATTTAAGAATTCGGCGGCCGTTCCGGTCACCGCCGATCCCCCAGCCGGGCCGGCGTAATTGGCCGCAAACCCGCTGTCCCATGTCATTTTTCGCTGCCTGGACCGGAACTCGCGACAAGCGAGAGGCCGCGCCAGGAGCGCCATTGAATGAGTAGCACCACCCCGCAGAGCTTTGCCGAGCTCGGCTTGAGGCCGGAGATCCTCCGCGCCGTTGCCGAAGCCGGATACACGACCCCGACACCGATCCAGCTGCAAGCGATTCCCCTGATTCTCGAGGGCCTGGACGTCATGGGCGGCGCCCAGACGGGCACCGGCAAGACCGCCGGCTTTGCCCTGCCGATACTGCAGAAATTGATGCCGCTCGCCAACGCCAGCCCGTCGCCAGCCCGGCATCCGGTTCGCGCGCTGATCCTGACACCGACCCGCGAGCTGGCGATCCAGGTCGAGGAAGCGATCGCGACGTACGGAAAATACTCCGGGCTGCGCTCGACGGTCGTCTACGGCGGCGTCGACATACGACAGCAGCTTCCGACGGTCAGGGGCGGCATCGAGATCCTCGTCGCGACCCCTGGCAGGTTGCTCGATCACATCGAGCAGAAATCGGTGTACCTGGGCCAGGTCGAGATCTTTGTGCTCGACGAAGCCGACCGCATGCTGGACATGGGCTTCATTCCGGACATCAAGCGGATCATGGCGCTGCTGCCGGCAACCGCGAAGCGGCAGAACCTGCTTTTCTCGGCGACCTTCTCCAACGAAATCAAAAAGCTCGCCGACCAGCTGCTCAACGCGCCGCGACTGATCGAGGTAGCGCGCCGCAACACGACCGCCGAAACCGTCTCGCAAAGCGTCTACAAGGTCGCCGCCGAGCGCAAGCGCGCGTTGCTGGCGCATATCGTCACCTCGCGCAATCTGTGGCAGGTGCTTTGCTTCGTGCGCACCAAGCACGGTGCATCGCGCCTGGCGCGACAGCTCGAAAAGGACGGCCTGAAGACAACGGCCATCCATGGCGACAAGAGCCAGCCGGCGCGTCTTGAAGCGCTAGACGATTTCAAGGCGGCCAAGGTTCAGGTGATGGTTGCGACCGACGTCGCCGCCCGCGGCTTGGACATCGACGACCTGCCTCTGGTCATCAACTACGAGCTGCCTTACGTCCCCGAGGACTACATCCACCGCATCGGCCGCACCGGTCGTGCCGGCGCGAGCGGCGAAGCGATTTCATTCTGCTCGCCCGATGAGGAAAGACTGCTGATTGAAATCGAGCGGATGCTCAAGCGCTCGATCCCGGTCGCCGCCGCAGATGGCATCCCGGCCGAGCGAGCGCCGGCGCACGCCGAGCGCGCACCGGCCCACGCCGGTCGCGAATCGCGCGCCTCGCGCGAGCCGCGGGCCGTGCGCGAACCGCGCCAGCCCCGCGATGCCAGGACAGCGAAGCCGCCGCGCGAGCGCACTGCGGAGACCTCGCCGCGACGCGACCACGCCGTCGACGACACCCGCAATCCCGACCAGCCGCCGATCGAGCGTCCGGCCGCGAGACAGAACGGCTCCGGCACGCTGGCGCCCTCGTCGCATGGGCGGCCGGCATCGCGCAAATCGCATCCGATTCCCGCGCTGCTGATGAAACGCACCGCCGGCGAGCCGGAAAAGGTCTAGCGCCGGTCTTCGCGCCCTTTCGGCGAATCGCGGCTGCCGATCAGGCCCAGGCGCACATACACCGGTCGTGCCGCGGTCCTGAGCCCCGGCAACGCACGCCAGAAAAACAGAAGCGCGGTAAGGCAGAGGACCGCGTCGAGCGAGAACGCGACGTCCTCGCCGGCGTAGCGCGCGATTGCTCCGCCTAGCAGGTTGCCGAACGGCAGCGCGCCGAGAAACGCCATCGTATAAAGGCTCATCACGCGCCCGCGCTTGTCGTCGTCGACCAGCGTCTGCACCAGCGTCTGTATCGATGCCTGCGCAGCGATCAGTCCGGCACCCAGCACGGTCAGCAATGGCAGCGCGAGGGCGAAGCTCGACGCGTGCGCAAACGCGAGCATCGCAAGCGACGCGCAGGCGCCTGCGATCAGAATCACGCGATCGAGCCCGCGCGTAGTGCGCCGGCTCGCCAGATAGAGCGCCGAGAGCAGCGCCCCGGTTCCCGCCGACGAGAGCAGGATGCCCAGAGTGCGCGCGCCGCCGCCGAACACGTCCTTGGCGAATACCGGCATCAAGGTCGAATATGTCCCTATCGTGCCGCTGATCGCCGCGATCAGCAGCAGCCCGGCCCGGATCGGCGCGAACCCGAATGCGCTGCGAACGCCCTCGAGCCAGCTGTGCAGCCAGCCGCGCGGCGGCGGCGCCGGGGCGGCCGCCGGCCAGCGCATCATCGCCAGCGCGAGCAGCACCGCCCCGAACGACAGCGCGTTCAGGCCGAAGCACAGCGCCTCGCCGACTGCCGCGATAAGCACGCCCGCCAGCGCCGGACCGACGACGCGCGCGCAATTGATCAGCAGCGAGTTGAGCGCGATGGCGTTCGGCAATTCGCTGCGGTGCTCGACCAGGCGCGCGATCATCGCGTGCCGCAGCGGAATGTCGAACGCCGACGCACAGCCCAGCACCAGCGCGAGCACGGCCACGTGCCAGACGGCGACGACTCCCGTCGCAGCGAGCACGGCGAGGGTCGCGGCCTGCGCCAGCATCACGGACTGCGTGATCAGCAGCGCGCGGCGGCGATCGACGCGGTCGGCAAGCACGCCCGCGACCGGCGCGATGAAAAGCACGGCGATGTACTGGCAGAACGTGACGAAACCCAACAGCAGCGCAGATCCCGAGAGCCGGTATGTCAGCCAAGACATCGCCACCTGTTGCAGCCAGGTGCCGATCAGCGACAGGCCTTGGCCGAAGAAGAACAGGCGGTAATTGCGGTGCGCGAGCGCGCGAAATGTCTGCAGCCGGGGCATCGGGATTGACGAAGATTTCGCGTGCAGCGCTCGGCGCGTATCGTGCCGGCGCCAGTGGCCGCCGCGGATTCAGGCGCTCAGGCGCTCGAGCTGGGTGCGCAGCTTCTCCAGTGTTGATTCGAGACCGGCGAGACGCGCCCGTTCCTGGGCGACCACGGCGGCCGGCGCACGGTCGACGAAGCCCGCGTTGGCGAGCTTGGGCTTGAGCCGCGCGATTTCACCTTCATGCCTGACGATGTCTTTGCCGATGCGCTCTCGCTCGACGACAACGTCGATCTCGATCCTGAGCATCAAACGATACTCGCCGACGATCTGCACCGGTGCGTCGGAGGCCGGCAATTCGTCGACGATCTCGATGCCGGAAAGTTTGCCCAGTGCGGTCAGATATGGCGCCAGTTCTTGCAGCACGGCGCGCTCGCCGGTCGCGATCATTGGAACTCTCTGCGCCGGTGAAATGCTCATTTCGCCGCGCAACGCCCGACAGGCGTTGACCATCGATTTTAGCAACGCCATCTTGTCGTTCGCCGCGCCGTCGATCCGATCGAAGTCCGCTCGCGGGAACGGCTGCAGCGAAATCGTATTTCCGGCCTTTCCGGCCAGCGGCGCCACCGTCTGCCAGAGCTCCTCGGTGATGAAGGGCATGAATGGGTGCGCAAGCCTGAGCGCGGCTTCGAGCTCGCGCACGAGGACCGACCGCGTTCCCCGCGCTGCCGCGGTGTCGCCCGCCGCGTCAGCGCTCTGTAGCTGCACCTTGGCGAGCTCCACGTACCAGTCGCAATATTCGTCCCAGACGAATTCGTACAACGCCCTGGCCGCGAGGTCGAAGCGGTACCCTTCGATGTTGGAGGCGATCTCGTGCTTGGCTTGCTGCAGGCGCCCGAGCAGCCAGCGATCGACAAAGCTCAGCTTTTTCTCGGCGTCTGGCGCCAGCCCAATGTCCTTTCCTTCGACATTCATCAGCACGAACCGCGTTGCGTTCCACAGCTTGTTGCAGAAGTTACGGTAGCCCTCGCAGCGGTTCAGATCGAAGTTGAGCGTGCGGCCGAAAGTCGCGAGGCTCGCGAACGTGAAGCGCACCGCATCGGCGCCGAACGCGGGAATGCCCTTGGGAAACTGCCTGCGCGTGCGTTTCTCGATCGTCGCGCGCTGCTTCTCCAGCATCAGGCCCGAGGTCTGCTTGGCGAGAAGGCTCTCCAGATCGGCGCCGTCGACGAGATCGAGCGGGTCGAGGATGTTGCCCTTGGACTTGGACATCTTCTGCCCTTCCTCGTCGCGCACGATCGAGTTGATGTACACGTCGCGGAACGGCAGCTTGCCGGTGAAGTAGGTCGTCATCATGATCATGCGCACGACCCAGAAGAAGATGATGTCGAAGCCGGTGATCAGCACCGACGAGGGCAGGAACGTTCGCAGCTCCGGCGTGTCCTCCGGCCAGCCCAGCGTCGAGTGACACCAGAGCGCGGAAGAGAACCAGGTGTCCAGCACGTCCTCGTCCTGCCGCAACGCGCTCGCGGGCTTGCCGG
>DATBBM010000129.1:0-37078 GCA_036270955.1 Casimicrobiaceae bacterium | reverse complement strand
CTTTTCGTAGAGCGCGTCGTACTCGGCATTCCTGAATCGCGACAGGTTGCCGGCGCCGGCATAGGGTCCGTAGAAAAGGCGCATGAAGTCGTCGGAAATGTCTCCGTTCCAGCCGAAGCTCGACATCTGGATCTGGCCTGCATGCGCGGCCTTGAACGCCTCCGGGAACGTCTGAACCTGGAAATCCATGCGGATGCCGACGTCGCGCATGCTCCGCAGCCACAGGTCGTCGTATTGCCGGTACACGGCGCCGACGAGCGTGGTCTGGTGGATGGTCAGCGGCCGGCCGTCCGGCAGCTCGCGGAAGCCGTCCCCGTCGCGGTCGCCATAGCCGAACTTGTCGAGCAAAGCGCGCGCCGTCGCAGGATCGTACGGAGACAATCCCTTGTATCCGCGAACGTGTCCTTCGACGTCGGGCGGAAGCGGCTGGGCCGCCGGCAACGCTTGGCCGTTGCGGATGACGCGGATCTCGTCGGGGAGGTTATATGCGCTGCAAATCGCCCGCCGCAGCGCGACCTTTTCCGGCGTGTAGCCCCCGACCACCGGGTCTTCCATGTTGAAGTAGGCGAACGTGACGGCGAGTTCGGTCGCGCGCTCGAGGCGCATGCCGCGCGCCGAATACTCGGGAAGCAGATTCCCCTTGCCGTCGATCATCTTCGGCGCGATGTCTCCCGGCACCTGGAGCATGTCGAGCTCCCCGCCGTTGAACATCAGAAGGGTGGGATTTGTCTCCTCGATGATCGCGATGTCGATGCGCCCGATCTGCGGGATACGCTTGCCCTTCATCGAGTCGGCCACTGCCTTGATCGCTGCATCGGCATTCGCGGGCGCCGCGGGAAACCGCTCGTCGCGGTATCCCGGATTGGCTTCGAGGATGATGCGATGTCCGGCTTGCCACTCCTTCAGGCGATAAGGGCCGCTGCCGACCGGATGATTCTGCACGCGCCCGCTCGAATCCGCATATTTCTCGATCACCTCGGGGGCCACGGCGCGCAACGCCGCGCTGTCGAGAATCTCCAGGAAAGTATAGTCGGGGGCGATCAACTCCAGCTTCAGTGTGTAGCGGTCGGCGGCGCGCAGGCCCTGGATTTCGGCGTCGTAATCGAAGCGCCCCGACGAGTTCGCCTTGGCCACGGCGGCGTCGAGACCGACGAGCTTGTGCTCGAGCAGATCCGAGTTCGGCGAGCGCACACGCGGATCGACAATCCGTTTCCACGCGTAGACGAAATCCGCCGCCGTCAATTCGCGCTTCTTGCCGGCGAAGGCGGGATCGTCGGCGAAATAGATCCCCGGCCGGATGCGGATCGTCCATACGCGCCCGTCCGCCGAAATTTCCGGCATGCCGGTCGCGATGCTCGGCACGAACTTGTACGGCCGCGCGAGGTAGTCCCAGACGTACAGCGCGTCGAAGATCTTCTGCTCGACGAGCGTCGCGTAGGTCTCCTGGGTGGCGGCAGAATCGAGGCCCGAGACGTCGGTCGGAAACGCGATCCTCAAGACCTTGGCGGGATCGGCCCAATCCGCGGCGATGCTTTGCGGCGCGATGGAAGCGACGATCGCCGCAACGAGCGAGATCAGGGTGGAACGCACCGGCATGGATTTCTCTCTAGGGCAGGAATGCAAGAAACAGAAATGCCGCGAAGACGACCAGGTGCACCGCACCTTGCATCATGTGAGTACGGCCGGTTCCCAGCGTGACGGAGCTCAACAACAGAGTGACGGCCAGCATCACCAGATCCTTCGGTCCCAGGCCAAGGACGAGCGGGATTCGGAGCACGATCGCGGTCAGGGCCACGACGGGGATCGTCAGGCCGATGGTCGCAAGCGCCGACCCGAGCGCGAGATTCATGCTGGTCTGCAGACGGTTCGCGTGCGCGGCCCGCACTGCGGCCCACGTCTCCGGCAGCAGGACCAGTGTCGCAATCGCGATCCCGATCACGGCCTTCGGCGCTCTCGCCTGATCGACCACGTGCTCGATCACGGGCGAGAGAAGCTTGGCGAGTCCTACGACCGATACGAGCGAGACGATGAGCAGGGCGAAGCTGATCCAGGCCTGGCGGTTCGTGGGCGGCGCCGCGTGCGCGTTCTGGCTCGACGCATCCACCGGCGGGAGGAAGTAGTCGCGGTGACGTATCGTCTGAGTGAAGACATAAACCGCCCAGAGCGCCGCCGACGTGAAGGCTACGAAAGCAAGCTGCGCGGTGCTGTATGTACCGCCGGAGGTGGTCGTGGTGAAAGTCGGCAGGACGAGCGCAAACGCAGACAAGGCGATGAGCGCAGCGAGTCCCGCGCTCGACCCCTCCTCGTGGAACGACTGCTCGTGATGGACGAGGCCGCCCACCAGGACGCACAGTCCGACGACGCCGTTGCAGATGATCATGATCGCCGCGTAGATCGTGTCGCGCGGCAGAGTAGCGGCGTCGGGACCGCCGGCAAGCACTACCGAGAGGATCAGCGCGACTTCGATGATCGTCACCGCAACGGCGAGAACAAGCGTCCCGAACGGCTCGCCGACGCGATGCGCGATGACCTCGGCGTGGTGCACTGCCGCGATCACGGCGCCGATCAGCGCGGCAGCGCAAACGATCGAAAGCAGCGGGCCAACGCCCGCCGCCAGTCCCCCGATGAGCAGCGCGAAGGAAAGCGCCGGAAGGAGCCAGGTCCATGCGGCCATGCTCATGCGAGACTCCTGATTCGGCTGCTGGCCCTCATCTTTCGGTCATCATCGAGCGCCCGTCAATGCGCCTTGGGACGCCCGCCTCCCGCGGCGATCCATTCGTCGACCAGCTTTTCGAGGACGGCGAGCGGCATCGAGCCGTTGTCGATCACCGCCGCGTGGAAGTCCTTGACGTTGAAGCGGGCGCCGAGTGTCTTTTCCGCGCGGGCGCGAAGCTCGCGCATCTTGTGGTAGCCGAGCAGGTAGCCGAGAGCCTGGGCCGGGGTAGAGAAATAGCGGTCCACCTCGCTCTCGGCGAACGCCTGATCGACGCCGCCCTGATGGCTCATGTAGGCGATCGCCTTGTCGCGCGGCCAGTTGTAGGCGTGAATTCCGGTATCCACGACGAGGCGCGCGGCGCGGAAGAGGCGAGCCTGCAGGTTGCCGTAGCGCTGGTACGGATCCTTGTAGAAGCCCATATCGTAGCCGAGCGACTCGGCGTATAGCGCCCAGCCCTCGGCGTATGCGATGTTGAAGCTGGCCTGGGAACGCCACGGATGCAGACCCTCGATCTCGGCGGCACGCGCGAGCTGCATGTGGTGTCCTGGCACAGCTTCATGCAGAAAGAGAGTCTCCGTTCGCCACTTCGCCTCGCTCGCATAGCCCAGCGAGTTGATGGTGAAGTAGGCGCTGGTGCCCAGGGCAAGAGAGCCGACCTGGTAGTTCGCCGCGGCGCTGCTGGCGGACTCCGCCGGCGTCATGCTTCGCACCGCGTACGGCATGCGCGGCACGTTGTGGAAGAGCTTGGGAAGCTGCGGGTCGACGCGCGGCGCCATCGCCCGGTACGCTGCGAGCACCGCATCCGATGACTCGAAAAAGAATTTCGGGTCGGTGCGCATGTATTCGATGAAGTCGTCGGTCGTGCCCTTGAATCCCACCTCTTTCGCGATCACACCGATCTCGCCGCGCAAAGCCTGGACCTCGGAGAGTCCCAGCTCGTGGATCTGCTTTGCCGAGCGGTCACGAACGATACGCGAGCGGATGAGGAACTCGTAATAACGCGCGCCGCCGGGAAACGACGCGAGGCCCGCGATGTCGGGCGCCTTCGGACGGTAGTCGGACTCGATGAAAGCCTTGAAGCGGCGCAGGGCCGGCTGATAATCGTCGGCGATGGCACGGCGCGCATCCGCGGCGAGCGCCGTGCGCTCGGCGTCCGGTATTCCTTCGGCCATGCGCGCGTACGGCGCCATTAGCGCGCTCTGCGCGACGTCCTCGACGAGGTGGGCATCGATCGCGGCGACGATCCGATCCAGCACCGGCTTGGTGCTCATCCAGCCGCTACTCATGCCCGGCTTCAACCTGGCAATCGTGTCCTCGGCGAGAGCGGATGCCGCGCGAATTCGCTTGATGTAGTCGCGATAGTCGGCGGCGCTGCGGAACGGCGTCACCTGCGCGGCTCGCGGCAGCACGTTGTGCAGGCCGCCCAGCGTCGTCAGCACCAGGGCGTCGGCGTCCCGGAACTGCTGCGCCTCGACGGCGAGCTCCATTTTGTCGCGAAGCAGCTCGTACGAAATCCGGTCCTGGCCGCGCAGAGCCTTGACGTCCAGCGCTTTCAGCCGCGCAAGCGCCGTGCGCTCGCGTTCGTGTTCGCGTTCGAGAGTGGCGAGCGACAGGTCCGGCAGCAGATGGTTGTAGCCCGGAACCCCGCGAACGGTCGCCTGGATCGGATTGCGCCGGAAGGTCGCGTCGAGGTCTTCGTCCAGCAGGGCTTTTAGCTGTGCGCCTGCTTCGGCAGCGGGGTCTTTCGTCTGGGCATGCACGCCGTTAATCCCGAGGGTGATGAGAAGCGCGAGGAAGATAACACGCATAAACACAAGGATACAGCGCCAGCACTGATCCTGCTAAAGCCCGCCGTTAAACCTTGCGCTATGGCAACCTGTGTCGTGGGAATTCAGGGGAAACACGGCCCGAGTGTTAAGATCGCCCGCAACTCCAGACCCGTGCTTGCGACCGACCGATGACACCGCTGCTGTTCAGGAACGCGCGCATCTTCGACGGCACGAATGCCGAGTGCCCTGAGGGCATGGAGCTGCTCGTGGCCGACGGGATGATCCAGGAGGTTTCGGCGCGTTCGATCGGCGCCCCGCGTGCGCGGGTGATCGATGTCGCCGGGCGCACGCTGATGCCTGGTCTGATCGATGCGCATCTGCATGCCTACTGCAGCGATGTGTCGATGCAGAAGATCGAGGCGATCGGCGAACCGTATCGCACCGCGCACGCCATCCGGATGCTCGGGCATGCGCTCGACTGCGGTTTCACGACAGTTCGCGACATCGGTGGGGGCGATTACTCGCTGGCCAAGGCGATTGCCGACGGCCTGGTGCGCGCACCGCGCTTCTTCTACGCCGGGAAGGTGCTGTCGATGACCGGAGGGCATGGCGACTTTCGTCCGCTCGAGCAGAAATCGCATCACCACGAGCTGTGCTCGTGCGGCATCGTCAACTGGGGATGCCGCGTGGCCGACGGCGTCGACGCGTGCATCCAGGCGGCGCGCGACGAACTGAGGCAGGGAGCACACTGCATCAAGATCATGGGGTCGGGGGGTGTCGCGTCGCCCACCGATCCGATCTGGATGAACCAGTACCGCGAGGACGAGATCCGCGCCATCGTCAACGAATGCGCCGAGAGGCGAACCTATGTCGCCGCGCATTGCCATCCGGCGAGCGCAATCCGGCGCTGCGTCGAATTCGGCGTGCGGTCGATCGAGCACGGTACGCTGATCGACGACGATACGGCCCGGTTCGTCGCGGAACGCGGAGCCTACATCGTGCCGACGATGGTCGTCATCTTCGCACTGGTCGAGATAGGCAGGGAGCTCGGTTTCCCGGCGGTGAGCCAGGAAAAGGCCGAATATGCGTACAAGCAGGCTCTGTCGGGCATCGACAAGATGCGAGGCGCCGGCGTCAAGGTCGGTTTCGGCACCGACCTTCTCGGCTCGACCTACGTTCAGGAGTGTCGCGAGTTCACCATCCGCAGCGAAGTGTTCAGCCCGCTCGAAATCCTGCGGCAGGCCACGTCGATCAACGCCGAGATGATGATGCAACAGGGCAAGCTTGGCTGTATCGCGCAGGGCGCGCACGCCGACCTGCTGGTGGTCGACGGCGACCCGTTGCACGACATCTCGTTGCTCGCGGCGAATGGCAAGAACCTGCGGATGATCGTCAGGGGCGGCGAGGTCGTGAAGGACGCATCGCCGTAAGCGAGCCGACCGGATGGCGATGGCACTGGACGCGTTTTCTGGTCGGTCGGAAAAAATGCGGACTTTGATTACAATAAGGCGTCGCTTGATTTGCGATTTGCGGGGGACAGACCCTCGTCAATGTACGCGCGCGATCGGGGTCTGTCCCCGGTTCCGTCAACTCACAGGGGGAAAAATGCAACGTCGTCGACTGTCAGCGCTTTGCATCAGCATTGCGCTGCCGCTGGTATTGTGCGGTGCCACCGGTTCGGCACTGGCCAAGTCCGAGATCAAGGGTGCGGCGATTCTCGATCATCCGTGCGGCAAGACGTCGGTCAAGCAGATGGGACTGACCCACGCCGGCAAGATGGAAGAGGCGAACAAGCTGACCACCAAGGAGATGCAGGATCAATGGAAGGCGATGCCCGCCAAGGACAAGACGATGATGTCGGGCATGATGAAAGAGATGTCGCAGACCGAGGATCAATACTCGGCTGACATCAAGGCGAACGGTGTCCTGGTCGTCGACGGCTCGAACGCGGTGCTGACCGTCAAGAAAACGAGCAAGGACAAGAGCGGCAGCAGCACGTCGACGATGACGCAGAACTTCAAGATCGACGGAAATCAGTGCCTGGTTAGCCGGTAGACGGGCAACAGGCGGTCATCGCCCCCGAATGCGCTGCGGCAAGCGGCGCTTTCGGGTTTTCCGTTGTCCAGTAGTCCGGGACCGACAGCATGACGCCGGAGCCCACCATCGCCAGGACCTGGGATACGCACAGACCGGCCTGCATTGAACGATGCACGATAACTTCGCTCCAATCGCCAGCGACCGCTTCGCATCGAAATGGCGATGACCGACACCCCACCGGGCGTTGAGCCCGACCGACCCAGTACTCCTCAGCGTGGTTGCCGCCTGCGGCTGGTGATTGCAGCGCTGGGGACGCTGGTCGCTTGCACGTTGAGCGCCGCATTGCGCGCCCAGGCCGAGTATTCGGCAGCGTTCGTCTCGCAAACGGTGCCGAGCTTCGTCGCGTTGCTGAGCCCCACCTCGGTCGTGGTGACGATGCAGAACACCGGCACTGCGACCTGGTACCAGGCCGAAGGCGACGTTTTCCTGGCAACGCAGGAACCGCAGGACAACTATTACTGGTGCATTCAGGGCAACCCATACGGCAGCCACAGCGGCAACCGGGTTCTGCTTCCCTACGATGTCGCGCCGAGCCAGCAGGTCACGTTCAATTTCACGGTGGTGCCGCTGGGCTGCCGTTTTTCGGCGCCGGCTCCCCTTCGTTTTCGCATGTTGTCTCAGCTTCACGGAACTTTCGGCGATGAGACGCCCGACCCGCAAGTCGTGGTGTCGACCGCGACGGAGTTCGTCTCGCAGCAGGTTCCCGCGACGGTTCCGGCGGGCGCTGTCGTCCTCGTGACCGAGACATTCAAGAACACGACGCCGGTGACCTGGCAAACGACTGACGGGTATACGCTGCGATCGGCGGGGCCCGTGGGCAATACGATATGGAGTGTGAGCCCGGTTCCGCTGCCGGCAGCGGTGCCGCCGAACGCGACTGTGACGTTCACCTTCTACATCACGGCGCCGGCGGTGGCCGGCACCTATAATTTCCAGTGGGAGATAACCAATCCCGCAGGCCTGGCTTTCGGCGGCGCTTCGCCGGCGACCAACGTGCAGGTCATCGCGGCCGGCCCTCCCAACTATGAAGGACTGTGGTGGAATGCTCCAGCGGGATCGGAGTCCGGCTGGGGCATCAACTTCGCGCATCAGGGCAACACGATTTTCGCCTCCTGGTTCACGTACGATGCTACGGGCAAGGGGTTGTGGATGACGATGGGCGCCTCGCTAACCACGGCCGGTGTTTATACGGGAACGCTGTTCCAGACCACGGGTCCTGCGTTCAACGCAGTCCCCTTCGATCCGACACAGGTCGTCGGCACACCGGTCGGCACCGGAACGCTCGCGTTCACCGATCTCAACACGGGAACGTTTGCGTACACCGTCAACGGCATTGCGCAGACCAAGTCGATTACCCGCCAGGTATTCGATCAGTTGCCGACATGCACGTTCGGCATCCAGACCGACCTGACGCTTGCCTACAATTATCAGGATTTGTGGTGGGCTGCGCCGGCGGGCTCCGAGGCGGGTTGGGGCGTCAATCTCACCCACCAGGGCAACACGATCTTTGCCACGTGGTTTACCTACGATCTCGATGGGACGCAAATGTGGCTGGTCGTTACGGCCCTGAAAACGGCCCCCGGGGTCTATAGCGGCACCCTCTATCGCACTACGGGTCCGCCGTTCAACTCGGTGCCGTTCGACCCGACGAAGGTGGCCGCTACCCCGGTCGGTGCCGCAACGTTTTCCTTCACCAACGGCAATACGGGAACGTTCAACTATACGGTCAACAGCGTGACACAGAGCAAGGCGATCACGCGCGAGGTCTTCGTCGCTCCGGGAACCGTCTGCCAATAGGATTCCCCAGGTATCGCCGGCTCCTGCGCGCCCATCGATGCCGCTTAACGCTGTGCCGGATCGACGGCAAACACTTCCACTGCGCTTGATTTGCCCTTGAACGGCACGGCGCCGAGCGGCTCGACCGCGATGCGCTCGCTCAAGGACGAGCGCGTGGCCTGGTCGATCAGAATGACGCGCTGTGCGACCTTGGTATGCGTCTCGAGCCGCGCCGCGAGATTGACGGTGTCGCCGATGCAGGTGTAAGTCGCTCGCTTGTTGGTGCCGGTATACCCGGCGACCATCTCGCCGGTGGCAATCCCGATGCCGATCCTGATCGGCGGCTTTCCGGCCGCCTTACGCTCGACGTTGAACAAGTCGACCAGCTCGACCATTTCCTGCGCAGAGCGCACGGCGCTCTCGCCATGGTCGGGCAGCGGCACCGGCGCGCCGAACACCGACATCAGCCCGTCGCCCATCATCAGCGTCACCACGCCGCCGTGACTGCTGATCGCATCGAACATCAGCTCGTAATACGTGTTGAGCAGCTCGATCGTCTCCTCGGGCGGCTGCGATTCCGCGAGCGAAGTAAAGCCGCGGATGTCGGAAAACATCACCGATGCGCGCACCAGCTTGCCGCCTAGCGAGAAACCAGACGTCTGCAGATCCTGGGCCACTTCAGGGGTAGCGAAGCGGCGCATCAACTCCTTCTGCTGGTCTCGCAATCGTTTCTTCTCGAGGCTCGTTCCGATCCGCGCCTTCAGCAAACCCGGGTTGACGGGCTTGGACAGATAATCTTCGGCGCCAAGCTCGATGCAGCGCACGACGTTCTCGACACCTTCGAGCGACGAGGTGACGATGACCGGCAGGTCGCGCAGCTGCCGGTCGCCGGCCAGTTGCTCGAGCACCTGGAACCCGTTCATCTCGGGCATCTCCATGTCCAACAGCAACAGGTCGAAGCCCTCGCGCTTCAGCATCTCCAGCGCGACGCGGCCGTTCTCGGCTGATGCGACGCTGTGCCCCTGCAACTCCAGGCTGCGCGTCAGCAACAGTCGATTGACTTTGTTATCGTCGACGACCAGCAGGCGTCCCGGCCCGCTTCGCAGCTCACGCATGGCGCAACGCAGTCAGGGCCGCGGCGACGCGCGAATATTCCTGGGCCAGCGCATCCACCGGCTCGGTGCGGCCCTCGCTCACCTTCGCTGCGCTCGTAAGCTCAAGCTCGCGCGCCATCGCGGCCAGCGTGAGGGCGCCGAAGGTATTGCTGTTCGACTTTAGCGAGTGCGCTGTCCGGCGGAACTTTTCGGCATCCTTGGCGGCGAGCGCGCGGCGCAGGTCTTCGAGCATGACCGGCGCTTCCTGCAGGAAGGTATCTACGAGCTCGAGAGCAAAGTCGGCGCCCGTCGTTTGCTTCAGCGCTTCGAAGGTCGCGCGATCGATCGTCGGTGCGCTCATCAGCGGTCCTTGCGCGCCGACGCGTGGTTCAATGCCTCGACCAGGCGCTCGACGCGGATCGGCTTGGTCAGGTAATCGTCCATGCCCGCGGCCAGGCACATGTCGCGATCGCCCTGCATCGCGTTGGCCGTCATCGCGATGATGCGCGGGCGGTCTCCCGGTTGCCATCGCGCGTTGATCTGGCGCGACGCTTCAAGGCCGTCCATCTCTGGCATCTGCACGTCCATCAGCACAACGTCGTAGGTCTGCCGGCGCACCGATTCGATCGCCTCGATGCCGTTCGACGCGAGGTCGGCGCGATAACCCATCTGCTGCAGCAATCGCAACGCGAGTTTCTGGTTGACCACGTTGTCCTCGGCCAGCAGTATGCGCAGCGGATGCCGCGCTGCCTGCCCCGGGTCGAGCTGCGGCTTGCCGGGCGCTGCTTCGATCTTCGGCGCAACGTCGCGAGCCAGAAGGCCCACCAGCGTATCGAACAGCTGCGACTGGCGAATCGGCTTGGCGAGGTATGCGTTGAACAGCCGCTCGCCATCGCCCGCCTCGCGCCTCCCGAGCGAGCTGAACAACACCAGCGGCAGCTCGACGTTCCGCTCGCGAATCCGCCGAGCCAGATCGATGCCGTCCATCTCGGGCATGTGCATGTCGAGCACCGCGAGCTCGAATGCCTCGCCGGCCTCCAGCCACAACAGTGCCTCGGACGGAGAACCGGTGGCTCGGCACTTCATCCCCCACTTGGCGGCCTGGAGGCTCAGCACGCGGCGGTTGGTGGCGTTGTCGTCGACGACCAGCAGGCGCTTGCCTTGCAGGTCGGGCTGCACACCGACGAAATCGCGCTGCCGCGCGGCCGGAAGCTCGGCGACCGGCACCTGGATGTTGAACAGGAACGTCGAACCCTTGCCGGGGCCGTCGCTCTCCGCCCACATGTGCCCACCCATCAACTCCGACAGACGCCTGCTGATCGCGAGGCCAAGGCCGGTGCCGCCGTACTTGCGGGTGGTCGACGAGTCGGCTTGCGAAAAGGACTGGAACAGGCGGCTCATCTCGTCGGCCGACAGTCCGATGCCAGTATCGCGGACCGAAAAGGTGAGCTCGACGCGATCCGACGATATCGGCTTGGAAGTAGCCGTCAGCACGACTTCGCCGGCCTCGGTGAATTTCACCGCGTTCGACAGCAGGTTTAGCATGATCTGGCGCAGCCGCGTCACGTCACCGACGATTGCTGCGGGAATGTCGCCCTCGAAAACATAGACCGTGTCCAGGTTCTTCTCCACCGCCCGCGCCGTGACCAGGTCCAGGGCCGATTCGACGCAGTCGCGCAGATCGAACGGCTGCGCCTCGATGTCCATGCGCCCGGCCTCGATCTTGGAGAAGTCGAGTATGTCGTTGATGATGGTCAATAGTGAGTCGCCGGACTCGCGAATCGTGGCGACGTAATCGTGCTGCTCCGCGTCGAGCTTGGTGTCGAGCAGCAGGCCGCTCATGCCGATCACCGCGTTCATCGGCGTGCGGATCTCGTGGCTCATCGTGGCCAGGAACGAGCTCTTGGCTTCGTTCGCCGCTTCGGCCGCGGCGCGGGCCTGCTTGGTTTCGTTGAACAAGCGCACGTTCTCGATGGCGATGACCGCCTGGTCGGCGAACGTCTTGAGCAACCCGATCTCCGCGGGTGTGAACGGGCGCACCTCGCCACGAAGCACGGCAATCACACCAAGCGCTTCGCCCTCGCGTAGCAGAGGCACGTTCAGAACCGTGCGGAATCCGTGGCGTTGCTGAATCGTGCGAACGTCCGGATACTCTGTGTCGATAAGCGGCACTACATCCTCGATGTGGATGATCCGCCGCTCGAGGAGCGCGCGTCCGGCGATCGACGTCCTGCGCAGCGGCAGCGCGTCGACGCCTGGACCGGAAGCGTAGGTCTTCCCGTAACTGGTCATGGCGCGCAATTGCCCGTCGCCCAGGAGCCATATCCGGCTGCCGTCCGCGCGACAGAGCACGCCGGCGCGCTCGGCGACGGCGTCCAGCACCGGTTGCACGTCGGACGGCGAGCTGCTGATGACACGCAAAATGTCCGCGATGGCCGTCTGATAGCTCAGGGCTTCCTGCGTTTCGTTGAACAGGCGCGCGTTCTGCAGCGCCACGCCGACGTTGGCGGCGATCGTCGACAACAGGCGCTCGTCGTCGGGGCCGTAAATGCCTTCCTTCTCTGTGCTCTGCACGCTGATCGCGCCAAGGCTCGTGCCACCCACCGGAATCGGAACGCCCATGTACGACAGCGCCTGCCGGCCGACGACCCTGGCGCCCAGCTCGAGGCCGTGACGGTCGGCTTCGCGGTTGATGATGATGGCCTTACTCGACTTGATGATTCTGCTGGTGAGGCCTTCGCCATATTTGAGCGGTGAAATGTCGTCGCCGTACTGGTAAGGGAAATCGATGATGCCGGTATCGGGGTTGTAAAGCGCGACGTATGCGATATCGGCCCTGAACACCGCGCGGACCTGCTCGCCGACCAAATCGAGCAGCGGAGCGAGGTCGAGCTTGCCCGCCAGTTGCTGCGACACCGTGTTGACCGTCGCGAGCTCGGTGGCGCGTTGCTGCGCCTCGGCGAACAGGCGCGCATTCTCGATCGCGACCGTCGCCTGCAGCGACAGCCCGACCAGGAATTCGAGATCGGTGTCGCCAAAGGGCTCGTCGCCGGTGCGCCACACCACCATCACGCCCTTGATCGTCTGCCCGGCTAGGAGCGGCGCGACCATCATCCGCTCGTTCTCCTCCTGGTCCGTACCGGGAATCAGAAGTGCGCGAGGATCGCCAGCCGTATCATTAATGAGCTCCGCGCGACGGCCCCGGATCAGATCGCCGATGATGCCCTCGCCGCTCTTGATCACCGTGGAGCGGATCGCTTCGGCGATGTCGCCGACCGACACGATGGCGCGGTAGGTGTCTCCGCTGGTATCGGGAAGGAAGATCGCGCTGCTGCTGGCATTGAGCAGGTTCTTGGCATGATGCGCGATTCGATCCATCACCGTCGGCAGGTCGAGCGTCGAGGAGATGTCGCGGCCGACTTCGGCAAGCGCGGCGGTCTCGCGCGTACGGCGCTGCGTCTCGTCGAAGAGCCGCGCGTTCTCGAGCGAGACGCTCATGCTGTTGGCCAGCGTCTGCAGCAGCCGCACGTCCGAATCGCTGAAGGCGTCCTCGTGCTCCATGTCCATCAGCCGGATGACCCCGCGCGCCTGATCGCCCGCAACCATCGGCACCATGATCAGCGATTTTTCCATTTGCGTGCCCGGCAGCAGGGAAGCCCCGTACTTCTTGACGGCCTCCGCCATGTTCCTGTTCACGACGAGGGTTTCGCGAGTGCGCAGGACGTGAACCGCAAATCCGCTATCGCCTAACGGCCTGGAACCGATCTCGAGCCGCTTGCCTTCTTCGTAAGTGTATGGGTAATGCATCATCCCCGTTTCCGGGTCGTAGATACGTATGCCTACGTCTGCCTTGTTGAAGATATTGCGGATCTTGTCGCCGACCGCGTCGTAGATGCCCTGGATGTTGAGCTCGGCGGCAAGCGCGGCCTGCACGCTGTTGATGATCGCGAGCTCGGCGTTGCGCTGCTCGGTTTCCTTCAATAGCCGCTGCGTCTCGTCGAAAAGACGCGCGTTCTCCAGCGCGACGCTCATGCTGTTGGCCAGGGTCTGCAGCAACCGGAGGTCCGACTCGCCGAAGGCGTGCTCGCGCTCCATGTCCGTGAGCGCAATCGCGCCCCGAACCTGATCGCCGACGATCAGGGGAACCAGGACAACGGATTTCTCCATCCCGGTGCCGGGTAACGGCGTCGTGCCGTACTGTCTCGCTGCTTCCGCCATGTTCTGATTGATGACGAGCGGCTCCCGCGTGCGCATCACGTGCGCCGTAAACCCTTTGTCGCCCATGCGGATCGGGTCCGGGGTAAGACGGCGACCGTTTTCGTAGAGATAGGGATGGTGAAGAAGGCCGGTCTTGGCATCGAAAACGCGGATGCTCATGTCACGGTTGCCGAAGATCTCCCGGATCTTGTCGCCGACCGCGTCGTAGATGCCCTGGATGTTGAGCTCGGCGGCCAGCGCGGCCTGCACGCTGTTGATGATCGCGAGCTCGGCGTTGCGCTGCTCGCTTTCCTTGAACAGGCGCTGCGTCTCGTCGAACAGCCGCGCGTTCTCGAGCGTGACGCTCATGCTGTTGGCCAGTGTCTGGAGCAGGCGGACGTCGGAGTCGCTGAACGCGTGCTCGCGCTCCAGGTCGGCCATGCTGATGACGCCGCGCGCCTGATCGCCGACCACCATCGGCACCAGGATCACGGACTTCTCCATTTGGGTGCCCGGCAGCGTGTAGGAGCCGTACTTCTGCGATTCCTGCACCATGTTCTCGTTGATGACCAGCGTTTCGCGCGTACGGAGAACATGCGCGGCGAAACCCTTTCCGCCCAGCGGCTCGGAGTCAAGGGTCAGACGTTGCCCGCTCTCGTAGGTATACGGATAGTGGATCAGGTCGGTCTTGGGGTCGTAGATACGTATCCCCATGTCCCGGTTATGGAAGATCTCCCGTATCTTGTCGCCGACGGCGTCGTAGATGCCCTGGATGTTGAGCTCGGCGGCGAGCGCAGCCTGCACGCTGTTGATGATCGCGAGCTCGGCATTGCGCTGCTCGGTTTCCTTGAGCAGCCGCTGAGTCTCGTCGAACAGGCGCGCGTTTTCGAGGGCGACGCCCATGCTTGCAGCCACCGTGCTGAGCAAGCGGACTTCCGACTCCCCGAAGGCGTTCTCGCGCTCGTAGTTCTCCAGCACGATCGTGCCCAGCACGCGATCGCTTCCCAGAATCGGCACGAAAGCCGCGGACAGGCTCGCATCGGTGCCGGGGATTACGCTAACTCCGAGGGCAGCGGCCTCTTCCCGCGTCCCGAATACGACCGGCTGCCGGGTCTTCACCAGCCTGGACCAGGTGCCGCCTTCGCGAGGCGTTGTCGGCGCGACGGTTTGCCGCAGGCCGTGCTCGTACTGGTACAGATAGTGAGCGAGATTCGCCACGGGGTCATGCCAGCGGATGCCGATGTCGCCGGTATGGAACACTTCGCGCAGCTTGTCGCCGACCAGATCGATAATGGCCTGGAAATCCAGCTCGGCTGCCATGCCTTCCTGGATGCTGTTGATGACGGCGAGCTCGGCGGCGCGCTGCTCGGTTTCCTTCAGCAGCCGTTGCGTTTCGTCGAACAGGCGCGCGTTCTCGAGGGCCACGCCCATGCTCGCGGCGACCGTGCTCAACAACCGGACTTCCGCTTCGCCGAAGGCGTCCTCGCGCTCGTAGTTCTCGAGAATGATCGAACCCAGGACCCGGTCGCTGGCGAGAATCGGCACCGTCACCGCGGACAGGCTGTCGTCGGTCCCCGGCACCGACGCAGCGCCCAGCGCTAAGCCTTCCTGCGGATTTCTGATCACTACCGGCTGACGCGTCGCCATCATCTTCGACCGAACGCCGCCCGGACGAAACGGGCTCGGCGGCAGGTCTACTTGCCTCACGCCATGCTCGTACTGGTAGAGATAGTGGGCATAGTTGGTTGCCGGGTCGTACCAGCGGATGCCGATGTCGCCGGTATGAAACACCTCGCGCAGCTTGTCGCCGACCAGATCGACGATAGCCTGGAAGTCGAGCTTCTCGGCCATACCTTGCTGGATGCTGTTGATGACCGCGAGCTCTGCGGCGCGCTGCTGCTCGGCCTTGAACAGACGCTGCGTCTCGTCGAACAGGCGCGCGTTCTGGAGCGCGGTGCCCAGCGAGGCGGCGATCGTACCGAGAAGGCGAACGTCGGACTCGCCGTACGCGTTTTCACGTTCGTAATTCTCGATGCCGATCATCCCGACCACCCGGTCGCCGCTGATGATCGGCATCGCGATCATCGACTTGCTCTGGTCGGTTCCTGGAATAGCACTGCCCATGCTGGCGGCCGTGTTCACGACTTGCGGCTGCCGCGTCCGCGCCATCGTCTCGAACAGGCCGCCCGGGTTCGGCGGTCGGGGCGAAATAGTCAGTCGCTTGCCGTGTTCGTACGAGTACAGATAGTGGAGGAGATGGGCTTTCTCGTCGTACCAATTGATGCCCAGATCGGGCGTTGCGAAGACCTCGCGCAGCTTGTCGCCGACCAGGTCGACGATGGCCTGAAAGTCGAGCTCGGCGGCGAGGCCCTGCTGAATCGAGTTGATGATCGCCAGCTCGGCGTTGCGCTGCTCGGTTTCCTTCAGCAGCCGCTGCGTCTCGTCGAACAGCCGCGCGTTCTCGAGCGCGGTCCCCAGCGACGCGGCGATCGTGCCGAGCAGGCGCACCTCGGGGTCGCCGTATGCATTCTCGCGCTCGAAGTTCTCGATGACGATCGTTCCGAGTACGCGGTCGCTGCTGATGATGGGAACGGAAATCAGCGATTTGCTGGAATCCGTTCCAGGGACCGATCCGCCAGGCAGTTTTGCGTATTCCGCTGCAGTGTTGATGACCAGGGGCTGGCGCGTCCTGCTCATCGTCTCGAACGTACCGCCGGGTGTTGGCGGTCGAGGTGCGATTGTCAGCCGTTTGCCATGTTCATAGGCGTAGAGATAATGGATCAGGTTGGTCTTGTCATCGTGCCAACGAATGCCCAGATCGCCGGTGTTGAAGACTTCGCGCAGCTTGTCGCCGACCAGGTGGACTATGGCCTGGAAGTTCAGTTCGGCGGCGAGCCCTTCCTGGATCGAATTGATGATGGCCAGTTCGGCGGCACGCTGCTGCTCGGCTTTGAAGAGTCGCTGCGTCTCGTCAAAGAGACGCGCGTTTTCCAGCGCTACGCTCATGGCGCTGGCGAGCGTGCCCAACAGACTGACGTCGGAATCCGAAAAGGCGTGGGCGAGTTGTTTCCCCACGGTGATCACGCCGTTCACCGCATTGCCGTGCAGAATAGGAACGTAGATAAACGAGTTGTCTTCCGTGGCGCCGCCGATGTTCTTGGCACCCAGTTTCACCATCCACTTGTTCAATTCGTCGACCGTGTGGATTACGATCGGCTGCCGCGTGCGCAGAATTTCCCGGGTGAAACCGACTGGCGGGCCCGATTCCGGATGAAAGCGTTCGCCGTGATCGAGGAGGAAGACGTAGCGAACCAGATTGGCTTCTGCATCGAACAATCTGATCCCAACCACATCGGCAGCGAATATCTCTTTGATCTTGTCGCCGACCAGATCGTAGATCGCCTGCATCTCGAGCTTCGACGCCAGGCCTTCCTGGACGCTGTTGATAATCGCGAGCTCGGCGGCGCGCTGCTCGGTTTCCTTCAGCAGCCGCTGCGTCTCGTCGAACAACCGCGCGTTCTCTAGCGCGGTGCCCAGCGACGCGGCGATCGTGCCGAGCAGGCGCACCTCGGAGTCGCCGTACGCATTCTCGCGCTCGTAGTTTTCAATGACGATATTTCCAAGCGCGCGATCGCTGCTGATGATCGGAACGGCAATCAGCGATTTGCTTGCGTCCGTGCCAGGGACCGCCAGGCCCAGGTGTTTTGAATAATCTGCCGCCTTGTTCAGAAGCAGAGGCGCCCGCGTCCTGCGCATAGTCTCGAACATGCCGCCCGGGGTTGGCGGTCGAGGGGCGATAGTCAGGCGTTTGCCGTGCTCATAAGCATAGAGATAATGGCTCAGGTTGGTCTTTTCATCGTGCCAACGGATGCTGAGGTCGGGCGTATCGAAGACTTCGCGCAGTTTGTCGCCGACCAGGTCGACGATGGCCTGGAAATTCAGCTCGGCGGCGAGACCCTGCTGGATCGAATTGATGATCGCCAGCTCGGCGTTGCGCTGTTCGAGGCTGGCGTTCGACGCAACCAGTTCAGACGTGCGTTCCTCGACCTTGCGCTCGAGCCCTTGCGACCACTGTGCATTGTCGAGAGCAACCGCGGCCTGGCTGGCGAGCATTCCCAGAAGATCGCGGTCGGATTCGCGGAAGCGCCCGAATGCGCCGTCGATGTCGGCGTACAGGTAGCCGAGCAATTGGCGCTGTGCGATCAAGGGTGCGATGATGCGGGAGCGCTGGTCGATCTCGCTCACGCCCTCCGGACCATGCGTCAGGACAACGGCGCGCGTACGCCGCACTTCGGCCAGCGAAGGCTCGACGTCGCGCAGCAGTGTCTGCGCGTCCTCGCCGCGAGGCATCAGCGATCCCGCCAGTCGCAGCCCTTGCGCCGACTCCAGCACCAGGAGAACCCGCTCGGCGCCCGAGAGCTCGGTGGCTTCGTCGATCAGGAATTCATGCAGCTCTTCGCTGCTGCGCAATTCGTTCAGCCGAAGACCGGTATCGACCAGGCGTTCGAACGGCTCGCGCAGATTCGCTTCGCCGGCCAGATGTGCGCCGCGCCGCTGCGGCGACAGGCGACGCTTGCGGGCGTCCTTGATCCAGGCGTGGACGATTTCGCGATGCGCCTCGATCTTGCTCAGGTAGTTGCGGCGCAGGCCTTCGTCGCTCAGGCTGACAATACCCTTCAGCATCAGTTGATAGGCCATCTCCAGTGCCTCGCGCGCCGCCTGCGGCTGCTTGCTTGCCCGCAGGGCTTGGCTGTGTCGCCACCACGTCAACGCCGGCGACATCCCGTCGAGCGCTGCGAGGTCATGTGCACGGTGCAATCCGGTGGCGCGCCGCGTGGCCGTCAACGCGGCGCGCGGCTTTCCCAGCACCAGGCAGGCCTGTCCGATTGCGGCCAGGGCGTCGATTTGCGAGGCGACATGAGCGGCATCGCCGGCGAGCTTCTCCGCGCGCTGGAAAAGACGCAGAGCGACCGCGGCGGCGTCCTGGAGCAGGGCAACTCGCCCCTGATTCATGGCGAGGTTCACTGCAAACTGGGGGCTGGCGAGCGCTTCGGTCATCCCCGCCATTTCCGCGAGATACGCGCCCGCACCGTCCAAATGCCCCATTGCGAGCTCGACCTCGGCGAGTGCATCGAAATTAATGCCCTGGGTAGCGCGCGCACCGGGTCGATGGTGGGTTTCAGTAGCTTTTAGAAACAGGCGGCGGGCGCGCCGGTACAGTCCAAGACGGCTGTAAGCAATCCCCATGTTCCCGGTAATGATTGCCTGGCGTTCGACATAGCCGGCTGCCTCGAAATCGGCTAGTGCCTGATGCAAGAGCTTCAGCTGAACGGCAACATCGGCCTGGTTGAACATGAGCATGTTGAGTGCGTTGCCGGCGCCATACAGGTCGCCGGCCTGGCGGCATAGCGCCAACGCGGCGTTGGACGCCTTATCGGCCTCGGCGGAGTGGCCCTGGCTGCTGCGCGCCATGGCGACCAGCCACAGCGCACGCCCTTCATCGCCGGGCCGTCCCTGGGCATGAAACAATGCGCCGGCCCGCAAAGCATGGCGCACCGCCTGTTCGACATCGACCCTGGCGCGGTATTGGGCTTCGGCGAGCCGATAAAGGCTCATCGCTTCGAGAGCAACCTGTTTGCTCCGCCGTGCGGACTTCAGCGCGGCAGTGGCCGAGGCAATGGCAGCCTTCAACGCGCCGCTGCGCATCTGAACCAGGGCGAGCCGGTTGTGCGCCTGCGCGTTCAGCGCCGCCGTACCGGCGCGGCTGGCAAGCTCGATCATCGCATGAGCATCGGCGCTGGCGCGCTCCAGGTCATCTTGGGCAATGAGGCTTTCCGCCCGAAGGTCGAGCAGGTCGAGCCGGCTTTCGACGCTCAATACGGTCTTGGCCAAAGCCGCGGTGGCATGCTCGATCGCCTGCGCGTGGTGGCCGGCCCAGGCCAGGTCGCTTACGCGCTCCCTGATCGAGACAGAAGGATCCGTTCGCGGGATAGCCCTTGGCCGGGCTCGGGATGCTTTCTTCCTTTTCGAATCGGCCATCAGTTGCACGAAGTCCCCCTACGCCGCAATAGTCGTCTGCCGAGGCACGTCCGCAGAGACCTGAATGGCGCTGATGTCAAGTTAGGCGCGAATCCGGAAGCGGGCGCAGCGAACCGGATATTAGTCTACCGGAGCCCTGCGTCAATCATCCCCGCTGCTCCACGCCGGGCCGCAAGTCAGCGAGCGATCGCGCGGTGGGCGTCCCGGGACGGGCAACGCGCACCGGTCCTCAAACCAGCCCCCGGTCGGACAGCTCGGCCTTGATATAGGTATAAAAAATCGGCGCGGCGACGACGCCGGAAATACCGAACGCCGCCTCCATCACCAGCATCGCCAAAAGCAGCTCCCATGCCCGGCATTCGGTGCGGCGGCCGACGATGCGCGCGTTGAGGAAGTACTCGAGCTTGTGGATGACGATCAGGAACACCAATGAGCTGATCGCCACCGTGACCGACACGGACAGGCTTACCACGACGATCACGACGTTCGAGATGAGGTTGCCTACGACCGGCAGCAGTCCGACGATGAAGGTCAGGACGATCAGCGTCTTCTTGAAAGGCAGGTTCACGCCAAAGGCCGGCAGAATCCCCGCCAGGTAGACTCCGGTCAGCAAGGTGTTGATCAGCGAGATCTTGACCTGCGCGAACACGACGCGACGGAACGCGTCGCCCAGTCTCGCGATCCGTTCGGCCAGCTCGCGCGCCAGCGGCCGGTCGGTCTCGATCGGAAATGCCTCGTGCAAAGCAATCATCGCGCCGAGCACCATGCCTATCACCGTGTGCGCCAGCACCCGGCCGGCTTCGGTCCCGATCGAACGGACGTCGGCGGCGTGAGCGCGGAACCACTCGCCGATCGTGTCCTTCAGATCCTCTGGGTCGTCCGGCATTTCATCGACGACCCAGCCCGGCAGCATCGTACGCGAGCCGTCGATGATCTCGGCCATGCGTCCCAGCAGAGCCGAAAGGTTTCCCGCGTCGCTCCGGAAGAAAACGACGGCACCGAGGATTGCGATCGTCACCAGCGTCACCACCGACGCGGAAAGCAAGCCAACGGCAACAATCTTGGCGCGCTTGTCGGAAATGTGCTCGTTCATCGTCGGCGCGATGACGTGGACGAGCTGGTACACCAGCAGGCCGGCAAGGAGGGCCGGCAGCAAGTGCAGGTGTAGTACCAGGACGAGCGCGACGCCGGTCAGAACCCAGGCGGCGATCGTGTATCCGGAGGAATCGGTCTGACCGGGTGGCATCCGGGCAAGTTTACGCCGTGCAGCGGCGAATTTGCGGATGTGGGCGCCTCCGGCCGCCGAAGGTCCTCCGCTTTGTGATACGGTTCCGGAGCCACTCATCACCTGCAAGGAGGTCCGATGTCATCGACATTCAAAATCTTGGGCACGATGGCATTCGCCGCCGTGCTGGGGCCGACGGCCCAGGCACAGGGCCTGATCACCGAGAAGAATATTTCCCTCGCGATGGCGCAGACGATCGCCAACGCTGCGATGGAAAAGTGCAAGGAGATGGGCTACAGAGTCTCGGTGACGGTAGTCGATCGCGCCGGTCTGCCGATCGTCATGCTGCGCGGGGATGGCGCCGGCCTGCATACTCCCGAGGGCAGCGACCGCAAGGCTTACACCGCGCGCACGTTCCGTCAGCCGTCGGCCGATTTCGTCAAACGGATGCTGTCCGATCCGGCGTCCGCCGGCTCGAAGGAATACACGCGCGTGCTGGCGCTCGGCGGCGGGTTGCCGATCAAGGTCGGCGACGACGTGGTCGGAGCGGTCGGCGTGTCGGGATCGCCGGGCAAAGACGACGAATGCTCGAAGGCGGGCATCGACAAGGTCGCCGACCAGCTCAAGTGATCTAAGCGATGGCCGCCCGCACGCGCTCGCGCGTGAAGGGTACGGTCGTCACGCGCGCGCCGACGGCGTCGTACACGGCGTTGGCCAGCGCCGCCGGTACCGGCGTCGCGGAGGCTTCGCCTGCGCCTAGCGGCGGCTCCGCCGGCCGGTTGACGAGCTCGATGAGGATCTCCGGCGCATCCGGGAATCGCAATATCGGATAGCTCGCCCAGTCGACGCTCGTCACCCGCGACCGGTCGAACGCGACTTCCTCGAACAAGGTGCGCGACAAGGTCTGCAGAATGTTGCCTTCGATCTGGGCCTTGAGGGTGGCCGGATTGATGATCAGCCCGCAATCGTGCGCGCATGCGACGCGCCGCACGCGGATCGCGCCCGACGACTTGTCGACGTCGGCCTCGATCGCCATCGCCACATAACTTTCGTTGTGCTTGTAATGCATGTACGCGAACCCGCGGCCGGCGCCCGCCGTGCCCGGCGCCGGCGACGGACGCGGCTGCCATCCGATCAACGCCGCAGCGCGCCGGATCACCTCGACGCCGCGCGGATCGGACAGTCCCTGCAGGCGGAACTCCACCGCGTCGCGTCGGGCGGCCGCCGCGAGGATGTCGGTGAAGCTTTCGACCGCAAAGCAGTTCGCGACCTTGCCCGGCGCGCGGAAATTCGACGGCCGCAACGGCGACGACTTCAGCCAGTGAACGACGACTTCCTGATGCGCGACGGCGTACGGCGGATCGCCGTTCTGGCTGATGAGCCCCGTGCTGAGTCCCGGCGTCTGCGCGATGCCGGCGGCGTCGAGCGCGAGTAGCGGCATGCTCGGCAGGTTCGCGGTTGCCCTGGGGATCCACATGTCGGTGCGCCATGCGGCGATTTTCCCATCGTCGCCGACCGCGCCTTCGAGCGCGAGCAGCTGCGGCGGCCCTTTCGGGTCCCAGCCGTGCTCGTCCTCGCGCGACCACTGCACGCGCACCGGCCGCGCGACGGCTTTCGACAACAGCGCCGCGTCGGCCGCGGCATCGTCATGGCCGTTCATCCCGTAGCAGCCTGACCCATCGAGATAGACGACGCGGACGGCATCTTTCGGCAGCGCGAGCGCCTTGGCAATCGTCTCGCGGAAACGGTGTGTCGCTTGCGAGGCCGACCACACGGTAGCCTTGCCGTCGCGAACATCGGCGACCGCGCACGACGGCCCCATCGACCCGTGCGACTGCATCGGCCAGTAGAATTCCGCGTTGACCTTCTTCGCGGCGGCGAGCGCCTGGCGCGCATCGCCTTTCTTCACCAGCGTCTCGTCCGCCTCGAACGGGCCGGCGCGCATCCATCCGCGCACGGCTTCGGCGCCGAGCAGCGGTGCCGACTGCGACCACTGCGTCTTGAGCAGGCGAGCAGCGGATACCGCGTCCCATTCGCTGGCGGCGACGACACCGAGAAAATCATTGACCCGCACGACGCGCACGCCCGGGATCGCACTGATCGACGCTTCATCGACGGCGACAAGCTTCGCTCCAACCGCCGGCGGCCGGACGACACGGCCGTGGAGCATCCCGTCGATCTTGAAATCGTGGACGAACACATGGCGACCGCTGACCTTGCCCGGAATGTCGGGCCGCGCCAGCGGCTGACCGACGATGGTGTACGAGGCGGGATCGCGGAGCTTCGCCTTCGCATCGACCTTGACGCCGAAACGCTTGTCGCCGATCAGATCGCCGAAGCGAATGCCGGCCCCACCCGATTTCGGTCGGACCTCGCCGTCGATCGTATCGAATTCCGCCGCCGGCTTGCCGGTGCGGGTCGCGGCGAGGCCGATCAGCGTCTCGCGTGCGGTCGCCGCCGCCTGCCGGATCTGAATGCCGCCGCGCATGATGCCACTGCTGCCGGCGGTCGCACCCTGGTCGGGAGTCAGTCCGGTGTCGCCCTCGACCATCGCGATCCGGTCGACGCCGATGCCGAGCTCCTCGGCCGCCATCTGTGGAATCGCGATGCGCAAGCCCTGACCGAGATCGACCTTGCCGGAAAAAATAGTCACCGAGCCGTCGGCGTTGACGGCGATAAAGCCGTCGACCTCGCCGATGTCGAGACTTTTGCCAAGGTGGGCGCCGCGCGGAGCCTGCTGCGCGAATGCGGACGCAGGAAGCGCAAAGCCGACGACCAGAGCGCCGCCGGCCTCGAGGAATTCACGGCGCGATAGCAGTGCCTTCATGCCGTCGCCTTGCCCGAGGCGCGCAGCATCGCGCGGAGGATCCTCTCGTGCGTTCCGCACCGGCACAGATTGCCGGCCAGCGCCTGCTGCGCATCCTCGCGACTGAGATTCGGCTTGCGGGCGAGCGCCGCCGCGCCGGTCATCACCATGCCGGCGACGCAATAGCCGCACTGCGCCGCCTGCTCGGCGACAAAAGCCGCCTGCAGAGGATGCGGCTTGTCGGCCGTGCCCAGACCTTCGATCGTCGTGATCTTCTTTCCGGCTGCCTTCGACACGGAGAGACGACACGAGCGAACGGCTTCGTCGTCGACGATCACCGTGCACGCGCCGCACTGGCCGAGACCGCAGCCGAATTTGGCGCCGGTCAGCGACAGCGAGTTGCGCAATACGTAGAGGAGCGGCTCGTCCGGATCGCGAACTTCGACGGTCCGGGGTTCGCCGTTGACGTTGAGTGTGAAGCTCGGCATGACATCCACCTTTTGCGCGCCGGCCGGAAAAAAATCATCGCATCGGCCCTGTGTCTTGTCCAGCGATGGTCGAACGGCCAGGGTACAGCGTGTGCAACTTCAGCGGATTCTCGCGTTCGACACAACCGGCGATCAGGCGTTCACTGGTCGGAGCGCGCGGTCTCAGCCGAGCTTGCCGAGCCACAGCGACAGATCGCGCAGCGTCTCGCTCAGCGCCTTGAACCGCCGCACGCCCAGGTGCGCGGTCCACTCCGCCTCGATCGCGGCCACGCAATTGCGTATCGGCCCGACCATTGCCCAGCCCCGATCGGTCATCCGCACGACCCGTGCGGCCGGACTGGGGCCCGTGTGCCGCTCGATGTAGCCGCGGTGTTCGAGACCGGCCAGCACATAATTCATCGCCTGGCGGGTCATCTGGCATTGCCTGGCCAGCTCGATCGGCCGGCGCCCCTCCGGGCCCGGATACAGGAACACGCCCAGCTCGGTGGGGGAGATGTCGAAGCCCTCGGCGTTGAGGGTCGCGAGCATGCGCGCCACGATGACCTCGTGCGGCAGGCGCAGCAGCGAGCCTATCATCGGCGTGATCGCCTGCTGCCGGCGTTTCCTGCGAACGGGGATTTTGGGGCGTGACGCGGTAGTTGACAAGGCAGTTGACAAAGGCGTAAAGAATTTGTACAGTAGCACGTACAGAGTTTTTACACAAGGAGTCTGCCATGAATGAAGTCCTTTCGCCAGCCGCCCCGGAAGTCATCCGCGTCGGCCAGCTGGAAATCCGGTATTTGCAGGAGGCTGGCGATGCTTGCCGGATGGGCGCGTTCGAGATGCGCGTGCCGCCTGGGTCCAATGTCCCGCCGCCGCACAGCCATTCGGCCAACGAAGAACTGGTCTATGTGCTCGAAGGTACGTTGCGCTATACGGTCGGCAGCGAAACGCGCGACCTCGAGCCTGGCGACTCGATGGCCACGCCGTGCGGGGTCGTTCACGCCTTCAGCAACCCGCACGCCGTCGTCGCGCGCGCACTGGTGATCAACACGCCGGACATCGGAGCACAGTACTTTCGCGAAGTGAAGGCCATCATCGATGCGGGAGGGCCGCCCGACAAGGCCAAACTGGCGGCGACAATGCAGAAGTTCGGGTTGGTGCCGGCCGCGCCGCCGGGAGCGCCTCCGCGCTGAAAGTCGCCGGCCGATCCGCGCGCTCGCTCGACCGAGCCGCGCCGTGCGACCTCTGAGCCCGGCTCAAAGCGTCAGCGGTTTGCCGTAGCCGGTCAGCTCCAGGTATCCGCGCCCGACTTCGCGTCCGTCGCGAAGGGCGCGCACCGCGCCTTCCCAGTAAATGGTGCCGGTGCTTGCCCGCGCGTCGAGCTCCTGGTCGTCCATCAATGGTTCGAGCGCGTATTCTTCGCCACCCGCGCCGACCCGCATCGCGACCGGGTATTCGACGCCGGTGCGCGGCGAACGCCAGCGCCGCTCGGCGGTGAAGTGGATCTCCGCGGGCTCGAAGGATCGCGCCCTTCCACCGGGCGCGCGAAACGTACCGCCCGCCCAGAGCGTCCCGCCCGAATGGTCGCGCATTCGAAAAGCCATCAATGCGCCACCGTCGTCGAAGTTGATGCCGATCCAGTCCCAGCCGCTCGCGTCGGGCGCCAATGCGGCGCTCGACCATTCGTGGTCGAGCCAGGCGGTGCCGCCGACGTTCGCTTCCCTGCCTTCGATCGCGACCTTTCCCGAGACGGCGAGCTGCGGCTGGCTGTAGTAATAGCTGGCGTTCTCGACGCTCGATCCCTTTTGTGAAAAGCCCCGGTCGCCCTCGAGGAGGACGTCCTGCCCGGGGGCGAAACGAAGCTCGAATCGGAAGTCGCGCGCCGCGATCGCCGCGACATAGACATTTTCAATCAGCTTGAGCGACCAGTCGTCGATCCATGCGGAGGTTGTGTCTTCCGCCGCGCCGGCGAGCTCGAAGCCTGCGCGCGCGGCGCGCTGGTCGTGGCGGAGCCTGCCAAGGCGCGGATCGGCGATGGCGGCGTGCGCAAACAGCAGCTGGCGCGGCGCGAATGCGCTTGGATTCGACTCCGCAACGCGCGGGCGATTGCGGAAAAAAGTGATCTGGATGCCGAACCGATTGGCGTTGGCGTCGCGAACCCAGCCGGTGATGTACCACCATTCGCTGCGAAAAGCGGGATGCGCACCCGCGTCGCGCGGAAAGACGATCGCCCGGCCAGCGACTACCGCCGGATAGTCGTCCGCGGCCAGCGCGCCGGCGGCCAGAAGCACGATCGGGCTTGCGAGAAACCGGCGCCGTCTCACGCATCGCCTCGTGCGCGTGTTGCGGCGATCACCAGTCCTCCTTGACCGCCAGGACGGCGCGACGGCTCATCGCCTGGCGACCGCTGGCAAGCGCGGTGACCGTCGAAAGCGCGAGCACGACCACAGCGGCGCCGGCGAGCGCCGCCCAGGGCACGTGGAGCTCCATGCCCCAGTGGAACGATTGGCGATTGACGACGTGGATCAGCACGAGGCTGATCAGCCATCCGAGTCCGAGTCCGGCGACGAGGCCGACGGCGCTGATCGTCAATCCTTCGGTGGCCAGCATCGCGCCGATCTGTCGCCGCGTCATACCGATGTGGCGCAGCATGCCGAACTCGCGACGGCGCGAAAGAACCAGCGCGCCGAACGACGATGACAGGCCGAACAGGCCGATGACGACTGCGGCGAGCTCGAGCGCGTAGGTGACGGCAAACGTTCGATCGAATGCCCTCAGCGAGACCTCGCGGATTTCGCCGGGTGCTGCAACCTCGAGTCTCGCACCGCCGGGAATGTCGCGCGCGATCGCCTGGACAAGCGCTTCCGGATTCGCGCCGGGCGCGAGCCAAAGCGCGCCGCCGGTAGCGCTCCGGTCGCCGGTAAGCGCGATGTAGCGCTCGCGCTCGATGACGACCGCACCCTGCGGCCGCGCGTAGTCGCGCCACACGCCCGCGACGGTAAAGGGGACGGGCCTGCCCGCGAGCGGGAGCTCGACAAGCTTGCCGGACGCAAAACCATACAGGTCCACCATTGCCTCGTTGACCCACGCAGGCGGCGGCGCACCGGCAGCCACGGTGACCGGCCCGCTTACCAGCTGAAGCTGCCGCGACAGATTCACCGCGTCGATGCTGCGCGCAAGAAGAACAATGCGCGGCCGTGCAGGATCGAGCAGCAGTTGCTGCTCACGCTGGAATTCGACGCGGCGCACGCCGGGCAGGGCGGCGAGACGCGCCTGATCGTCTGTGCCCAGGTAGGCGGTATCGCCGCCGGCGCCGGCGCGCACGTAGAGATCGGCCGGCAGGACGCGCTCGAGCCACGCGTCGAGCGAAATCCGGAACGACGCGACCATGATCGCCATCGAGACCATCAGACTCACGGCGGCGACGATCGCGGCGAGGCTCACCGCCACCTGCCCGGGAGCGCCGCGTAGCTGCAACAACGCGAGCCGGGACGGCGCACCGCTCGGCAGAGGCAAGGCCCCGAGCAGCACCACGGCGATCCGCGGCATCAGCATCAGCGTTCCGATCAGCATCAGCGCGATCGCGATGTAGCCGAACAGCGGCAAGCCCGCGACCGGTGGAACGAGCGCCGCGATCGCGCCGGCGCCGATGGTGGCGAGTCCCGGCCACGAAGGAGAGAGTCGCGCGAATGCGCGCTCTTCGTCGCCGGCCTTGAGCGCGGCTGCAGGAGCTGCGCGCGCCGCCTCCAGCGCGGGAGCGAGACTCGCGAGCATCGCGATCAGCACGCCCAGAGCGAAGAAACTCGCCAGTGAAATCGGCGCCAGCGGCAACGCCGGTGCGACGCCGCGAAAGTATCCAGCGCCGAGGTCAACCCCGATGATCCGAACCGCGATTTGCGCGAGGATGAATCCGGCGGCCAATCCGAGCACGCTGCCGACGACGCCGACGATCGCGCCTTCGAGCACGAGCAGGCCCGCCAATTGGCGGCGCGTCATGCCGAGAACACGCAACAGCGCCAGCTGCGAGCGGCGGCGCACGACGGCGAGCGCCTGCGTCGAAAAGACCAGCAAGCCGCCGGTGAACAGCGCCACCAGCGCCAGCACGTTCAGATTGACGCGGTACGAACGGGACAGGCTTTCGCTGGCGGCGACGCCCGTCTCCGGACGTTGAACGGCGAGGCCGGCGGGCAGCTGTGCCTGGATACGCGCGCGAACGGTGTCGATGTCGACGCCGGGGCGGAGACGCAGGTCGACGCGGGTAATGCGACCCAGCCGATCGAAGCTCGACTGGGCGCCGGCGATATCCATCACCGCGAATCGCTGTTGCACATCGGCGGAAACCAGTCCGGCGACGCGCAAGGCCACAACGCGCAAGCCTACCTGAAAGGCCAGCGTGCCGCCTGGATCGACACCCAGCGAGTGCGCTGCGGCAGGGCTTAAGAAAAGCGTATCGGAGCGAAGATGATCAAGGCGGTCGGCGGACTCGGCGATCAGGCCGGGTTGCACGGCTCCGGCGCGGAACACGTCGATGCCGATGATCTTCAGCACGTCGTCGCGATCGGCGAGCTTGGCATCCGCCTCGACGACGGGACTCGCCACGGCCACCTCGGGCAGCCGCGCCAGCTGCGGATAGACGGCTTCATCGAAACCGCCGCGCGCACCGCGCACCTGGAGGTCGGCGTCGCCGGCGAGAAACTGCACGCCGAGGGCGAGCTCGTTGACCGCGGCGCCGGTGATCAGCGAAACCGCGTAGCCGAGCGCGACCCCAAGTGCGATCGCGAGCACGGACAAAGCGCTCCGCGCCTTGTTCTGGACCAGCGAGCCGGCAAGCACGGCGCGCGCTGCGGAGACATTCAGCTTACCCATCGTCAGCTCGACGGCAGTGCGCGCAATCCGGTGGGGGTCAGCTGCAATATGCGATCGCAGGTCTGCGCCGCCGCGTGCGAATGGGTGACCAGGATGCCGGCCGCGCCCCTGGTCTTGATCTGGTCTCTCAGCAGACGCAGCACCTGGCTCGCGGTATCAGCGTCGAGGTTGCCCGTCGGCTCATCGGCAAGCACCAGTTGCGGCCCGTGCACCAGGGCGCGCGCGATCGCGACCCGCTGAAGCTCGCCTCCTGAAAGCTCGCGCGGCATGCTTTCAGCACGGCCATCCAGGCCGACGCCGGCCAGCACGCCGGTCACTCGCGCGTCGGTCTCCGCTGCGGCGATACCGAGCAGCGACAGCGGCAAGGCAACGTTGCGTGCGACGCTCAGGTAGGGCAACACATGAAACGCCTGGAACACAAAGCCGAAGCGTTCGCGGCGCAGCGCGGTCAGCGCGTCGTCGTCGAGGCTCGTCAGCTCGACGTCGCCGAGCCTGATCGAGCCGCGGTCGGGGCTGTCCAGGCCGGCGATCAGGTTGAGCAAGGTGGACTTGCCGACGCCCGATTCGCCCATGACGGCGATGTAATCGCCGGCAGAGAGCTCCAGATCGACATCGGCGAAAACCGCGCGCGGCCGGGGCCCCGAGTACGACTTGGTCAGGCCATGGACCACCAGCATGATGTCAGCGTAGCGGCCGCACGACAGCGTGACAAGCGGGGGTCGAACGCGTGCAGACGCCCCCAGCTGTAACGCATTGTCGCTGACAAGAACGTGACTTCAGACGCTGGCGCGAAAGTGTCGACATTCTTTACGTTGGCAAAGCCTTCGGCGGAAGGCCCCCACGGTAAGCGGCTGAACCTTCGCAAGTTGGCGGCCGATGGAACGCCTTTTGCGACATGAAGGGACGACGCACGTTAAATGTTCTCGTACTTCACAGCACCAAAGTGGAGGTTATATGAAGTCGATTCTCGACCCGTCGTTCCGTTACACCAAAAGCGTGGAAACGGATTTGCACAAGACCTTTGCAAGAATCCGCCGCGAGCTGCGCAAGCAAACACAGCAAGCGGCCAGCGTCGAAGCGATGCGGAAGGTTCTTCCATTTCAGACTCGCAAGGACGCGGCGTAACGGCGTTCCCGCGGCGCTAGACCGTCGACAACCGAACCAGGACGAGCCGACAAAATGGGCATGCTCGACGCCTCCGGTCAGGTGATCTTGAACGCCGACGGAAAGCAATACGCCGCGTCGTATCAATTCCAGCGCGGCGTGTTCACGGTGACATCCGGATCCGCATCGAGGGTCGTGCGAGTGGGAGCCGTCGCTGCTCCGGAATCGCTGGCCCGGACGATTCTGAAAGCGATGGTCAGAGAAAATGGCCAACGCGCTCGACTGACACGAGACGCGCACGGCCTGATGGATGCACGCGGGCATTGAGAGCAAGCAGTCGGTTCGGTCGCAGCGGACCGAAGCGGCGATTCGTAGGGTGTTCATGGTGTCTTATTCGCCCCCGGGCTTCCCGGGGGTTCTTTTTTTTGGCAAGGCGGAAAACCGGTCGCCGCTTCGCCGATCAACCGGCAGCCGAAGCCTTGGGCGCGGCGCCGGCCGTATTGCGGCCCGGCCTCCGATATCTGCGCGCCAGCCAGAAAAGTCCCAGAAGCGCCATCAGCGCTACAGGCGCGCCGACGATCCAGCGCTCGCGGGTCCTTGCTTTCCCGCGCAGCACGTCCTGGACGAAGCGCTCGCCGCGCGTCATCTCGTTGAAGCTCTGCTGGTAGGACGCAATCCGCCTTATTTCATCGTCGGACAGCGGCGCCGCCTGGTAACGCGCGGCTTTTTCCAGCGCGTCGATCCGATCGACTTCTCCTTGGAAGCGCAACACATCGCGCGCGGCGCTTTCATAAGCCTCGCGCTCGGTCGGTCCCAGAAACTGCGCCGGACCTATTCCTGTTGCGCGTTCGACAAGTGCGGGAAGCGGTTGATCGCCGGTGGGATTGATCATCAGCCAGGCGCTCGACGCCAGCAGCGCGACCAGTAGCGCGCCGGCGACCGTATCCGCAGCGATGTGCAGATTGGCCCGTCGCCGCTCGGCGCCGACGAAGATCAGAGTCTTCGCCAGCCCGGCCAGCAGCAGAAACCCGGCGAGCGCAATCACCATGGCTGCGCCGGTCGGCAGGTCGAGCGCGTACGAGCCGGCGAGGCCCGCAGCGCAGGCCGCGATGCCTGCACACCATGCGATCGGCAGCACGACGCGCAGCTTGCCTGAAAAGATCGACCCGATTACCGCGGGCACGATCAGCAGGCTGAACACGAGAAGCACGCCGGCGGTGGCCACCGAGCTCGTTACCACAATGGCGAAGGACAGAAAGAAGACGAAATCCCATCCCCACACGGAAGCGCGGGTCCGGCTTCCCGGCGGACCTTCGCCCGCCAAGGCAATCAGCGGCCCTCGCGCCAGCCAGTGCAGCAAGCCGATCGCGGCGTACAGGACGACGAACTTCGCAACGTCGGTCGGATCGACGGTAAGAATGCTGCCCACCAGGATCTTCTTGACGTGCTCGGCTCCCTGAGGCGAGCGATCGACGACCAGTATTGTCGCCGCCGTCGCGACGACATAGAGGATGCCGACAAAAGCCTCCTGGCTGACAAAGCGCGCGAGACCGCGGGTCAAGGTCAATAGAGCGGCGCCGGCGGCAGTGAACAGCAGGGCGTAACCGAATCCCGCCGCACTGGTCACCGGATAGCCATTCGCGAACGCGACGGTGGCGCCCAGCGCCGACAGCTGGGCCAGCGCGAGGTCGGCAAAAACGATTCTTCGGCGCAGCACGTGCACGCCGAGATAGGCATGCATCAGGACGAAAACGACCGCGGCCGCGAAAGGAAGGGCGAGCAACGCGACCGCATCGCTCATGGGCCGCGGGCACCCAATGCCTTGGCTAGCGTTGCGACGTTGTAGTCGAACAAGCCCAGGTAATCGTCGATTCCCGCAACGCTGCCGACCGATATCGCCAGGCGAACCAGTGGAACCCCGAGCTTCTGCCCGACGAAGCGCGACGAATCCTCCGGCTCGTAAGGCTCGTGCAGGATGGCGCGCACGCGCGCCGCGCGTCCCGCTGCGATCAATTCGGCGAGATGCGCCGGGGTCGGCGCAACACCCGGCTTGGTCTCGATGAAGGCAATGACATCGAGGCGAAAGCGGCGGGCGAAATAGGGCCACGAATTGTGATAGGCGATCAGCCTCACTCCGGCAAATGGCGCCAGCGTCAAACCCCACTGCGTTCGCCTGGCCTCGAGCCGGGCCAGAAATCGGTCGCGATTCGCGCGTATCGTTTCGCGTTGCGCCGGAGCGAGACGGGCCATGGCTTCGGCGATGCCCGCCGTGATGGTCATGGCGTTCTCGGGATCGAGCCAGTAGTGGGGGTTGGCGACGCCGTGCGCGTGGCCGCCTTCGTTGACGACGCTCTGGCCGCGTATTTCGAGCAGCGGGATGCCGGTCGACGCGTCGAGATAAGCATCGCCGCCTCGCATCAAGCGCTTGTCGCCCGTCTGGTTGACGATTCCGTCCAGCCAGTAGTCGTAGCCGAGTCCGACACGCACCAGCAGGGCAGCCTGGCGCAATTTCGCGATGTCGCCGGGTCGCGGTTCGAACGCTTCGGGATCGACGCCGGTTGGCACGAGCGATTCGACGGTGACGAGATCTCCGCCGACGGCCGCGACGAGCGCCGCAAGATCCGTTGTCGTCGCCACCACGTGCATGGCGGCAAAAGCCGGAGCGGCGGCAAGAGCCGCCGCCAATACCAGGCCGAAAAGACCGGCCCGCACGACGAATCTACCGGGATGCTACCCAGGTGCTCTTAGGCACCAGACAATGCACGGCTTTCAGCGAAGACGCCGGCGCGGCCAGGCGGCAATCCATCACCATGCTGGCGAGACTGTATGCATCGAGCCGGCTCAGCTTCTTTTCGTTCTGCAGCAGCTCGATCATCGCCCAGGACGCGTCGTCCATCGCCTTGTTGAGGTCGGCATCCTTTCCTACCGTCACCAGGTAGGACTTGTTCTCCTGATCGGGCAAGGCTTCGATCTTGCGCGTACTCTTCGCCCCCTTCGCGGTGAAGCAGTGGAGCCCCTTGTTGACGTCGACGACCTGGGTGACCCGGCAGTCCCACGCCGCCATCATCATCTTGTGCGCCTGCCCGTTGTCCAGCGACCGCTGCTCGATCAGCAGTTTGCTCGTTTCGCTCATCAGGATCTCGAGCGCCTTGTTCAGATCGCGATCGATGCCGAGAGTGATCCACGCGTCCCTGGTTTCGATGCGCGGCCATTCGAGTTTCATGTTCTTGACGACGTCGACGGTGACGTTCATCTCCTTGTAAGCGGTCTCGAGCGCGGTCAGGTTGATCTCGCCGTTGCCCTGCGCCGCATGCGAATCGCCGGTCCAGAGCAGCGCGCCTTTGACGAAAACGGGTACATACAGCGTTGCGCCTTCCCTCAGGTCGCGAACGTCGATGTTGCCGGCGTAGCGTCCCGGCGGCACCGAGCTGTATTGGCCGGGCTCGGCGCGGGCAACGCCGATGGTGCCGGGAAACGGCGCCAGCGGGATCTCGATTCCCGGGGCGAACTCGGCCACCTTGCGCTCCAGATCGAGGTAGAAATACTTGACCTGGCCCTCGGGAAACTTGGACGGAAACTCGCCGAACATGCCCGGCACGTTGAAGTTGGTCGCGTAGGCGCGAGGCACGATCTTGTTGATGCGCACCTTGAGCACGTCGCCCGGCTCGGCACCCTCGATGTACACCGGGCCCGTCAGCGTGTGGGGGCCGCGGCCCGGAAAGTCCGTCCGGAGCTTCTTGATCTGCTCGATCGTGGCACCGGGTATCACCTGATTGTGCGAATGCATCATCGTCTCGAAGACGATCGAATCGCCCGAATCGACGTGCAGGACCGGCGGCTGGGCGTTGTTGAACCAGCCCCATTGCGTCGTCTCCATCGTCGCCGGCAACAGATGAACTTTCCCGGGGTATCGCTTGGCCGCAACGATACGCAACTGCTCTTGATCCGGCGTCGAGGCCGGAGCAAAAGGCTGGATGACAGGGGCGGGTGGCGTCGCAGCGGGCGCTGCGGGTGGGGTGACAGCGGCGGGCGGGGTGACACCCGCAGGCGCCGCCGGTTGCGCCGGCGCGGTCGCCGGCGCTCCAGGCTGTTGCGCCGAGACGATGCAGACCATCGTCCCCAGCACTGCTCCCACGATAACGGATGCGGAGGCGAAAAGGCGCGCAGTAGAAGTTTGCTCGGACATCGTAACCTCCCTAGTCAGTCATCGCTCGGCGAGCCTATACGGAAACGGATCCGCTGCGATTCTAGCAGCTCGGCCCGCGCTCCTACACCCGATTAAGAACCTGTCCTATTTGCCGCCGCCGAAGAAGCTATTAGCGTTGTATTGCAAGCGCACCATGCGCTTTGTGCACAAGGACGCCATGGCCACAGGCAGAGATCAGCAGGCGCTCGACGCGGAGACGCGCGTACGGCTCGTGCTGCGCGAAGCCACGGCCCGCGCGTCCTCGGTTGCGATTCGCGAGAGTTTCGAGCAGGGCGTGGCGCGCGAGATCGCGCATATGCTCGAACGCGGAATGCCGCGCGCGGCGATTGCGGCGTTCGAGGACGCCGCGGCCCGGATGCACCATGCGCTTTGCCCGCACGGCATGCGGCCTTGCCTCGAATGCGGCGATGAGTGACCGGCGGGGCGGCATGGTTCGGCGCGCTCGCTCGACGCGGCCGCGCCGCCGGTCAGAATACTAGCCCGGGCCTGGCTTCTCTCCAGCGCGCTTCGCTGCCGTGTGGGCGACGGCGAATGCGCGCCCCTCGTCGCCTCCGTATTCCTTGTACGCGCTGTTGAACGCCTTGAGGAATGCTTCCTTCTGATGCGGGTTGTACTGGTCGGTCTGGGCCTTCGGCAGGTCCGCGACGGTGTTGTAAGGCATCATGGCCTCCTTTCGGGTGCGAATTTACTTGCGATGCAAGCCCTCCCGATCGTGGGATGCGCGAATGGCGGGATGAGTTCCCGGCCGGCCTGACGGCGCGGGGCTTTTTGCATATGGCTAGCCGCGGCGATAACATCGACTTTTGTGTCTTGAGCATCGCCAAGCCGGGGATACGCATGAACGACCTCTCGCCCCCACGCGCCGGCAACATGCGCGTCGACCCAGCGCGCCGCATACGCGCTGCGCGAGGCAACCGGCTCAGCGCCAAGTCGTGGCTGACCGAGGCGCCGCTGCGCATGCTGATGAACAACCTCGACCCCGAGGTGGCGGAAAAGCCCGACGAGCTGATCGTATACGGCGGCATTGCCCGCGCGGCCCGCGACTGGCAGTGCTTCGACAAGATCGTCGAGGTGTTGAAAGCGCTCGACGACGACGAAACGCTGCTGGTCCAGTCCGGCAAGCCGGTCGGCGTGTTCAAGACCCACGCCGACGCGCCGCGCGTGCTGATCGCCAATTCGAACCTGGTGCCGCATTGGGCGACGTGGGAGCACTTCCACGAGCTCGACGCGAAGGGTTTGATGATGTACGGCCAGATGACCGCCGGCTCGTGGATCTACATCGGCAGCCAGGGCATCGTCCAGGGCACCTACGAAACCTTCGCCGAGGCCGGTCGCCAGCATTACGGCGGCGAGCTCAGCGGAAGATGGATTCTCACCGGCGGTTTAGGCGGCATGGGCGGCGCGCAACCGCTGGCGGCGACGATGGCTGGCGCCTCGATGCTAGCGGTCGAATGCGATCCGGAACGGATCCGGATGCGGCTCGATACCGGGTATCTCGACCAGCGGGCGGACGCGCTCGATCGCGCGCTGGAGATCATCGAACAGGCGCGCGCCGGCGGCCGCGCGGTGTCGGTCGGATTGCTCGGCAACGCGGCGGAGGTTTTTCCCGAGCTCGTTCGCCGCGTGCGCGGCGGAGACCGAAAAGCGCGCCCCGACATGGTGACCGACCAGACCAGCGCGCACGATCCGCTCAATGGTTATCTGCCGGCCGGGTGGTCGCTCGAAGAAGCCCAGGCGCGGCGCACCGGGGAACCGGCCGGCGTGGTCAACGCGGCGAAGGCATCGATGGCCGTGCAAGTGCGCGCGATGCTGGCCTTTCGCGAAATGGGCGTGCCGACGTTCGACTACGGCAACAATATCCGGCAGATGGCCATGGAGGCGGGCGTCGGCAACGCGTTCGATTTCCCCGGCTTCGTGCCCGCCTACATTCGTCCGCTGTTCTGCCGCGGCATCGGGCCGTTCCGCTGGGTCGCGCTGTCGGGCGACCCCGAGGACATCTACCGGACCGACGCCAGGCTGAAGCAGCTTCTTCCGCAGAACGCGCAGCTCGCCAACTGGCTCGACATGGCGCGGACGCGAATCAGGTTCCAGGGATTGCCGGCGCGCATCTGCTGGATCGGCCTGGGCGATCGGGCGCGCGCGGGCCTCGCCTTCAACGACATGGTCGCGAGCGGCGAATTGAAGGCGCCGATCGTCATTGGGCGCGACCATCTGGATTCGGGATCGGTGGCGAGTCCCAATCGCGAGACCGAAGGCATGCGCGATGGTTCCGACGCGGTTTCCGACTGGCCGTTCCTCAACGCGCTTCTCAACTGCGCGAGCGGAGCCACCTGGGTCAGCGTGCATCATGGCGGCGGCGTCGGCATGGGGTTCTCGCAGCACGCCGGCATGGTCGTCGTCTGCGACGGAACGGCTGCCGCCGCCCGGCGCATCGAGCGTGTGCTGACCAACGACCCGGGGAGCGGCGTGATGCGTCATGCCGATGCCGGGTACGAGGACGCGATCCAGTGCGCGGCGGAGCAGGGCCTGGTCCTTCCGATGGTGAGTCGGAAGTGACCGCGACTTTCACGCGGATCGCGCATGACTGACGGCAGCGCCTTTGGTCATCGAGCCTGAGGCACGCATGCCGAACCAGACGCCGGCTTGATGAAGGCCGGACTCACCGTTGCGGCGGGCAAGCTCACGCTCGGCACGCTGCGCCGGATCGCGCGC
>DATBBM010000128.1:0-32256 GCA_036270955.1 Casimicrobiaceae bacterium | reverse complement strand
CCGGCGCGCGGACGCTGGGCCATGCCGGCGTTGGCGAGCGCCGCGACGCTGATCATCGGCATCGGGCTCGGGTGGATGGGCCGCGGCGAAGTTCTGCATATCGAAGGCACGCCGACGACGTTTCCCCGACAGGCCGCACTGACCCACGCGCTCTATGCGACCGACCCCAATCGTCCGGTCGAGATCTGGGCCAACGAAGAGGACCGTTTGGTGCGGTGGCTTTCGAAGCGTCTGAATTTTCCGCTGCACGCGCCGAACCTGCATGCGATGGGCTACGACCTGGTTGGCGGGAGGCTGGTCGCGGGCAACGAAAAGCCGGGCGCGCTGTTCATGTACGAAAATGCCGACAAGCAGCGTATCTCGCTGCTGGTCCGCAAGGACAGCGAGCACACGTCCGAGACGGCGTTCCGCTACGCGCTCGAGGACGGAGTCGGCGTCTTCTACTGGATCGACGACGCGTGCGGGTACGCGCTGTCGGGCCGGGTCGACAAGCCGCAGCTGCTGGCGATCGCCCGCGTAGTCTACGGCCAGCTCGCGGCCGCCGAAGCCGCAGCGCCGAAGCCCTGATTCCGACCACAGGCACCAAGCACGGCGGCGATTCCGGCGCTGCGACGTCGCGGCCGCCTACCGCGCGCGTCGGCGACCGGCTGCTGGACGTCGACACCCCGGCGCTGATCGTCGAGCTGGGGGCGCTGGAGCGCAACGTCGCGGCGATGGCGGCTGCAGTCGAGGGGCGCGGCGTGCGCCTGCGGCCGCACGCCAAGAGCCATAAGTGTCCTGACATCGCCTGGCGTCAGATCGCCGCGGGCGCCGTCGGCGTCTGTTGCCAGAAAGTCGGCGAGGCGGAGACCTTCGTCGCTGCCGGCGTGACCGACGTGCTGATCACCAACGAAATCGTCGGCGCGCCGAAGCTTGCGCGCCTTGCGTCGCTGGCGCGGGGCGCAAGCCTCGGCGTGCTGGCCGACGATCGCGCCAATGTCGGTGCGCTTGCTGCGGCGATGCGGGCGGCGGACGCGTCGATCGATGTGCTGGTCGAAGTCGACGTCGGCGCGCATCGCTGCGGCGTCCTTCCCGGCGCGCCGGCGCTCGAGCTGGCCCGCGCGATCGCCGGCGAACCGGGGCTTCGCTTTGCCGGGCTGCATGCCTATCAGGGCGCGGCGCAACACTTGCGGCGACCGGCCGAGCGGCGGGCGGCCATTGCGCGGGCGGCCGAGCTGGCCTTCGAGACCAAGGCGCTGATCGAGCGGGCCGGAATCGTCTGCGGGACGGTGACCGGTGCCGGCACCGGGACCTTCGCGCTCGAGCGCGACAGCGGGATCTATACCGAGCTGCAGCCGGGCTCCTACGTTTTCATGGATGCCGATTACGGTCGCAACGAGCGCGACGACGACGAAATACGCTTCGAGCAAAGCTTGTTCGTCTGGACGACGGTGATGAGCACGCCGGCGACCGATCGCGCAATCGTCGATGCGGGCCTGAAGGCGTTCGCCGTCGATTCCGGCATGCCGCTCGTAGCTGCCGCGCCGACGCTCGAACTGATCAAGGCGTCGGACGAGCACGGCGTCCTGCGAATCGCACCGGGCGCGACCGGACCGGGACTCGGCGAGCGACTCAAGCTGGTGCCTGGGCATTGCGATCCCACGGTCAATCTCTACGACTGGATCGTCGCCGTGCGCAACGATCGAGTCGAGGCGCTGTGGCCGGTTGCCGCGCGCGGCGCGCTGACTTGAGGGAGCCCTTTAAAGCGTGACAGTGCCGCGGCGCGTCGACAGCATCGCAGCGAGCCGTGGTGCGGCGTCGAATGTGACTTTCAGCGTCTCGCCCAAGCCGAGCGCGGCAAGCGCCGCCCGCATCGACCCGGGTTCGGGATGCGCCGCGGCAAGCGCGACGATATGCACGCCGGCATCGGGCATGTCGTCGGCCGGATGCCGGGCGTCTTTCCACTGGATCAGCGTCGGCAGTACTCCCGCGCCGGGCCGCCCGCCGTCGTCGGGGATGGTGATGCGCCAGCGGTAGTCGCCGCGCGACATCGCGTGCACGGAACCCGGATCGGTCGGGCTTGCAGTGCGCGCAGCCTCGATGTCCTCAGTGCGGGCAACCCAGTGGATCAGCCGCGGTCGCTGCGCCAGCAGCGCGCGCATCGACGGGCGGTCCAGATCGAACCATCGCGGCCGCGCCGGCGCCCGCGCATCGGGGTCGATCGCAATCAGCTCGAGATAGCAGCGCTCGCCGAGCTTGAGCAGGCTGTTGTGCGTGCCCATCGCCACGTGCTTGCCGCCACGCTGCGGGCGGACGCCGAGCACCGACTCGAGATAATCTTCGCCGTTTTCCAGCGTGTCGGCGGCGACGACAAGATGATCGAGCGCCGCGCGCGCCGGAATCATCAATCCGGGACGCGCTCGCTGGCGGGGAAATCGAGCTCGACCTTGGCGCCGTTGGGATCGAAAAAAAAGACCTGCCAAAGCCCGGTGCCGGCCTGTTGTCGGCATTCGTAGGCGACCTTGCGCTCTTTCAGGGCCGACAAGGTCCCGGCAAGGTCTTTCCCGCTGAACGCCATGTGATCGATCACGCCCGCCTTGAGCTCGCTTTTCGGCCGCCCGCCGATGACATGCAATATCGGCTGCCCGCCGGCATAAAGCCACGCGCCGGGAAACTTGAAATTCGGCCGCGGGCCGGGCTCGAGGTCCAGGAGCTCGCCGTAGAAGCTCACGGTCTTGTCGACGTCGTCGGTGAGTATGGTGAAGTGGTTCATGCCTGCCACTGCCATCGCTGGTCTCCTTTGCTGCCGCGTCTAGCGCAGCTGGTCGGCGACGAATGCGCCGAGCAACGCCGTCGCATCGGGCGGCTGCGGATCATTGTACGGGAACGCGGCGTCGCCGCCGCTCCAGGCGTGGCCGAGACCGTCGACGCGCACCATGCGGACCAGCGTGCGGGCACCGTCGCGATACTCGATCGTCGTCGCTGTGCGTCCGGGCGCCAGCTGTTGCCTCGTTTCGCGGTCCGGCGGCGGCAGCTCGTCCGGCGCCATCTCTTTCACGGCGAGGCGGCCGTTGAACACCAGGTACTGGCGCACGAGCTGACGCGCATTGCGCAGCGAAACGACGTGGTCGTCGCCGCCGTGCACGACCAGCAGCGGGACTGGCAAAGCACGCCGGGGTGCGGCGTTGCGAGCGTTCGCGCCGATCTGTTCGACCGCCGTGTCGGCGCCGTGCGCCAGCACCCGCATCGCCGCCATCGGCCCCGACGCAGCCCCGCAGGCGACGGCCGAATGCACAGCCACGCCGGCGAACAGCGCCGGATAGCGCAGGCCAAGCACGGTCGCGAGGCAACCGCCGGCGGACATGCCGGCGGCGAATATCCGCCGCGGGTGTACCCGGTACGCACGGCGCACGGCGCGGATCTGCGCGGCGACGATCGCCGCCTCGCCTCGCCCCGCGCTGGTCGCCTTGTCGAACCAGTTCCAGCAGGTCCAGGCATTGGCCTTGCTCGACTGCCGTGGCAGCAGCACCAGCCATCCGTTGCTGTCGGCGAGCGCGGCGATTCGCGTGGCCGCGGCGAAATCCTCGGGGGTCTGCCGGCAACCGTGCAGCAATACCAGCAACGGCCGCCGCCTCCAGCCGCCGTATGCGCGAGGCACGTAAACCAGGTAGTCGCGCGACGGCCAGAGCCAGGGCGTGACCGCCAGCCAGCCGCGCCATGCCAATTTGCTATCGGCGACGAAACGGCCGGGCTCGGCAGGCTTGCGCCGGAACAGGCGCGCAATCCATTCGCGCGCGGCGGACCAGAGCTTGGCGATCATCGACGGGCTTGCGGCGCGGCGCGGCGCGCGGTTTTCAGATCAGTACGATGTCGTACTGTTCCTGTGTATAGATTGACTCGACCTGCAGGGAAATCGGCTTGCCGATGAAATCGCCGAGCTGCGCGAGGCTTTGCGATTCCTCCTCGAGGAACAGATCGATGACCGACTGCGATGCAAGGATGCGAAACGCGCGCGCGTTGAACTGTCTGGCCTCGCGCACGATCTCGCGCAGGATCTCGTAGCATATCGTCTGCGCGGTCTTGAGCTCGCCGCGCCCTCCGCAGGTCGCACAAGGCTCGCAGAGGACGTGCGCCAGGCTTTCCCGGGTGCGCTTGCGCGTCATCTCGACCAGCCCAAGCTGCGTGAACCCATTGACCGTCAGCCGGGTCCGATCGCGCTCGAGCGCCTTGTTGAATTCGGCGAGCACCGAGGCGCGATGGTCTGCGTTCTCCATGTCGATGAAGTCTATGATGATGATCCCGCCGAGATTGCGCAGCCGCAGCTGCCGCGCGATCACCTGCGCCGCCTCGAGATTGGTCTTGAAGATCGTGTCGTCGAAGCTGCGTCCGCCGACGAACCCGCCGGTGTTGACGTCGATGGTCGTCATTGCCTCGGTCTGGTCGATGATCAGATAGCCGCCCGACTTCAGGTCGACGCGCCGGGCCAGCGCTTTCTGGATCTCGTCCTCGACTCCGTGCAGATCGTACAGCGGCCGATCGCCGGCGTAATGCTCGATGCGATCGAAGATGTTCTGCGTGTACTGGGCGGCGAACTCCTGCATTTTCTGGAACGTCTCGCGCGAATCGACCAGGACCCGGGACGTTTCCTCGGTCGTCATGTCGCGCAGCACCCGCTGCGCGAGGTTGAGGTCCTGGTAAACCAGCGACTGCTGCGGCACCGAACGCGACTTCTCGGTCAGGTCGCGCCATAGCTTGGTCAGGTACTCGATGTCGTTCTGCATTTCGCGCTCGCTGGCGGTTTCCGCCATCGTGCGGATGATGAAGCCGCCGGCGAGCCCTTCCGGCAGCAGCTGCTGCAGCTTTTCGCGCAGCATCTCGCGCTCGGCCTCGTCCTCGATGCGCTGCGATATGCCGATATGCGAATCCTGCGGCAGGTACACCAGGAGTCTTCCGGCGAGGCTGATCTGTGTCGACAGGCGCGCGCCCTTGGTGCCGATCGGGTCCTTGATCACCTGGATCAGCAGCGACTGTCCTTCGTGCAGGATTCGCTCGATCGGCCGGTTTTCATGACCGTTTTGGCGGTGCTCCCAGATGTCGGCGATATGCAGGAACGCCGCGCGCTCGAGCCCGATTTCGATGAACGCGGACTGCATTCCCGGCAGGACGCGCGCGATCCGGCCGAGGTAGATGTTGCCGACCAGGCCGCGCGCGCTGGCACGCTCGATATGCAGCTCCTGCACGACTCCCTGCTCGAGCATTGCTACGCGCGTTTCCTGCGGCGTGACGTTGACGAGGATGTCGTGACTCATTGGGTGCGGGCGCTGCGATGCCGTCGAAAGCTCGGTCGCAGCCGGTTGCGGAGTAGAGGCGGCAGCCACCTCGGCCGGCGGCATCGAATGGGCAACCGGAGTGTACAGCAGGTCTTCGGAAGGCTTCATATGACGTGGTACCCGATTTTGGCGAGAATCTCGGCAGTCTCGAACAGCGGCAGGCCCACGACGCCCGAATAGCTGCCCTCGAGGCGGCTGACGAAAGTCGCGGCGCGTCCCTGGATCGCGTAGGCCCCGGCCTTGTCGAACGGTTCGCCGGTCGCGATGTAGCGCTCAATTTCGTCGCTCGCAATGGCGCGGAAGCTCACGCGCGACACCGACAGGCCGAGCACGATCTGTGCATTCCAGCGGATCGCCACCGCGGTCACGACGTCGTGAGTGCGGCCGGACAAGCGCTCGAGCATCGAGGCCGCGTCGGCTGCGTCGTCGGGCTTGCCCAGCACGACCCCGTCGACGACGACTTCGGTGTCGGCCGCGAGCACCGGCTTCGGCGGCAACTCGCGGCGCCCCATGCGATGCCAGCCGACGGCGGCCTTGGTGCGCGCGACGCGCTTGACGTATTCGAACGGGGCTTCGTCCTTGCGCGGGACCTCGACGATGTCGCGCCTGCGCCCCGGCGCCTCGCGCAGCAACAGCTCCTCGAATTCAACGCCGATCTGCCGAAGCAACTCCTGCCGGCGCGGGCTTTTCGAAGCTAGGTAGACCGACGGACGCTCGGTCAGCATGAAAAGCGTGCTCATTCGCGATGGTACGGATGTCCCGACAGCATGCTCGTTGCGCGATACAGCTGTTCGGCGAGCACGACCCGTGCAAGCCCGTGCGGCAATGTTAGCGCGGAAAGCGCCAGCACCGCATCCGCGTTTCGCTTGACGGCGGGATCGAGTCCGTCCGCGCTGCCGATGACGAACGCGACCGCCAGCGCTCGCTCGCGCCAGGCTGCGAGCTTTGCGGCGAATTCCCCGGTCGTCCAGGCTTGGCCGCGCTCGTCGAGCGCAACGACGTGATAGCCGCCGGTCGCGTCGGCAATCCGCGCCGCTTCCGCGCCGAGAATCTGCGCCGTGGTTTTGCCACGGTTCCGTGGCTCGGGCTTGAGCTCGACAAGCTCGAAGGTGAATTCGCGCGCCAGGCGGCGCGCATATTCGGCATAGCCGGCGGCCATCCACGCGGGAAGCCTGGCACTCAGCGCGACGAGGCGAAGCTTCATCGCGCTCCCGGGCGCCGCCCCGCTATGCTGCGACTGCGCGGGCGCGGCGCCCCTGCGCCGGCGGCGTCCAGAGCTCTTCGAGATTGTAGTAGGTCCGCACCGCCGGCTGCATGATGTGCACGACGATTTCGCCGGCATCGACCAGCACCCATTCGCCGGACGCCTCGCCTTCGACGCCGACGATCGACGCACCCGCCGCCTTCAGCGAATCGCGGACGTGGCGCGCCAGCGCGCCAGCCTGCCGGCCCGATTCGGCGGTGGCAATGATCAGCGTGTCGTAGAGGCTGGTGAGCTTGCGGACATCGAGCACGGTGATGTCGCGGGCTTTGATGTCTTCGAGGGCGGTGATTGCGGTCTTCTGAATCTTGTTAGCGCGCATCCGGAACGGATCGATAGAGTTGGTTGCGTTCAATATAAGCCAGAACGGCGGCGGGAAGCAAACCGCGGATTCGCTCTCGCGCTTCGGGTCCGTCGGCGAGCGCCGCGCGCAGCGCGGTCGCCGAAATCGGCTGCGGCGTGACCGCCAGCCGGATGACGGCGCCGGCGAGCTGCCGCGACAGGCGCATCGGGTCGGTGGTCAGTCGGCGCTCGCATTGAATCTTCAGCGCCGGTTCCAGCGAGTCCAGCGCGAAAGGCCTGTCCGGACGGTCGATGACAATGAAATGCGCGAGCGTGAAAAGCTGCTCCCAGCGCCGCCAGCTCGCGACGCCGCCAAAGGCGTCGCTGCCGATGATCATCGCCAGCGGGTGGCCCGGATTTTCGTCGTGCATTTCCTGCAGCGTCTGCACGGTATAGCTCGGTCCCGGCCGCAGGATCTCGCGATCGTCGGCAATGAGGCCCGGAAACTCGGCGCAGCCCAGCACCGTCATCGCGAGTCGCGCTTCGGGGGACGCCGCCGGAGCGGGCCGGTGCGGCGGCACATTCGCGGGAATCAGGTGCACCTCGTCGAGGCGGAGCTGGTCACGTACCTCCGCGGCGGCCCGCAGATGGCCGTAGTGAATCGGATCGAAAGTCCCGCCGAGGATGCCGATCGTCCCACTCATCGGCGGCACGCTTCCGCGCTTCGGGTGCCGCCGTCGCGCGCGACCCGGCGCTCAGATCGCATCGCGCGCCGCACCGGTGATGCGCGTTTCCTCAAGGTCCAGATCGACCTGGAGGCGACGCAGCACTTCGTCGTTGATCACGTCGGTTTCGCGCATTTGCATCAGCTCGGCGCGCTCGGCGGCGATCGCCGCCAGCCAGATCCTGCGCTGTGCCGCGTGCTGGGCGTCGAGCAAGCTCCTTCTATCGGCATTGGCCGAATAGCGCTGCAGCCGCTGCTCGTATTGCCCGAGCAGCGAATTCGCGAACGCGGTGTCCTCGCGGGTCGTCAGCCGCGGCAGCCGCCTGCGCAGGCTCTCGATCGCCGCCTGCGCGGTGGCGATGCGGGCGGCGCGCTCTTCGCGCTCGGCGATCCGGTCGCCGCGGATGTCGAGCCAGCGAATCAGCAGAGGAAGCGTCATGCCGTTGACCAGCAGCGTGACAATGATCACGCTCGCCGCAAGCAGGATGATCAGCTCGCGGCCCGGGAACGGCGCTCCGGTCGAGGTCACGAACGGAATCGAAAGCGCGGCGGCCAACGTGATCGAGCCGCGAATACCCGCCCATCCGGTCAGGAACACCGCGCGAGGGCTGTGCACGCCTTCGCGTTCGCGAATCCGCTGTGATAGAAGCAACGGCAGGTACGCGGCCGGAAAGACCCAGAGGATGCGCAGCGCGATCACAATCGCCGACAGCGCGAGCGCGTAGCCGGCGAGCTCGAGCGCGCTGGAGCGCGCCAGCGCGCCGATGATCGAATGCAGCTGAACGCCGAGCAACACGAACACCAGCCCGTTGAACGCGAACAGCACCATGCGCCACACTTCCCACGAGTGCGCCCGCGTCGCGGCGTCGAGGTTCCTGAGGTCGTGCGCGCCGGCGTAGAGTCCCGCGCCGACCACGGCCAGGATCGTGCCGACGCCAAGCGCCTCCGCGGCGAGATACGCCGCATAGGGCGTCAGCAGCGAGATCACCGTCTGGATCGTCGGATCATCGGCACAGAACCGGCGCAGACCGACGCGCGCCTGGCCTATCGTCCAGGCAATCGCCAGCCCGAGCAGGAAACCACCGCCGGACGAGACGAAAAACTGGAGCGCCGCATTGCTCCAGCTGAAGGCGCCCGTCATCGCAGCAGCGATCGCGAATTTGAAAGCGATCAGTCCCGAAGCGTCGTTGATAAGGCTTTCGCCATCGACGATCGTCGAGACGCGCGACGGAATCGCGAGCCTCGACGTGACGGCCCTTACCGCGACCGCGTCGGTCGGCGAGATCACCGCGCCGAGCGCGAAGGCCGCCGCCAGCGGCAGTTCGGGAACCAGCCAATGCATCAAGTAGCCGACGACCAGAACCGTCAGAAACACGAGGCCGAAGGCGAGCAGCAGCACCGGCCGCATCACCTTGATCAGGTCGCGCTTGGGTATCAGCCAGGCGTCTGCGAACAGCAGCGGCGGAATGAACAACAGAAAAAAGATGTCCGGCTCGATAGAGAGCGAGCGAAAACCCGGCAGGAACGACAGGCACACGCCGCCTGCGACGAGCAGCAGCGGCAGCGGCGCTCCGATCCATTTGCCGAGCGCGGCCACGGCGGCGACCGCGAGCAGCAGTCCCAGCGTGACTTCGATCAGTCCCATGGGGCGATGGTAGCCAAAGCCTTCAGAAATTGCTGCCCTGCGTTCCGAGAAAGGCGATCTCCTCCGCTGTCGATGCGCGACCGAGCGACGCGTTGCGATGCGGGAACCGGCCGAAGCGACGGATGATGACGGCGTGCTTCTCCGCCCATACCAGAGGATCGGCGAGGCCGGTCTCTCGCGCAAGCCGCGTGAACAGCGCCAGCGAGCGCGCCTGTGCGACGGGCGATTCAGCGTGCACGAACGGCATGTACAGGAACCAGCGCTCGACCGGAATCAACTCTCGGTCCTGTTCTTGATCGACGGCGGCGGTCGCCGCGGCAAGCGCCTGCGCATCGCCGGCGAACGCGCGCGCCGAGTCGCGATAGCAGTTGCGCGTGAACTGGTCGAGGACGATCACGCGCGCAAGCGCGGCGCGCGGCGCGGTCCAGTCGGCAAAGCCGCCGCCCAGCGCGGTCTCGATCGCGGCGCCGAACCGAAGCCCGATATCCGCATCGAAAGAGGCGTCCTTGCGAAACCAGACGTCGCGTGTCGTCCCGTAGTCGGCGCTGCCCGGCGGACCGAACCAGAAGTCGAGGATCCGCTGCTGTATCGCTTGCATCATCGACGGCTCGTCGCGCCGGCCGGCCCGGGCGCCAGCGGGAATTTCCAGTAGACCTCGTCGATCGTCTTGCCGGCCGTGGCCAGCATCTGCGCCTTGAGGGCCTCCCCCAGCGCGTACGAATCCGCGGTGTCGAATGGACGGGCGCCGCCTGGCAGCGCTCGCAGGAACACAACCGCGTGGTTGTCATCGACGACGACCGAGCTCACCTCGGCGACGACACCCTGCTCGCCGAGGAATCGTTGCGCGGCGCGGTCGAGGTCGACGTCGGAGATGTCGATCAGCAGGCGGCGATTGATCGAGGCGAGAAACAATGCCATCACGCCGAGCAGTGCGCCCACCGCGATTGCGACCGCGGCGTCGAATACCGGGCGCGGCCCCCACACGAACGATACGCCGGCGACGAGCAGCGTCAGCAGTATGCCTAGCAGCGCCACGGCGTCTTCGAGGACGACCGCCAGCACCGTCGTGTTGTGTCGGTTGGCGAGCACGCCCTTCCAGCCGCCGATCTCGCGCAGAGCGATGACCAGCGTGAACGATTCCAGCACCAGGGCGAACAGCAACAGCCCCAGCACCAGCGGCGTGAATGGCTCGACCGGCGCGCGCTGGATCAGCGCATGGAAGCCGTGGTAGAGATTGAGCCCGCAGCCGACGAAGAACACGCTGACGGCGGAAACCAGGGCCCAGAAGAACTTTTCCTGGCCGTGCCCGAACGGATGCCGGCTGTCGGCGATCTTTTTGCCGCGCACTTCGCCGACCTTCAGCAGGACCTGATTGGCCACGTCGGCGAGCGAGTGGATCGTCTCGGCGAACAGCGTCGGCGATCCCGTGACCAACCAGCCGAAGCCCTTGGCAGCGACGATCGCCGTGTTGGTGCCGATCGAGAGGCTGACCGACGTCGACATCAGGCGCCTCGCGGCGCGGCGGACGGCATCAGCTTCGGATCTGCCCGGTGCCGAGCACGATCCATTTCTGGCTGGTCAGGCCTTCGAGGCCTACCGGGCCTCGAGCGTGCAGCTTGTTGGTCGAAATTCCGATCTCGGCCCCGAGGCCGTACTCGAAGCCGTCGGCGAACCGCGTCGATGCGTTGACCATCACCGAGCTCGAATCGACTTCGCGCAGGAAGCGCATCGCGTTGCCGTGATGCGAAGTAACGATCGCGTCGGTGTGCTGCGAGCCATAGCGCGCGATATGCTCGATTGCCGCATCGAGGCTTCCCACGACGCGGATGGCGAGGATCGGGGCCAGATATTCGGTCGTCCAATCCTGCTCGGTCGCCGGCTTCATCGTGGGGACGAGCCCGCGGGCCGCGGAATCGCCGCGGAGCTCGACGCCCTTGTCGGCGTAGATCCGCGCCAGAGGCACCAGCACCTGCGCGGCGATGCGCTCGTGCACCAGCAGCGTCTCCATCGTGTTGCACGGACTGTAGCGCTGCGTCTTGGCGTTGTCGGCGATGCGGATCGCCATGTCGACGTCGGCGTGCTCGTCGATGAACACATGGCAGACGCCGTCCAGGTGCTTGATCACCGGCACCGTCGCTTCGTCGGCCACGCGCTGGATCAGGCTCTTCCCGCCGCGCGGCACCAGCACGTCGATATAGCGGTCCATCGTCGCGAGCATCCCCACGGCGGCGCGATCGCTGGTCGCGATCGCCTGCACCGCGTCCTCGGGCAGGCCGGCTGCGGCGAGGCCTTCGTGCATGCACGCGGCGATCGCCTGATTCGAGCGCATGGCTTCGGAACCGCCGCGCAGGATGGCCGCATTGCCCGATTTGAGGCACAGCGAGGCGGCGTCTGCCGTCACGTTCGGCCGCGATTCATAAACGATGCCGACCACGCCCAGCGGTACGCGCATCCGCCCGACCTGGATGCCCGTCGGGCGGTATTTGAGCTCGGTGATCTCGCCGACCGGGTCGGGCAATGCGGCGACCTGGCGAAGTCCGTCCGACATCGCGGCGATGCGTTGCGGGTTAAGCGCCAACCGGTCGACGAATGCGTCGTCGTCGCCGGCGGCGCGCGACGCCGCGACATCCGCCGCATTCGCGGCGAGCAGTATTTCTTGATCGCGTGCGATCGCCGCCGCTGCGGCTTCCAGCGCCGCGTCCTTCGCCCGCGTCGTCGCTCGCGCGACGACGCGCGCCGCGGCGCGGGCCCGTTCGCCAACCTCGCGCATGTACGCGACCAGGTCGAGATGGGGAACGCTCAGGTTGGTCATGGCTGCATTCTATGGCCTGGCGCGGGGTCCCGCTAGAACCGGTGCGCGTCGAGTGTCATGACGCCGGTCGGCGTCCCGATCAGGATGACATCCGCGCCTCGAATCGCGAACAACCCATTGGTCACGACGCCGACGATATTGTTGATGCGCGCTTCGAGCTCGGTGGGATTCAGGATGCGCAAGTCCTCGACGTCGAGGATTACATTCCCATTGTCGGTAATGAACCCGGCGCGCAATTCCGGGCGGCCGCCGAGCTTGACCAGCTCGTGCGCGACGTGGCTCTTCGCCATCGGAATAACCTCGACCGGCAGCGGGTAGTTGCCGAGCACGCCGACCAGCTTGGACTGGTCGACGATGCAGACGTACTTCGCGGCGACCGCGGCGACGATCTTCTCCCGCGTCAGCGCACCGCCGCCGCCCTTGATCATCGCCCCGTGCGCCGTGGTTTCGTCCGCGCCGTCGATGTATACCGGCAGCGAATCGACGCTCGCGAGCTCGACCACGGGAATCGCGTGCTTGCGCAGCCGCTCGGCGGTCTTGACCGAGCTCGCTACCGCGCCCCGGATCCGCCCCTTGACGGCGGCGAGCTCATCGATGAAAAAATCGGCGGTCGAGCCGCTGCCTACGCCGATGTAGGCATCATCGACGACATACTTGATCGCCTCGCGTGCAACCATCTGCTTGAGTTCGTCCTGGGTCATCGCTTTCGGAATATCGCGCATCGAGCCCTCATCGTAACAAAACCGGTTGCCGCCGACGATGCATCACCATCGAATCATGGCCCGGCAATCGTGACACTCGTTCCCCACCTGCGCCAGCGCCGGTCGAGCGGAACGAACGACAGGCTGCTCCGCTCGCCATCCCAGTGAAAAGGCCGCCCGTCCAGCGGGTTCGCATTGTCCGGTCCCGCGCGTTGGAGGAACTGCGGCACCTCCGGGAGCGAAACGGCCGCGAGCTTCAACTCGAGCTGCATGCGTACCAGCTTCACATACGCGGCGACGCCGTGCGCGTGCGCGATGTAATCGACGTGCAGCGGAAGGTGCCGGGAAACGAGCGTCTTGCCCAGCGGATTGTAGATCCACGATGGCCCGATCGACACCAGGTCGTCGCTTTCGGCGACGAATGCGTCGCGGGCGGCAATGAAGCGCGGCGTCGGTTGCGCGGCGAGCCCAGCGAGCCCGGCGTAGAGCTCAGCGCTGCGATTGATCGACGCGTTGCGCCGATAGAACAAGTCGTACAGCGGCGTCTCCTTCAGGTGGCGATCGGCCCAGGATTCCGGCTCGACGCTGATCGCGGGATCGGGCCAGCTTGCCAGCATGCGCACGGTCGGCACGAACGCCATCCTGAAGGCATCCGCCAGGCTCAACTCCTCGGCGGTCAGCGGCGCGAGCAGCGAGCGCAGTGGAGGCCCGCAGGGGACGGCATCGAACGCCTTGGATGCGATCAGCTCGCTGGCGAGGCGCACATCCTCGGCGAGCGCGCGAAACGCCGTCAATTTGTCGCCCAGGGTGCCGGCCCCGGAGAGGACGCGCCGCCAGAACGCGCCGTCGGCCCGGAGGAAGGCGCAAGCTTCGCCCGCATGCAGCTGTTGCGCATCCAGCGCAGCGACGGTCAGCAGCACCGCGTGCAAACGGCCGAAATTGCGGCGCTCGATGCCGGCTCGCCGCGCATCTGCGATCGGAACCGCGGCGAATCCCGGCATTCTCTGCGCCTGTTCGTACCGATCGATCAGCAGGCGGTTGCTGGCGTAGAGCGCCCGGACCGCCTGGTCGCGGGCGCGCGCGAACGGCAGGCAGGGATCGCTGAATATGTCGCAGCTCGCGTCGAGGTCTCCGGCGAAAGTCAAATGATCGTCATGTTCGGGATCGACCTCGCGTTCTTCGCGGGGCGGGCGCTGCCGGGCAAATGGATCGGCCAGAGACGCGATATCGTGCTCGGCGGCCAGGCGCTGGCCCTCGGCCAGCGGGTCGACGCCCGACGGCGCAGTGAGACCAAGCAGGACGAGATAGGCGTTGCCTTCGGGGGGAGTCGCGGGCAGCTTGAACTTCGCCATCGCCCGCGCCTGCGGCGAGATTTCCGGATCGCGCAGATTGATCAGCACCGCGGCCGCAAGTGCGCAGACCACGGCCGCGACCAGCGTCCATGCGGCGAGCTTGGCGATGCGCGCCGGGCCGATTGCCATCAGGCTAACGACCCGGGCCCAGACCGGCTGGCGGCCTACTTCTTTTTCGACACGTAGAGATCGGTGATCGTCCCGGCGAAGACTTCGGCGGCCATGCCGACGGTCTCGGACAGCGTCGGATGCGGGTGTATCGTCTTTCCGATGTCTTCGGCATTGCAGCCCATTTCGATCGCCAGCGCCACTTCGGCGATCAGGTCGCCCGCGTTCGGTCCGACGATACCGCCGCCGATGATGCGGTGCGTCTCCTGGTCGAAGATCAGCTTGGTGATGCCTTCGTCGCGTCCGAGCGAAAGCGAGCGTCCGCTGGCCGCCCACGGAAAACTGGCCTTGCCATACTTGATGCTCTGCGCCTTGGCTTCCTCTTCGGTGACGCCGACCCAGGCAAGCTCGGGATCGGTAAACGCGACCGATGGAATCACGCGGGCATCGAACCAGGATTTCTCGCCGGCCGCGGCTTCGGCGGCGACATGCGCCTCGTGCACCGCTTTGTGCGCCAGCATCGGCTGCCGGGCAATGTCCCCGATCGCGAAAATATGCGCGACATTGGTCCGCAACTGGCCGTCGACCGGAATGAATCCGCGCTCGTCGACGACGACGCCGGCACGTTCGGCGTCGATCTTCTTTCCATTCGGTGAACGTCCGACGGCGACCAGCACCCGGTCGTAGACCTGCGGTCCAGCAGGCGCCTGCTCGCCTTCGAACCAGACCTTGAGCCCATCCTGCTGTGCTTCGACCTTGGTCACCCGCGTCTTCAGCATGATCTTTTCGTAGCGCTTTTCCATCCGCCTGGCGAATGGGCGCACCAGGTCGGGATCCGCGCCCGTCATCAGCTGGCTCAGCATCTCGACGACGGTGATCTTCGCGCCGAGCGCCGAATACACCTGCGCCATCTCCATCCCGATGATGCCGCCGCCGATGACCAGCATGCGCCCGGGCATCTCCTGGAGCTCGAGCGCACCGGTCGAGTCGATGACACGCGGATCGTCGGGAATGAAGGGCAGCTTCACCGCCTGCGACCCGGCCGCGATGATGCAGTGCTCGAACTTGACGACCTGCTTCTTGCCGCCGGCGCTCACTTCGATGTGATGCGCATCGAAGAAGCGCGCGACGCCGGTGACGACGCTTACCTTGCGCTGCTTGGCCAGCCCCGCGATGCCGCCGGTCAGCCTGCGGACCACCGAGTCCTTCCAGCCGCGCAGCTTGGCCAGATCGACCGCTGGCTTGCCGAAGGTCACGCCGAAATGGCCCATTTCCTCCGCTTCGTCGATCACCCTGGCCGCGTGCAGCAGGGCCTTGGAAGGAATGCAGCCGACGTTGAGGCACACGCCGCCGAGCGTCGAGTAACGCTCGATCAGCACGGTTTTGAGCCCCAGATCCGCAGCGCGGAACGCGCCGCTGTAGCCGCCCGGGCCCGAGCCGATGACGACCATCTGGCATTCGATGTCGACCGCACCGCGATATTCGTCGGCGGCGCGCGTGGTGGTCGCATTGGCCGCTGGCGGGCGTTGCGGCGCCGGCTTGGCTGCCGCAGGTGCGCTCGGCGCGGCGGGCGCCGGCCCGGTCGCCGCGGGCCCCGGCGCCGCCGCTTCGGCCCCCGCCGTCTCGAGCGTCAGCAGCAGCGCACCCTCGCTGACCTTGTCGCCGACCTTGACGCCGAGCGACTTGACCACGCCGGCTGCCGGCGCCGGCACGTCCATCGTCGCCTTGTCAGATTCGAGCGTGACCAGCGAATCCTCGACCTTGACCGTGTCGCCAGGTTTGACCAGGACCTCAATCACAGGCACATCGGTGAAGTCGCCGATGTCCGGAACCTTGACGTCGATCGTGCTCACCGCATCCTCGATCGGCAGCGGTATGTCGGCACGCGCATCGGCAACGTCGTCATTGGATCTCTCGTGCGAAGTCGCGTCCGAGCATCCAGTTGCGGATCGCCTGCGCCGTCGGCGCTTCACGCCCAAGGTAGCCGTGCTGCGACATCGCCTCGCAAGGCTCGCTTTGCGGAGGATCGCCGCCGCTTACGCTGACCAGCGGAAACTTCTTCGCCAGGCGCTCCGCGCCGTAATAGGGGCTGCTGCGGCAGCCGTCGTCCCGGTGATGGACCAGCAGCACCGGGACCTTGATCGAACCGAAATCGAAGGCGGACAGCCCGGTGCCCGTACGGTCTGAGTTCGTTACCGTCGAGCTGAGGACGACGCCCTGCACGATGTCGCCGAGACTGGCGCCGAGCGCGGCCACCGAAATCGTCCCGCGGCTCGTGCCGAGAAGAAAAATCTTGGCTCCGGGAAATCGCTGCTTGAGGTCGCCGATCAAGGCGCGAATGTCGGTCGCATGGTCCTGCCCCAGGCGGAACCTGTCGCTCATGCCGCCGGGAAGCTGATCCGACGGCGAATCGACGATCACATCGGCGACGTCCGGGTCGGTCATCTGGTCCCGGATGCGAATCAGGAAATTCGCCGTCGGTCCGAACTTCACCGGGCCGTTTTGCGCGCGCCGCTCCAGACCGATCGCGCCTAATGCGCCGACGAAGGAAATGACGACGACCTTCGGCGTCGCAGCCTTGTCCTGATCGAGCAGATACGACAGTGTGATGCCGCTTCGCGTCGGAATGGTGATCAGTTCCTCCGCAGCGAGACAGGGACTCGCCAGCGCGGCGAGCAGCAGGGCAGCTGACAGCTGTCTGGCGGCGCTCATCTCTACAGCATCGTGCGGCGCATGTCGGCCAGCAGCGAGGCGAGATAGCTGTTGAAGCGCGCAGCCGCCGCGCCGTCGATCACGCGATGATCCCAGGAAAGCGACAGCGGCAGGATCAGGCGCGGAGCGAATTGCTTGCCGTCCCACACCGGTCGCATGCTGGACCGGCATACGCCGAGGATTGCGACCTCGGGCGCGTTGATGATAGGCGTGAAATACGTTCCGCCGATCCCACCCAGGCTCGAGATCGAAAAACATCCGCCCTGCATGTCGGCTGGACCGAGCTTGCCTTCGCGCGCCTTGGCCGAGAGGTCTGCCATTTCGCCTGCGATCGCCAGCACGCCTTTCTGGTCGGCGTTCCTGATGACCGGCACGACCAGGCCGTTCGGCGTGTCGGCGGCGAAACCGATGTGGTAGTACTGCTTGAGCACCAGGTTCTCGCCGTCGAGCGAAGCGTTGAACTCCGGAAATTTCTTCAGCGCCCAGACGCAGGCCTTGATCAGGAAGGCGAGCAAAGTCACCTTGATCCCGGCTTTTTCATTTTCCTTGTTGAGCTGTACGCGAAACGCCTCGAGCTCGGTGATGTCGGCGTCGTCGTGATTGGTGACATGCGGTATCAGCACCCAGTTGCGGTGCAGATTGGCGCCGGCGATTTTCTTGATTCTCGACAGCGGCCTGGTCTCGATCGGGCCGAATTTGGCGAAATCGACTTGCGGCCAAGGCAGCAGGCCGAGTGCCGCGCCTCCCGCGCCTGCGACGGCGCCGGCCGCTTTCGCGCCGCTCATCACCTGCTTGACGTAGTTCTCGACGTCCTCCTGCACGATGCGCCCCGCCGGGCCGCTGCCCCTGATCTGCGACAGGTCGACCCCCAGTGCGCGCGCGTGCGCGCGCACCGACGGCGAGGCGTGAGCCCTGCGGAACGCTGCGTCGTCGACCGGAGCGCTCGGCGCAGTCGCTGGCGCGGCGGGGGCCGGCGCTTTTGGCGGTGCGGCCGCCGCCGCAGCCGCGGCCGGCGCCGCTGCGGCGGGCGCCGGCGCACTCGCCGGTGCGGCTGGCGGCGTCGCCTTGGCGCCGGGGCCTGCCTGTGCCGGCGCGGCAGCCCCTCCGGCTTCATCCAGGGTCAGGATCAGATGGCCTTCGCTCACCTTGTCGCCAACCTTGACGCCGACCGATTTGACCACGCCCGCGGCCGGTGCCGGCACGTCCATCGTCGCCTTGTCGGATTCGAGTGTGACCAGCGAATCCTCGGCCTTGACCGTGTCGCCCGCTTTGACCAGGACTTCGATCACCGGCACGTCGGTAAAGTCGCCGATGTCGGGAACCTTGACTTCGATTGTGCTCATCGCGACCTCAAAGGCTGGCCGGGGACGGCGAACAACACCGTCGACGCCGCATCAGACCGTCCACGGCGCGGCCTTCGCCGCGTCGATGCCGTATTTCGAGATCGCCTCGGCCGCTTTACCGGCGGGCAGCGTGCCATCGTCGGCCAGCGCTTTCAGGGCCGCGATGGTGATGTACCACCGGTCGACTTCGAAAAAGCGGCGCAGCTTTTCCCGCGTGTCGGAACGTCCGAAGCCATCGGTGCCGAGGACGACGTAACGGCGCGGGACGAATTCCCGGATCTGCCCGGCGAACGCGCGGACATAGTCGGTTGCCGCGATGACCGGACCCTGCGTGCCGGCAAGTCGTGCAGTCACATGCGGCACGCGCGGGGTCTCGGTCGGATGCAGCATGTTCCAGCGCGACGCTGCCTCGCCTTCGCGCGCGAGCTCGGTGAACGAAGTGCAGCCCCACAGATCGGCCTCGACGCCCCAGTCCGCCCTGAGCAGCTCGGCGGCAGCGATCGCCTCGCGCAGGATCACGCCCGAGCCCAGCAGCTGGACGCGCGGCGTCTTGGCCTTGGCGGCGGCGCCGGCCTTGAACAGATACATGCCCTTGATGATGTCGCCGGCCGCGCCCTCGGGCATCGCCGGCTGCACGTAGTTCTCGTTCATCACCGTCAGGTAGTAATAGACGTCCTGCTGCTCGGCATACATGCGCCGCAGTCCGTCCTGGATGATGACGGCCAGCTCGTAGCCGAAAGTCGGATCGTACGAGACGCAATTCGGGACGGTCGCCGCGTAGATGTGCGAATGCCCGTCCTCGTGCTGCAGGCCCTCGCCGTTGAGCGTCGTCCGCCCGGCGGTGCCGCCGAGCAGGAAGCCGCGACAGCGCATGTCGCCGGCCGCCCAAGCCAAGTCGCCGACGCGCTGGAAGCCGAACATCGAATAAAAAATGTAGAACGGGATCATCGGCACGTCGTGCGTCGAATAGCTGGTCGCCGCCGCCATCCAGTCGCACATCGCGCCGGGCTCGTTGATGCCTTCCTGCAGTACCTGCCCGCTCTTGCTTTCCTTGTAGAACATCAGCTGGTCGGCGTCCTGCGGGGTGTACAGCTGGCCGAGCTGGTTCCAGATGCCGAGCTGCCGGAACATCCCTTCCATGCCGAAGGTGCGAGACTCGTCGGGGACGATAGGCACGATGTGTTTACCGATGTTCTTGTCGCGCAACAGCGTCTGCAGGATCTGCACGAACGCCATCGTCGTCGAGATCTCGCGTTCCTCGGTGCTCTTGAGGAAGCGCTCGAGCGCGGCGAGTCCGGGCACCGCGAGCGACGCGGAGGTTCTGCGGCGTGACGGCAGAAACCCGCCGAGCTCCATGCGGCGCGCCTTCATGTACTCGGCCTCGGCCGATCCCGCCGGAAATTTGACGTACGGGATTTCGTCGAGCTTGTCGTCGGGCACGGGGATCTGGAAGCGATCGCGAAAGTGCCGGACCGAGCCGCCTGACATTTTTTTCTGCTGGTGGGTGATGTTCTGCGCCTCGCCGGCTTCACCCATACCGTAGCCCTTGATCGTCTTGGCGAGAATCACCGTCGGCTGGCCCTTGTGGTCGACCGCAGCCTGGTAGGCGGCGTACACCTTGTGCGGGTCGTGGCCGCCGCGGTTCAGATTCCAGATATCCTCGTCGGAATAATCGGCGACCAGCGCCTTGAGCTCCGGCGTGTTGAAGAAGTATTCGCGCACGTAGGCGCCGTCCTTCGACTTGAACGTCTGGTACTCGCCGTCGACGCATTCCATCATCCGCCGCATCAGGATGCCCTGCTTGTCGCGCGCCAGCAGCGCGTCCCAGCGCGAGCCCCAGATGACCTTGATCACGTTCCACCCGGCGCCGCGAAAATCGGCCTCGAGCTCCTGGATGATCTTGCCGTTGCCGCGCACCGGGCCGTCGAGGCGCTGCAGGTTGCAGTTGATAACGAAGATCAGGTTGTCCAGCGACTCGCGGGCGGCCATGCCGATCGCGCCCATCGATTCGGGCTCGTCCATTTCGCCGTCGCCGCAAAAGCACCAGACCTTGCGCCCCTCGGTCTTCGCCAGGCCCCGGTCCTGCAGGTATTTCATGAAGCGCGCCTGGTAGATCGCCATCAGCGGTCCGAGGCCCATCGACACCGTCGGAAACTGCCAGAACTCCGGCATCAACCAGGGATGCGGGTAGGACGAGATGCCCTTGCCGTCGACTTCCTGGCGAAAGTTGTCCATCTGCTCGTCGGTGAAGCGCCCCAGCATGTGAGCGCGCGCATAGACGCCGGGCGCCGAATGGCCCTGCACGAACACCAGGTCGCCGCCGTGCTCGGACGACGGCGCATGCCAGAAGTGATTGAAGCCGGTGTCGTACAGCGTCGCCGCCGAGGCGAAGCTGGCGATGTGGCCGCCGACGTTGCTGTTCTTGTTCGCGCGCACGACCATCGCCATCGCATTCCACCGGACGTACGAGCGGATGCGATGCTCGATCGCCTGGTCGCCCGGGATCCGGATCTGCTTGTCGACCGGAATCGTATTGATATACGCGGTGTTGGCCGAAAACGGCATGTAGGCGCCGGAACGCCGCGCCTTATCGATCACCTGTTCGATCAGGAAGTGTGCGCGGTCCGGACCTTCGTGCTCGAGCACGCCGTCGATCGCGTCCAGCCATTCGCGCGTTTCCTGCGGGTCGACATCCGGTTTCATATCCATGGGAACTCCTTCGACGATCCCTCAAGCGGTCGCGCGAATTTCGATTGTATGCGCCGCGGCAGGGCGCCGCATTGCTGCGACGCGAAACTCGACGCTTTAGCGGCCTAGGCTCATTCGAGGATACCACATCGTGGAAACCATTTCCAAAGCTGATGCGGCGAGATTCCCGCTATCCGGGCATCGGCAAAGTCCGGCGCTCGGTAGCGAGCGCCTGGACCGGCACGTCGTGCGATGCAGCCGGGACGAAATCGACCAACTGTATTTCGTAGCCGCCAGCGATTCTCGCTGCGTCGCTGCGCAGTTGAGGCAGCAGCCTGTCGTAGTAGCCGCCGCCATAGCCGAGGCGGTGCCCGGCTGTGTCGAAGGCAACGCCGGGCACCAGCACCCAATCGATCGCGCCGGCAGCGATCAGCGCGCAGTGCGATTGCGGCTCGGGTATGCCGCGATAGCCGGGCAGGACGTCGCGTGAAGGCTCGGTCAGGCGGCAAAGCTCCAGCTTGCGCGCAGACGCGTTGACGCGCGGCAACGCAACCGTCTTGCCGCGTTCCAGCGCGGCGAGCAACAGCGGCATCGAGTCCCACTCGCTGCCGAACGGCAATGTCAGGAGTACGGTCGAGGCCGTCGCGAAGTCTTCGCGGCCCGCGAGTGCCCGGCTGATCGCAGCGCTCGCGGCCGCGCGAAACTCGGGCGCCAGGGAATCGCGCGCCGCAAGCACGCGCTGGCGCAGCGCGCGCTTGGCCTCGCGCAGCGCATCGGCGGTCGGCAGCGGATGAGCGGAGGGAGACTGCGCCACGACCCGGATGTTACCGCAGGCTCGGCGAGCGGACCGCGCTGCGCCTATAATGACGCCTTCCCCGACGCGCCACGCAATCCCATATGAATCATAGTCACCAGCACCACCGTGCGCGACGCGCGCGATTGATCGCCGAAATGCGTCGCCAGGGCGGCGGCGGAATCGCCGCAATTCCGACGGCGCCCGAAGCGATCCGCAACGCCGACACCCACTATCCGTACCGCCCGGACAGCCATTTCTATTACCTGTGCGGATTTCCGGAAGCCGAAGCGGTCGTCGTGCTTCTCGCCGGAGCTGACGAAGGCGACTCGAAGCAGATATTGCTGTGCCGGGATAAGAACCCGGAGCGCGAGATCTGGGACGGCTTTCGCTATGGCCCCGACGCCGCGCGCGAGATTTTCGGCTTCGACGAGGCGTACTCGATCGGCGAGCTCCAGACGAGACTCACCGATTGGAGCGGTGATCGCCCCGCCGTGTTCACGCCGATCGGCCTGTACGCGGCGTGGGACGACCTGATCACCACTACCTTGAATGAAGTCCGCAACCGGGTGCGCACCGGCATCGCCGCGCCGGAAGTCGTCGTCGACGTGCGCGCGGCGCTCTCCTCGATGCGCCTGACCAAGGACGAGCAGGAGCTGAAGCTGATGCGCCGCGCCGCCGAGATTTCCTGCGGAGCGCACCGCCGTGCGATGGCGCGCACGCGTGCCGACTGGTACGAGTACCAGGTCGAGGCCGAATTGATGCACGAATTCCTGCGCTCGGGCGCGCAGGCGGTCGCCTATCCGTCGATCGTCGCCTCCGGGCCCAACGCCTGCGTGCTGCACTACCGCGACAACAACCGCCAGATGCAATCCGGCGATCTGCTGCTGATCGACGCCGGTTGCGAATACGAGGGCTACGCGTCGGACGTGACGCGCACCTTTCCCGTCAGCGGCAAGTTCAGCGGCCCGCAGAGGGACGTCTACGAGCTCGTCCTGGCGGCGCAGCTCGCCTGCATCGACGCCGTCGCGCCCGGCCGCCCGTTTCATGCCTATCACGAGGTCGCCGAGCGCGTTCTCGCGCAGGGTCTGATCGATCTGAAGCTTTGCGAGGGCTCGCTGGACGCCGTGCTGGAATCCGGCGCATACAAGCAGTTCTACATGCATCGCGCAGGTCACTGGCTGGGGCTCGACGTGCACGACGTCGGCCTCTATCGGGTCAACGGCGAATCGCGCCTGCTCGAGCCCGGGATGCTGCTTACCGTCGAGCCGGGGTGCTATATCCGGCCCGGAGACAAGGTGCCCGAGGAATTCTGGGATATCGGCGTGCGCATCGAGGACGACGTGCTGGTAAGCGCCACGGGCAACGAAAACCTGACCGCGGCGGCGCCGAAGACCGTCGCCGATATCGAAGCGCTGATGCAGCACTGACGGCGGATCGCCGCCGATCTGTCCGTGACTTCAGACGTTTCGACCAGGCGCTCCGAGACGTGTTGAACGACGTCGTCATCGTCGGCGCGGGTCCGGTCGGCGCGACGCTGGCGCTTGCGCTGGCGGGCGGCGATCTCGATGTCGTCAGCCTGGACGCGCGTCCGCGCGACACCTTGGCATCCGGCGATCGCTCGCTCGCGCTGTCGCACGGCGCGCGGCTGATTTTCGATCGCCTCGGTATCTGGAGCGCCATCGCTGGGACGGCAGGGGCGGTGACGGCAATTACCGCGATCGACGTATCGCAGCGCGGCGGCTTCGGCGCGGCGCGCCTGGACGCGCACGAGCACGGCGTGCCTGCGCTCGGCTACGTCGTCAGCTATCGGGCGTTGCAGGCCGCGCTCGATGCCGGGCTCGCCCGCGCCGGCCTGCCGGTCGATCACGGCGTCACCGTCAGCAAGGTCGATGCGACGCCGGCGTATGCACGCATTCGCGGAGAACGCGGTGGCGCCGCCTGCGAATGGACGGCGCGACTGGCCGCCGTCGCCGACGGCGGCGGGGATCTCGTCGCCGGCAATGTTCGCCATCGGCATGATTACAAGCAGGTTGCGCTGGTCGCGAAACTCTGGAGGAACGAGCCGCACCGAGGCGTGGCGTACGAGCGCTTTACTCCCGAGGGACCGATGGCCTTGCTGCCGGAAGGCGATCACTACGGACTGGTGTGGACGACGACGCCGGCGCAGGGCAGATCGCTTGCGGCGATGCCGGAAAGCGAGTTCCTGGCCGCGCTGGTGACGCGGTTCGGCGCGCGCGTCGGCGGTTTTCTGAAAAGCGAGGATCGGCGTACGTTTCCACTTTCGCTGGAGTTCGCCGGCACCGTCGTCGGCGCACGCACCGTTCTCCTGGGCAACGCCGCACAGGCGCTGCATCCGGTTGCCGGCCAGGGCTTCAACCTGGGCGTGCGCGATGCGTATGAACTGGCGCAGGTATTGCTGGCGACGCCGCGCGGTAGCCTCGGCGCGATCAGCAGTCTGTCCGCGTACGCGCGCCGCCGACTCGCCGACCGCTGGTCCGGCATTGCATTGACGCACGGATTACTCGGAGTATTCGGCAGCGACACCGCGCTGCTTCGCTGGCCGCGCGGGTTGGCGCTTACTCTGCTAGATGTGCTGCCGCCGCTGAAGCGAATTTTCACGCACGCGATGCTGTACGGATTGCACTGAAGCGAAAACGAGCGCGTACGACATCAAGCAAGAATGGTTCCCGCGCGGTGAACGGCGCGACGTCGGAAGCGCGTCTATCGCGAAGCGCTCCAACAATAATTTATTGCCGGTGACGGTGGCGCGCCAAACTCGGTATAATCCGTTCCCCGCCGCAGCGTCCAGCAACTATTCCACCGTGCAGATCGGCTCGCATCACATTTCGATTCCCTTGGTCGTCGCGCCGATGGCAGGTGTCACCGACCGGCCGTTCCGCCAGCTGTGCAAGCGCCTCGGCGCGGGCCTCGCCGTGTCGGAAATGGTCGCCTCGAATCCCAGGCTGTGGAACACGGCGAAGTCGTTGCGTCGCACCGACCACCGCGGCGAAGTGGAGCCCATTGTCGTGCAGATCGCCGGTGCGGATCCGGCGATGATGGCCGAGGCCGCCCGTTACAACGTCGAGCGGGGCGCCCAGATTATCGACATCAACATGGGTTGCCCGGCAAAAAAGGTATGCAATGTCGCGGCGGGCTCGGCGCTGCTGCAGGACGAACCGCTCGTCGCTGCGATCGTCGCCGCCGTCGTCACCGCGGTGACGGTCCCGGTGACGCTGAAGATGCGCACCGGCTGGAACCGGCAGAACAGGAACGCGGTCCGCATCGCGCGGATCGCCGAGGACGCTGGCATCGCCGCGTTGTCGGTCCACGGCCGGACGCGCGAATGCGCCTTTGTCGGGCCTGTCGAGTACGAGACGATCCGTGCGATCAAGCGCGAAGTCGGCATACCGGTGATTGCCAACGGCGATGTCGATACCCCGGAGAAGGCGCGCGACGTCCTGGCCTGCACCGGCGCCGACGCGATCATGATCGGGAGGGCGGCGCAGGGCCGGCCGTGGATCTTTCGCGAGATCGGCCATTTCCTCGCGACCGGCGAGCGATTGCCGCCGCCGCGGGTCGACGAAATGCATCGGCTGATCATCGAGCACCTTGCCGACCACTACGCGTTCTACGGCGAGGGCGACGGCGTGCGCATTGCGCGCAAGCATCTCGGCTGGTATACGAGCAAGCTCGCTGGCGGCGACGCGTTCCGCGCTCAGATAAACCGGCTGGAAAGCTCGGCAGACCAGATCGCCGCCGTCGACGGTTATTTCGGCCGCCTTGCGGCCGTTGGGGAACGCCTCGTCTACGCGGACGAGGCGACGATAGAAGCTTCGTGGGTGGAGGAGGCCCTCGCAGCGTGAAACGAACCACTCGCATGAACGGCGGCAACGAGATTTGCCGCAGCGTCGAAAAATCGCTCGAAGAGTATTTTCGCAAGCTCGACGGCGAACAGCCTCACAGCATCTACGACATGGTGATCGCCAATGTCGAGCGTTCGCTGCTGGCCTCGGTCATGCATCGGGCCGGCGGCAACCAGACGCAGGCAGCCGACATGCTGGGGCTCAATCGCAATACGCTCCGCTCGAAGCTCTCGAAGTACAATATACGGTAGGCCCGGTTCTCGCGTGCTGAAGACGGCGACGAGCCCGTTGCTGCCGAGCGGCGCGCGTGCCGCGCCCCCTCCACCGGTCCGCCGCTCGCCATGAACACGCCGATCGCCCGGGCGCTGCTTTCGGTCTCCGACAAGACGGGCCTCGTCGAATTTGCACGAGGCCTCGCGAGCTTGAGCGTAGAGCTGCTCTCAACCGGCGGAACGGCCAAGGCGCTCGCCGCCGCCGGGCTCGAGGTCACCGAGATCGATGCCTACACCGGTTTTCCGGAGATGCTCGACGGGCGGGTCAAGACACTGCATCCGAAAGTGCACGCCGGAATCCTCGCCCGGCGCGACTCGAGCGAACACGCCGCCACTCTTGCCGCGCACGGGATTCCGCCGATCGATCTGGTCGTCGTCAACCTGTATCCATTCCGGGAGACGGTCGCCAGGGCCGGCTGCACGCTCAACGAGGCGATCGAGAACATCGACATCGGCGGCCCGACGCTGGTCCGGGCGGCGGCGAAAAACCATGCCGGCGTCGGCGTCGTCGTCGATCCGGGCGACTATGACGCATTGCTGGCCGAGTTGAAGGCCAGCGCCGGACGCCTGTCGGCCGCAACGCGCTTTCGCCTCGCGCAAAAGGCGTTTTCGCATACCGCCGCCTACGACGGCGCGATCAGCAACTATCTGACCGCGCGCGACGAAGCCGGCACGACGCGCCTGTTCCCGGATCGGTTCAACTGGCAGGGTGCGAAGCTGCAGGACCTGCGCTACGGTGAAAATCCGCACCAGCAGGCTGCGTTCTACCGTGACGAGACCCCGGCGGGAGGAACGATCGCCGCGGCGCGGCAATTGCAGGGCAAGGAGCTCTCGTACAACAACATCGCCGACAGCGATGCCGCCTGGGAATGCGTCAAGACATTCAGCGAGACGGCCTGCGTGATCGTCAAGCACGCCAATCCCTGCGGCGTCGCCGTGGCAGCGACGCCATTGGAGGCGTATCGCAAGGCGCTGGCGACCGATCCGACCTCGGCCTTCGGCGGCATCATCGCGTTCAACCGCGAAGTCGACGCCGAGACGGCCGAAGCGGTCGGCGCGCAATTCATCGAAGTGCTGATCGCGCCTTCCTACACCGCCGAAGCGCTCGAGCGCAACGCGAAAAAGGCGAACGTACGCGTGCTCAAGCTCGCGCTGCCACTGGTGCCGCAGCGCGCCTGGGACTTGAAGCGGGTTGGCGGCGGCATACTGATCCAGACGCCGGACATCGACAACCTGGCGGCGGGCGAGCTCAAGGTCGTGACCAAAAGGCGGCCGACCGCTGCGCAACTGACCGACCTGCTCTTCGCCTGGCGTGTCGCCCGGTTCGTCAAATCCAACGCCATCGTCTACTGCGCGGGCGGCGCAACGCTGGGAATCGGCGCCGGGCAAATGAGCCGCGTCGACTCGACGCGCATCGCCGCGATCAAGGCGGCCAACGCCGGCCTGTCGCTTGCCGGATCGGTGGTCGCGTCCGACGCGTTCTTTCCGTTCCGCGACGGCCTGGACGTCGTCGCCGACAACGGCGCGATCGCTGTCATACAGCCGGGCGGCAGCATGCGCGATGCGGAAGTGATCGCCGCAGCCGACGAGCGTGGCATCGCCATGGTTTTCAGCGGCATTCGCCATTTTCGCCATTAGTTACTCGAATCCAGCGATGCGAATCGCCACTGCCGTGCGGCCGGCTTTCGCACGATGAAGCTGCTGGTCATCGGCGGAGGCGGCCGCGAGCACGCGCTGGCCTGGAAGATCGCGCAGTCGCAACGCGTGTCGCAGGTGTTTGTCGCGCCCGGCAATGCCGGAACGGAGCGCGAGCCCGGCGTTGTCAATATTGCGCAGCAGAAGATCCCGGAGTTGGTCGAATTCGCGCGGCGCGAGCCGATTGCGCTATCGGTCGTCGGACCCGAAGCGCCGCTCGCCGCGGGCCTCGTCGATGCCTTTCGTGCCGCAGGGCTGAAGATATTCGGGCCGACGCAGGCGGCGGCGCAGCTGGAAAGCTCGAAGGACTTCGCCAAGGACTTCATGGTCCGCCACCGCATTCCGACCGCCCGGCATCGCACGTTCGACAATCCGGCGGATGCGCATGCTTACATCGGGACGCACGGCGCGCCCATCGTCGTCAAAGCGGACGGGCTCGCCGCGGGGAAAGGCGTCGTCGTCGCCGCGACCGTGGACGAGGCGCATGCTGCGGTTGATGCGATCCTGGTCGAGCACGCAATCGCCGTCCAGCACGCCGCCGGCGGACCGCGCGTGGTTATCGAGGATCTGCTCGAAGGCGAGGAAGCAAGCTTTATCGTGATGGCCGACGGCAAGCACGTGCTGGCGCTTGCCTCCTCGCAGGATCACAAGCGCCTGTACGACGGCGATCGCGGGCCGAATACCGGAGGCATGGGGGCGTACTCGCCAGCTCCGATCGTGACGCCGAAGGTGCACGCGCGGATCATGCGCGAGATCATCCTGCCCGCGGTCAACGGCATGGCTGCCGACGGCATACCGTACACCGGCTTTCTGTACGCCGGCGTGATGATCGACGCCGCGGGCAATCCGTCGACCCTCGAATTCAACTGCCGATTGGGAGACCCGGAAACCCAGCCCATCATGATGCGGCTCAAATCGGACCTGGTGGATCTCTTCGAGCACGGGATCAACGGCACGCTCGACCGGATCGACGCGGAGTGGGACCGCCGGGTCGCACTCGGCGTCGTTCTCGCCGCCGCCGGTTACCCCGACGACCCGAGGCGCGGCGACGTCATCTCCGGTCTCGACCAGGCGAGCGACGAGTGCAAGGTGTTTCATGCAGCCACGTCGGCTGTCGGCGGCAAGGTCATGACCAGCGGCGGGCGCGTGCTTTGCGTGACCGCGCTGGGAGACACGGTGCGGCAAGCCCAGCGCAATGCCTACGCCGCCGCCGCCCGCATTCAGTTCGACGGCATGCAGTATCGCACCGACATCGGCCACCGCGCGCTCCTCGCGCGCCGCGGCTGAGGCCGGCGCGCCCGAGCCGGCACAGTCACGATGGACATCGAGAGCGCCGCCGAATACTTCACCGGGCTGCAGGATCGCATCGTCGGCCGGCTGGAAGCGATCGACGGCACGATGTTCAAGCGGGACTCCTGGCAACGGGCCGAAGGCGGCGGCGGCATCAGCCGGATCATCGAGCGCGGCCGTGTCTTCGAGCGCGGCGGAGTCAACTACTCGCGAGTCGCCGGCGAGCGCCTGCCGCCATCGGCCAGCGCCACCCGTCCGCAGCTCGCCGGCCGGGCGTTCGAGGCGATGGGCATTTCGCTGGTGCTGCATCCGGCCAATCCGCACGCGCCCACCGTGCATATGAATCTGCGCCTGTTCGTCGCCAAGAAAGCCGGCGCCGATGCGATCTGGTGGTTCGGCGGCGGCATGGACCTGACGCCCTATTACGGTTACGAAGAGGACGCCGTGCATTTCCACCGCTGCTGCCGCGATGCGCTGGCGCCGTTCGGCGACTACTATCCGCGCTTCAAGCGATGGTGCGACGACTACTTCCTGATCAGGCATCGCAACGAGCCGCGCGGCGTCGGCGGCATCTTTTTCGACGACTTCAACGAACGGGACTTCGCCCACAGTTTCGCGCTGACGCGCAGCGTCGGCGACGCCTTCATCGGCGCCTACGAGCCGATTCTGCGGAGACGGAGCGAACTCCCGTACGGCGAGCGCGAGCGGGAATTCCAGAGCTATCGCCGGGGTCGCTATGTCGAGTTCAACCTCGTCTACGATCGCGGCACGCTGTTCGGATTGCAATCGAATGGCCGCGCCGAGGCGATTCTGATGTCGCTCCCGCCTGTCGTCAGCTGGCGATACGACTGGCACCCCGAGCCAGGGAGCGCCGAGGCAAAACTTTATACCGACTTTCTGGTCGTTCGAGACTGGCTGGGCGAGACAGTGCGATGACAGGGGACGACGAACATCCGGAGCTGCGCGAGATCGGTCTCGATTCCGAGGACGTCTTCCGCGGCCGGCTGCTGCACGTAAAGCGCGACGCCGTGCGCCTTCCCGACGGGACCGAGGCGACGCGCGAATACATCGTTCATCCCGGCGCGGTGATGGTCATCCCGCGTCTGCCCGACGGCACGCTGCTGTTCGAGCGGCAGTTCCGCTACCCGCACCAGCGGGTGTTCATCGAGTTTCCCGCCGGCAAGATCGATTCCGGCGAGGACCCGCTGGCGACAGCCAAGCGCGAGCTTCTCGAGGAGACCGGGTACACGGCCGCGCGATGGGCCTACGTTGCGACGATGCATCCTTTGATCACCTACTCGACCGAGTACATCGCGATCTACGCCGCCGATGACCTCGCCTACGTGGGCGCGCGTCTGGATGCCGGCGAGTTCGTCGAGACTTTTGCCGCGAGCCTCGACGAGGCGCTCGGCTGGCTCGATCGCGGCGAGGTCACCGACGCCAAGACGATGCTGGGCCTGCTGTTGCTGGCGCGGGGAATCGCGCCGCCGCGGGTTTGAGCGCCGCGGCGCAGATCGCACGCCGCCTGGTCATCGCCGGGCGCGTGCAAGGCGTCGGATTTCGCTATGCCTTCGCCGACGAAGCGCGCATGCGCGGACTGGGCGGGTGGGTGCGCAACCGGCGCGATGGCCGCGTCGAGGCGCTGGTCAGCGGCCCGGCCGCGGAGGTCGAGGCGTTGATCGCATGGGCGCGGGTCGGGCCGCCGGCTGCGCGGGTCGCTTCGGTCGATGTCGAGGCGGCGATCGCGGTGTCCGGCCCGTTCGAGATCGTCGCGACGCTGTGAGCGCAGGTCCCGCGCTCCGCTTTCGGCTAGACCGACTCGCCCAGATAGGCTTCGCGCACCTTCGGATTGGACAGCAGCTGGCGCGCGTCGCCGGAGAGCGTAATCGCACCGCTTTCCATCACGTAGCCGCGATTGCTCACCTCCAGCGCCAACTTGGCGTTCTGTTCGATCAACAGGATCGTCACGCCTTCGGCGGAGATCGCCAGGACCGTCTCGAATACCTTCTGTACCATCAGCGGCGCAAGTCCCATCGACGGCTCGTCGAGCAGAAGCAGCTTCGGCCGCGACATGATCGCGCGCGCCATCGCGAGCATCTGCTGCTCGCCGCCGGACAGTGTCCCCGCCGTTTGCCTTTGGCGTTCCTTCAGGCGCGGGAACAGCCCGAATACGCGCTCGACGTCATCCCTGATGGCGTTACGATCGCGCCGGCTGTACGCGCCCATCGCGAGGTTTTCGTCGATCGTCAGCGCGCCGAACACGCCGCGGCCCTCGGGAACCATCGACAGGCCCTGGCGCACCAGCTGGAATGCCGGCAAGCCGGTGACGTCCCGACCTTCGTAGACGATCTTTCCCGCCTTGACCGGCTGCAGGCCGGTGATGCCCTTGAGCGTGGTCGTCTTGCCCGCGCCATTGGCGCCGATCAGGCAGACGAGCTCGCCCTGGCGCACGACGAGGTCGATGCCCTTGACCGCGTGAATGCCGCCGTAAGCAACCTCCAGCTTGTCGAGCTCGAGTAGCGCCGCAGCGGCCATCAGCCGACACCCTTGGCATGCAGCGTGACCTCGCCGCCCAGGTAGGCCGCGATCACCTTCGGGTCGTTCTGCACGTCGGCCGCGCTTCCCTCGGCGATCTTTCGTCCATAGTCGAGGACGAGCACCCGGTCGCAGACGCTCATCACCAGCTTCATGTCGTGCTCGATCAAAAGGATCGTCGTGCCGTCGCGCCGGATATCCTCGAGCAGACCCTTGAGCGCCTGCGTTTCGGTCGCATTCATGCCGGCGGCGGGCTCGTCGAGCGCAAGGAGCTTCGGATCGGTGGCCAGCGCACGCGCGATCTCCAGTCGGCGCTGGTCGCCGTAGGCCAGATGCTTGGCCAGGTCATTCGCCCGCGTCGCAACCCCGACGTATTCGAGCAGCTGGTAGGCTCGGCTGGTGATCGCCGCTTCCTCGGCCAGCGTGGCGCGGTCGCGGAAAATCGCGCCGAAGACGCCGGCGCGAGTGCGCACGTGGCGGCCTATCATCACGTTCTCCAGCGCCGACAGGTTCTGGAACAGGCGTATGTTCTGGAACGTGCGCGCGATCCCGCGTTCGGCGACCTGATTCGGCTTCAGACCATTGAGCGGCGCACCGTCGAAGGTGAAGCTGCCGCCATCCGGCACGTAGATGCCGGTCAGCACGTTGAACAGCGAGGTTTTACCGGCGCCGTTCGGTCCGATCAAGCCGTAGATCTCTCCGTGATGGATGCTGAAGCTGACGTCGGCCAGCGCCTGCACGCCGCCGAAGCGCTTGCCGATGTCCTGGGCCGAAAGCAGCGTCCGGTCGCTCATGTCGCCGCGGTCCTGGCGACCTCGAGCTCGCGCTTGCGCACCGCGGACGGCCACAATCCGGCCGGCCGGAACAG
>DATBBM010000127.1:0-9171 GCA_036270955.1 Casimicrobiaceae bacterium | reverse complement strand
GCTGAATCCGCAGCAGCGCCTCGCGGTCGAGCACGGGGTCGGATCGGAAGCCGCGAAAGGGGAGGGGCCATTGCTGGTGATCGCCGGCGCCGGCTCGGGCAAGACCAATACGCTCTCCCATCGCGTCGCGCACCTGGTGTTCAGCGGCGCCGACCCGCAGCGGATTCTGCTGCTGACGTTTTCACGCCGCGCGGCGGCGGAAATGGAGCGCCGCGCCGGCCAGGTGTTGAGCCGCGGCATCGGCGCGGGCAACTCGCGTCCCCCGGCGCTGCCGTGGTCCGGGACGTTTCACAGCATCGGCGCGCGCCTGCTGCGCGAATATGCGGAGCGCATCGGGCTCGATCCGTCGTTCACCATCCACGACCGCGGCGACTCGGAGGATTTGCTCGCCATCGTGCGCCACAAGCTCGGCCTGTCGGACACCAAGAATCGTTTCCCGGGGAAGGGGACCTGTCTTGCCATCTATTCGCGCGCGATCAACAGCGGCGCCGCGCTGTCCGAGGTGCTGGGAGCGAGCTTTCCCTGGTGCGCGCATTGGGAAGCCGAGCTCAACAAACTGTTCGCCGCCTACGCCGCCGAGAAGGGCGCACAGAACGCGCTGGATTACGACGACCTGCTCCTTTATTGGGCGCACATGGTCGCCGAGCCCGCGCTCGGCCGCGACATCGGCGCACGTTTCGATCACGTGCTGGTCGACGAATACCAGGATACCAACCGCCTGCAGGCGGCCATCCTGCTCGGCATCAAGCCCGACGGCGCCGGGCTTGCCGTCGTCGGCGACGACGCGCAGTCGATCTACTCGTTTCGTGCGGCCACCGTGCGCAACATCCTGGATTTTCCGCGCGCGTTCGATCCTCCCGCGCGCATCGTCACCCTCGACCGCAACTACCGTTCGACGCAGCCTATACTCGATGCGTCGAATGCGGTCATCGCGCTGGCCAGCGAGCGATACAGCAAGAACCTGTGGACCGAGCGCACGGCATCGCAGAAGCCGCAATTGGTCAGCGTTCGCGACGAAGCCGACCAGGCGCGCTGCGTGGCCGACCAGGTCCTCGAGCGCCGCGAGTGCGGAATGACGCTCAAATCGCAGGCGGTCCTGTTCCGCAGTTCCAGCCACAGCGCGCAGCTCGAGCTCGAGCTCGCCCGGCGCGGCATTCCGTTCGTCAAATTCGGCGGGCTCAAATTCCTCGATGCCGCGCACGTGAAGGATGTCCTGTGCGTGCTGCGGTGGGCTGACAATCCGCGCAGCAGGATGTCAGGGTTTCGTATCGCGCGGCTGCTGCCCGGAGTGGGTCCGGCGACCGCAGCGAAGCTGCTCGACGCGATGGAAGCCGCACCGGACCCGGTCGGTGCGATGCGAGACTTTCGCATGCCGGCGCCCGCTGCCGCCGATTTCGGCGCTTTGCGCGAGCTGCTCGGTACGCTCCGTTCGGACAAGGCCGGGTGGCCAGCGGACATCGACGCGGCGACGCGCTGGTACGACCCGCATCTCACCCGAATCTACGACGACGCGCACCTGCGGCGGGCCGATCTGCTGCAGCTTGCCAGGATTGCCTCGACCTATGCGTCGCGCGAGCGTTTTCTGACCGAAATCACGCTCGACCCGCCGGCAGCGACCAGCGACGAGGCCGGCGACCCCAGCCTGGACGACGACTATTTGATCCTTTCGACGATCCATTCAGCCAAAGGCCAGGAATGGCGGAGCGTTCATGTCCTCAACGTCGTCGATGGCTGCATTCCGTCGGACTTGAGCACCGGATCGGCCGAGGAGATCGAGGAGGAACGGCGACTGCTTTACGTGGCGATGACCCGCGCCAAGGACGAGCTGCATCTGATGGTGCCGCAACGATTTTATGTGCATCAGCAGACGCAGTACGGCGACCGCTATGTCCACGCGTCACGCAGCCGGTTTATTCCGAATGGGCTGACGCCATTTTTCGAATCGTTCGCGTGGCCGCCGCCTCAAGCGGATGCCCAGACCAATATCTCCGGGGTGACGCCGATCCCCTTGATCGACATTGCAGCGCTTGCCAGGTCGCGCTGGCAGCTGCCGGGCTGAGCGGCTTGTTCGCGCCGCGCCCAGCTGGCCACGGTTCGATCTCGTACTGCGTATAATGTATATTATGTAAAATACGATATCGAGCGATCAAAAGGTGTTTAGGGACGTTCGTAAGGGTCACTTCGTGCCCGGCCCCGCCGACTGGTCTCGGTCTTAGCTCAAGGCTGCGCTGTGGCTTTGCGAATTGATCTGCGCTTGGTGCGCTCGCCGAGTCCAGAACGGGAATTGATTGATCACAGTCTGGATGCGCTGTGAAAGCACTCGAGGTTTGCTCTGGAAGGTATTGTCGACAAGCGCGATATCGCTGGCCATTAAACGCTTGGCGGCGCCCCAACCATAGTCGCTAAAGCTAAGAAGCCCGAGAAGGCGGCCCTCTCAATCGCCGCGCTTGCCGACGCAATACCGCGCCAGCGCGTCAAGCACCGCATCATCCTCGCCGGCCGGCGCCGTGACGCTGATCGGGGTCCCGGCGAAGCGTCCTTGGGCGGCGGCGATCAAGCCCGGTAGATCCCGGCGAACATGGCCGCCCTGGCCCAGAAAGACCGGGACGACGCGAATCGAGTCGACGCCCAAGGCGACGAGCTCGCCGATGGCGCCCTCGAGGTCAGGACGCATCAGCTCGAGATAACAAAGCCGGACTTCCGCTTCCGGCGCGAGCGCCCGGACCCGTTGCTGGAGCCTCTCGAATGGCTCCGCCCAGCGTGGGTCACGTGCCCCGTGGGCGAAAAGCAGCACCCCATGCTTCATTTCAGGTCCACACCGTTATGCAAATCGGCTATCAACTAATCGCCACTCATTCCTTGTACGCATAACGGCCTCCGACTACGCTGGCGGCTGGAATCGATGCCCCCGGCCAATGTACCAATACGACCACTACGACCAGCGCTTCGTCGACGAGCGTGTCGCCCAGTTTCGCGACCAGACGCGCCGTTTTCTCGCCGGGGAACTGACCGAGGACGAGTTTCGGCCGCTGCGCTTGCGCAACGGTCTGTACATCCAGAAATACGCCCCGATGCTGCGCATTGCGGTTCCGTACGGCCTGCTCTCGTCGACGCAGATGCGCAAGCTCGCCCACATAGGCCGAAAGTATGACAGAGGCTACGGGCATTTCACCACGCGGCAGAACATCCAGTTCAACTGGCCGCGACTCGAGGACGTTCCGGATATCCTGGGCGAGCTGGCGACCGTGCAGATGCACGCCATTCAGACCAGCGGCAACTGCGTGCGCAACATCACCGCCGACCATTTTGCCGGCATTGCGGCCGATGAAATCATCGATCCGATGCCGTACAGCGAGCTGCTGCGGCAATGGTCGACGTTCCATCCCGAGTTCTCCTATCTGCCCCGCAAATTCAAGATCGCGGTCTCGGGTTCTAGGATTGACCGGGCGGCGACGCTGGTCCACGACATCGGCGTGCACGCGGTACGCAACGAGACGGGAAACATAGGATTCCGCGTGCTCGTCGGCGGCGGGCTTGGCCGCACTCCGGTGATCGGTCATGTCATCCGAGAATTTCTGCCGCGCGGGGAAATACTCAATTATCTGGACGCGATCCTGCGCGTCTACAACCGCTTCGGGCGACGCGACAACATATACAAGGCCCGCATCAAGATCCTGATCAAGGAGATGACACTCGAGGTCTTCACGCGGCACGTCGAATCGGAATGGCAGCGTCTGCAGGGCGGCCCGGCGACGGTGCCGGACGAGGAAGTCCAGCGCATCGCGGCGTTTTTCGCGCCGCCGCCTTACCGACGCTTGCCCGGCGACGACCCAGGGTTCCGCGCGGCCGCCGCCGACAATCGCGCGTTCGCCAACTGGGTCAAGCGCAACGTCTTCCCGCACAAGGTCCCCGGCTACGCCGCCGTCACCCTCTCGTTGAAGAAAACCGGCGTGCCGCCGGGCGACGCGACCTCCGACCAGATGGATATGGTCGCCGATCTGGCCGACGCGTACAGCTTCGGCGAAGTCCGCGTTTCCCATGAGCAGAATCTGATCTTCGCGCATGTCGAGCAGGCCGCCCTGCTCGCGCTCTGGGGCGAGCTCAAGGCGCTTGGGTTCGCGACGCCGAATATCGGCTTGCTCACCGACATCATCTGCTGCCCCGGCGGCGACTTCTGCTCGCTGGCCAACGCCAAGTCGCTACCGATCGCCGAAGCGATCCAGCGCCGGTTCGACGATCTGGATTACCTGCACGACATCGGCGAGATCAACCTCAACATCTCGGGCTGCATGAACGCCTGCGGACACCATCACGTCGGCAACATCGGCGTGCTCGGCGTCGATAAGGGCGGCGAGGAGTGGTATCAGGTATCGATCGGCGGCGACCAGGGCGAGCGTGCATCGCTCGGCAAGGTGATCGGCCCGTCGTTCGCAGCACGCGAGATGCCGGATGTCGTCGCGAAGTTGATCGACACCTACATCGAGCGGCGCCACCTCGACGAGCAGTTCATCGACACCGTGCGCCGGATCGGTATCGAGCCCTTCAAGGAGCGCGTCTATGCCGCTGCTCACTAAGGACAGGGCCGTAATCGACGACCACTGGACACTGCTGCCCGAAACGGCAGCGATCGCCGATGTGCCGGTTTCGACGCCCGCAATCGTTCCGCTTGCTCTTTGGGCGGCCCAGCGCGGCGCGCTGGCAGTCAGGTGCGATATCGGCGTGTGGCTGAAGCCCGCCGACGACCCGGATGCGCTCGCCGGCGACGTCGCTCGGCTGCCTTTGATCGCCGTCGACTTCCCGAAGTTTGGGGACGGGCGCGGTTACTCGACGGCGCGTCTGCTGCGCGAAAAACATCGCTACACCGGCGAGCTGCGCGCGATCGGCGACATCCTGCGCGACCAGATCTATTACCTGTGGCAGTGCGGCTTCGACACCTTCGCGCTGCGGGCCGGCGGCAACGTCGCCGAAGCGTTGGCCGCCTTCGGCGATTTCAGCGACAACTACCAGGCGACGGTCGTTGAGCCGGTGCCGCTGTTTCGGCGCCGCCTTCAGGCGGCACCCGAGTCGCCGGCGTCGAGCGAAAGTTCGAGATGATAACTACCATCGAAGCGCGCGTCGCCGACGTAGTCGCGCTGTTGTCACGGGTCGCGCGCGATCATGCGCCGGTGGCTCTGGCGAGCAGCTTCGGCGCCGAGGACATGGTGCTGATCGACCTCGTCGCGCGGCATGCGCTGCCGATCGAGATCCTGACGCTCGATACCGGACGCCTGCCGGATGAGACCCACCTGCAGATCGATCGCGTGCGCGAACACTACCGGCTGACGATCAACGTCCTGCATCCGGATGCGGCTGCGCTGCAAGCATTCGTGGCCGTCAATGGAGCCAATCCCTTCTACCGCAGCATCGAGTTGCGTCTGGCCTGCTGCGCCATCCGGAAGGCGCGCCCGCTCGCCCGCGGACTCGCCGGGATGCGCGGGTGGATCACCGGTCAGCGCCGCGCGCAGTCGATCACGCGCTCCGACCTGGCGGTCGAGGAATTCGATGCCGAGCGCGGCATACCCAAGTTCAATCCGCTGGCCGACTGGAGCGAGGCCGACGTTTGGGATTACCTGCGGTCCAATGGGGTCCCCTGGCATCCACTGCACGATCGGGGCTATCCGAGCATCGGCTGCGCGCCGTGCACGCGTCCGATCGAGCCGGGCGAGGATCTGCGCGCCGGACGTTGGTGGTGGGAGCGACCCGAACACCGCGAGTGCGGGCTGCACCGCCGATCGCTCGACGTCCCGGTGCGCGTCATCGGCGCCGGAGTTCCGGCATGACCGACGCCGCTTTCCTCGAGCCGGACCTCGCCTCGGCTTCCGCCGCCTCCTGGCGCGCTGCAGATGCCGATCATCTGGGCTGGCTCGAATCCGAAGCGATCCACGTGTTGCGCGAGGTCGCCGGGCAATGCCAGCACCCTGCCCTGCTGTTTTCCGGCGGCAAGGATTCGCTGGTCCTGCTGAGGCTCGCCGAAAAGGCGTTCCGCCCGGGCGCGTTTCCGTTTCCGCTGCTGCATATCGACACCGGTCACAACTTTCCCGAGGTGATCGAATTTCGCGATCGCCGTGCCGCCGAGCTGGGCGAGCGTTTGATCGTGCGCTCGGTGGAGGACTCGATCGCCCAAGGCCGCGTCGTTCTCGCAAACCGTGCCGAAAGCCGCAACCGCCATCAATCGGTGACCCTGCTCGATGCGATCGCCGAGTTCGGCTTCGATGCCTGCATCGGCGGCGCTCGCCGCGACGAGGAAAAGGCCCGCGCCAAGGAACGCGTGTTCTCGTTCCGCGATGCGTTCGGGCAATGGGATCCGAAGAACCAGCGTCCCGAGCTGTGGAACCTGTACAACGCGCGCGTCGGGCCCGGCGAGCACGTGCGCGTTTTCCCGATCAGCAACTGGACCGAGCTCGATGTCTGGCAATACATCGCCAGGGAGCGCCTCGAGGTGCCATCGCTCTACCTGGCGCATCGGCGACGCGTCGTCCGCCGCGGCACGGCGCTGGTGCCGGTGACCGCGCTGACGCCGCCGCGCGACGGCGAGAACGTCGAGCAGATTTCGGTGCGCTTTCGCACGGTCGGCGACATCAGCTGCACGGCGCCGGTCGCCTCCGATGCGGCGACGATCGAGGCGATCGTCGCGGAGACGGCGCTGGCGACGATCACCGAGCGTGGCGCGACCCGTCTAGACGACCAGACCAACGAAGCGTCGATGGAACTGCGCAAGAAAGAAGGGTATTTCTGATGTCGGCGCTGGACAAGATCGACCTGCTCGAGCACGGCGTGCTGCGCTTTATCACGGCGGGAAGCGTCGACGACGGCAAGAGCACGTTGATCGGTCGCCTGCTCTACGACACCAAGGCCATTCTCGCCGACCAGCTGGCCGCGATCGCTCGCACGTCTCAGCGCCGCGGCGGACCGCTCGACCTGTCGCTGCTTACCGACGGCCTCAGCGCGGAGCGCGAACAAGGTATCACGATCGACGTCGCTTACCGGTATTTCGCGACGGCGCTGCGCAAATTCATCATCGCCGATACGCCTGGGCACGAGCAGTACACGCGCAACATGGTGACGGGCGCCAGCACCGCCGACCTGGCCATCCTGGTCGTCGACGCGCGGCATGGCATTGTCACGCAGACCCGGCGCCACGCGACGATTGCCAGTCTCCTGGGCATTCCCCACCTGGTGGTCGCGGTCAACAAGATGGACCTGGTCGACTTCGACCATCGCGTCTTCGCCGGGATCGTCGCCGACTTCAACGCCTTCGCCGAAGCGTCGGGCATACGCGATGTGCGTTTCGTGCCGATGTCGGCGCTCGATGGCGACATGGTCGTCGATCGCGGGAATCGGCTACCCTGGTACGACGGGCCCACGCTGCTGCAGATACTCGAAACGGTGGAATCGGCGCCAACGCTGGCCCAACGGCCATTTCGCTTCCCCGTGCAGTTCGTCGCCCGGCCGGCTGCAGGGCAGCCGCGCGGCTACATGGGCCGGATCGAATCGGGCGGAATCGCCGTTGGCGATGCCGTGACGGTGCTGCCGTCGCTGCAAAGCGCCCGCGTGCGCGCGATCCGGACGTACGAAGGCGACCGGCGGCATGCCGGCCTGCACGCGGCCGTCACTATCGTCCTCGACCGCGAGCTCGACATTTCGCGCGGCGACATGCTGGTCCATCCGGATTCGGTACCGGCGATTTCGCGCACCGTCGAGGCATCGCTGTGCTGGCTGGCGAGCGCGCCGCTGGACTTTCGCCGCCGTTATCTGCTTCGTCACACGACGCGCGAATCGCGGGTCAGCGTGGAGCACATCGATTATCTGTGGAACGTCTCGACCCAGGCGAAAGAGCCCGCGCCGGCGGCGATGGCGATGAACGACATCGGACGCGTCCGCCTCGCGCTGGCGCAGCCGGCATTCGTCGACCGTTACGAGGACAGCCGCGCCACGGGGAGCTTCATCCTGATCGACGAGGCGACGCACGACACGGTTGCCGCCGGGATGGTGCAGTGAAGGCGGGCAGCGGCGTCGTCTATCTGGTCGGCGCGGGCCCGGGTGCACCGGACCTGCTGACCTTGCGTGCCGCGCGGCTGCTCGAGCGGGCCGACATCGTGTTCTACGACGCGCTCGTGCATCCGGAAACGATCGCGCTCGCCGCGAACGCCCGCAAGATCGCCGTCGGCAAGCGTTGCGGCAAGCACTCGACGGCCCAACAATTCATCAATAAGCGGCTGGTCGATGCGGCGGCGGCGCATTCGGTCATCGTGCGCCTCAAGGGCGGCGATCCGATGCTCTTCGGACGCGCGCAGGAGGAAATCGCGGCGCTCGAGGCGGCCGGCGTGCGCTATGAAGTCGTACCGGGCATCACGGCCGCGCTGGCAGCGAGTGCCCAAATCGGCATTTCGCTGACCCAGCGAGGCCTGGTGCGCACGATCAGCCTGGTCACCCCGCGTGTCGGCGAAGGCGAGGCCGCAAACGAATGGGCACGAAGCATCGCCGCCGCCGATGCCGGCGCCATCTACATGGGCGTCGGCCAGGCCGACGCCATCACCGCGGCGCTGATCGACGCGGGCAAGCCGGCGGCGACACCGGTCGCGGTGGTCGAGAATGCGTCGCTGCCGAATGCACGCATTATCTATTCGACGATCGCGGCGTTGCCCCGGATCGCCGATGCCGGGCTGACCGGCCCGGCCGTAATCCTGATCGGAGCGCAATTTCGCGCTCAGCACGCCGCGGCCGCCAGCGCGCTGGTGGACGTCGCGACCGAGGCGAGCGACCGTCGCGAGAGCGACGGTGCGCGCCGCACCCGCGCCGGCCGATAGGTCGATGGCAACAGCGATGCCATTTCCAGGCGGCTCACGATGACCGAATTCGCGTGGCTCGCGCTGTCGGGGATGGGCGTCGGGCTGATGGTCGGTCTGACGGGTGTCGGAGGCGGATCGCTGATGACGCCGCTGTTGATCACTGCATTCGGCATCCCCGCCCCGATGGCGGTCGGCACCGATCTCGCCTTTGCGGCCGTGACCAAGACCGCTGCGACATTCGCGCATCGTGCCGCGCGCACGATAAGGGAGCCCGTTGTCGTCCTGCTCGCGGCCGGCAGCGTGCCCGCGGCGATCGCGACGCTGGTTGTCCTGGCGAACATCA
>DATBBM010000126.1:0-38069 GCA_036270955.1 Casimicrobiaceae bacterium | reverse complement strand
TCCAGGGTCGCCGGCATGCGTTCCAGGATCAGTCCGAGCGCGGGCGTGCTGTGCACGAACGATAGTCCGAGATCGCCGTGCACTGCGCCGGCGAGGAATTTTCCGTATTGCGTCCACAGCGGCTGGTCGAGGCCCAGCGCTGCGATCGCGTGCTCGCGCTCGATCTGATCGGCGAGCGGATTGATCAGGATATCGATCGGGTTGCCGATCGCGTAGACGCCGACGAAAACGAGTATCGACATAACGAACATAACCAGCAAGGCCTGCAGGCTGCGGCGTATGACGTAGACGAGCATGGGCGATCGGTGGCCGGCGTCGGGAGTGTGTAGATTACATGAAGGACGATGTGCTCGCGGGTCCTGCTGTTAGTTCCTACAGTTGACTGCGCGCGCCGCGCAACTAGAGTAGGACACGCTGCAGAGGGTCCAGCAGCCGATCTTCACGTTCTGGAGGAGCGCGATGAAGATACTGGTGATTGACGATCATCCGCTGATACAGGAAGCGTTGAGGCACGTCCTGACCGAGCTCGATGCTGCGCTCGATCTCATCCAGGCCGAGGATGCATCCGACGCGCACGCCGCGCTGGCCGCTGCTCCCGATACCGAATTGATCGTACTCGATCTGACCTTGCCGCGCAGCGATGGCTTCGACCTGCTGTCCGAATTGCGGCGCGACTGGCCGGGAATCCCGCTGCTGGTTCTCTCGGCGACCCACGACCGCGCGACCGTCGAGCGCGCGCTCGATCTGGGAGCGATGGGCTTCATTCCGAAGACCGCCAATACTCGGGTGCTGATCGACGCGCTGCGACTGGTGCTTTCCGGCGGCGTCTTCGTCCCGCCCGACCTTCCGGGAACCGGCAGCGCGAGGCCCCGCGCCGCCGCCAGAGCCGAGGACCTGGGTTTGACCTTGCGCCAGTCCGACGTTTTGCGCCTGCTGGTCCAGGGCAAGCCGAACAAGCTAATTTGCCGGGACCTTTCCCTGTCCGAAGGAACGGTGAAGGTTCATGTCAGCGCGATCCTTCGCGCGCTCAACGTGCACAACCGCACGCAAGTCGTGATCGAGCTCGCGCGGCGCGGCGTCCGGCTCGATATGCACACCGCACGGCCGCGCTGAAGCGGCACCGCCGCTCGTGGCGTCGCTGACTGCGCTTGCGCCACAGCTGATGCGGCGCGCTCGTGCCGACCAGGTTGCCGCGCTGTTCGCGCAATGGCCGCGCACGACCATGTCGATGGCGCTCGGCGGCGCGATTTTGATCACTGTGATGTGGGGCACGGTCCCGGCATCGGTGTTCGCCGCCTGGTTCGCCGCGATTCTGCTCAATCAGGCGTGGCGTCTCAAGCTGGTGCGCCGCTATCGCGCCGCCGCGCCGGGCGAACCCGCATCCGGCCGCTGGGGGCTCGCGTCGGCGCTGGGCTCGACTGTCGCAGGCGCGCTGTGGGGATGCGCCGGCGTCATGCTGTTCGTGCCGGGCGATCCCGGCCATCAGGCGTTGGTGATCGTGTGCCTATTCGGCGTGATTCTCGGCGGGATCAATCTCACCTCGGTCTACAAGCCGGCGTTCTACGGCTTCGTATTGCCGGCGCTCCTGCCGTTGATCGTGCGCGTCGCTGCGGAGGGAGACCGGCTGCATTTCTATATCGCCGCGGTCATGCTGGTCGTGCTCGCCTTCATTCTGGCTTCCGGGCACAACCTGAACAATCTGATGACGGAGTCGCTGACGATACGCTACGAGAACGTGGACCTGATCGGCGAGCTTACCCGCGAGACCGCTGCGGCGGACCGTGCGCGCGCCACGGCCGAAGCAGCCAATCGCGACAAGACCCAGTTCCTCGCCGCGGCCAGCCACGACCTGCGCCAGCCGTTGCACGCAATGGGCTTGTTCGGAGCCGCGCTGGCGGCGCGAGTCCAGGATACCGCGACGCGAGAAATCGTCGATTGCATCAACGCGTCGGTCGAAGCGCTCGAGCGGCAGTTCACGGCGTTGATGGACATATCCAAGCTGGACGCCGGCGCGGTGGTTCCATCGCGCGCCAGATTTCCGCTGGCGCCCCTGTTCGCCCGACTCGAGCGCGATTTCGCTCCGCTCGCCGCGGCGCGCGGCCTGCGCCTCGGCATCGTGCCCACCGGCGTATGGGTCGACAGCGATCCGGTGTTGCTGGAGCGCGTGCTCGCCAACTTTGTGTCGAACGCGGTGCGACATACCGCACGCGGCGGCGCAGTCGTCGGCGTGCGGCGACGAGGCACCCGGGTCGCCATCGAGGTGCGCGATACCGGCGCCGGAATCCCCGTCGCCGAGCGCGAGCGGATATTCGAGGCCTTCTATCAGATTCGACCGGCGGCGCGCGACGCGGGTCAGGGGATGGGACTCGGGCTCGCGATCATCCGTCGTCTCGCAGCTTTGCTCGACCATCCGATCGAAGTCGATTCGACGCCTGCCCGCGGCTCGCGCTTTGCGGTATTGCTGCCGCGCGCGGCAGCGCGCGCCGCAGACTCGCCGGAGCGACATCGGAACGACCGTACCGGCTCATTGGCCGGCGCCCTGATCGCCGTCGTCGATGACGAAAGCGCTATCGTCGACGCGATGCGCTTCTGGTTCGCGCAATGGGGTGCGCGTGTCTGCGGCGGCGGGTCCACCGCCGCGGTGCTAGCGGCATTGGGCGAGCTCGGACGCTATCCGGACCTGATCGTCGCCGACTATCGACTCGCCGGCGACGCGCTCGGCACCGAGGCGGTCGCGCGCCTTCGCGCCGAGCTGGGCCAGCAGATCCCCGCCGTGCTGATCAGCGGCGATGCGTCGGCAGAGGCATTCGCCGCAATGCGCTCGACCGCACCTGACGTGCTGCTGAAGCCGGTCTTGCCGGACGAGTTGCGACTGCTCACCGAGCGATTGCTTGCGGGCGCCGCCGCGTCGAGCCGCGAAGCACCTGCGCGCTTCTGCACCGCCTGAAGGGGCAGGGAGGAAAAAAAGAGCGCCCCGCGAACGAGGCGCACGAGGACAGACCGGGTTCGTAGATCCTGTTCGGATCCTGGGGGAGGAGTGGACCCGGGCTGCGAACCGCCGCGGCGCAAGCCTCAGGCAAACGCCGCCACAGCTATGACGTTAGCATTATGGTCCGGCGACCACCGAAGGCAATGCCGTCCGTCGCCGCAGGACGCCGCATATCGGCGCCCCACCGCAACTACTGCGCTATTGCTGCCCGTGCGCCGCCCGCATTTCCGCGCGGAAGGCCTCCGCCTGCGCAATGCGCGCGCTGATTGCGTCGCGCACTACCAACTTCTGATCGGCGGAAAGCGTGTCGTATACCGCCAGCCAGGCTGCTCGCGCCTGCTTGCGCACGCCGCTGTTCTGCTGCTGCACCTGATCGGACAATGCAGCCAGCGATGCCAGATCGGGCGCGCTCTTGGCGAGCTCGGTTTGGGTAGCGGCTTTGATCTGCGCGAAACCGCTCCTCATCGCGTCGCGCGCGGCCTTGCTTTGGGCCAGCGCATTGTTGAACTGCAATTGCTGCGAGCTATTGAGGTTGAGTTGCGCTTGCAGGCTGGCGATCACCGCCACCGGATCGGTGCCGTGAGCGTGTCTCGCGCCGGCGGCCCACGAATATGCGGCGACGCCGCAAAGCGCCAACGCTGCAAGCAAGGCAATCAGGATGCGTTTCATCGTACCTCCTCGATAATGGGTTCTTCGCTGCCCCGCTCTTTCGGGTCGCGAACGATGCCGACTCTAGGCGCCGCCTGTAAGCCAAGCATTGCAGAAGGCGCCGGATTTGTAACCGTTCGTTCGCCGGCCGTCCCGAGGCCAGGAACCGGCAGCGAGTGTAACCAATCGTTGCCCTCGAGCCCGGGCGTTACAATTCGTGACAAGTGGCGGCTGCCGCGCCGCCCGCGGCCGCGATAATCGAGCGATGAAACAGCTTACGCCCAAAATTCTGGTCGTCGACGACGATCCCCGCCTGCGCGAGCTGCTGGTGCGCTATCTGACCGAGCAGGGATTCCAGGTCCAGGCGCTGCCCGACGCTCGTGAGCTCGACAAGAAGCTGCAGCGCGACCCGCCGCACCTGCTGGTGCTCGATCTGATGCTTCCCGGCGAGGACGGCCTTGCCGTCTGCCGACGGTTGCGCGGCTCGGGCGAAACCGTGCCCATCATCATGCTGACGGCCAAGGGCGAGGACATCGACCGCATCGTCGGCCTCGAAATGGGCGCGGACGATTACCTGCCCAAGCCATTCAATCCGCGCGAGCTGGTGGCGCGCATCCATGCGGTCCTGCGCCGCCAGATCGAACGCCTGGCGCCCGGCGCGCCCGTCGGCGAAGGCCGGATCGAATTCGGTCCCTATGTCCTCGATCTGACCACGCGCACGCTGACCCGCAACGGCACGCCGTTGCCGATGACTACCGGCGAGTTCGGCTTGCTGAAGGTCTTCGTCACCCATGCCCGCCAGCCGCTGGCCCGCGAAAAGCTGATGCTGCTCGCCCGCGGACGCGATCACGACGTGTTCGACCGGGCGATCGACGTCCAGGTCTCGCGACTGCGCAAGCTGATCGAGCCCGATCCAGCGGCGCCGCGCTATCTGCAGACGGTCTGGGGATTCGGCTATGTCTTCGTGCCGGACGAAGTCGCCAGCAACAGCCCGGCCGACACCGGGGCCGGTCCGTGAAGTTGTGGCCGCGTTCGCTGTTCGGACGCCTGGCCCTGCTGCTGCTGATGGTCGTTGTGGTGAGCCAGGGGACGGCGATACTGCTGTACCGGCAGGATCGCGCCGCGCTGGTCGCGCGGCAGTTCAGCGATACCAAGGTCCTGCAGCTGCAGGCGCTGCGCGCGGCGCTGGCGGCGACCGAGCTGCATGAGCGCAGCGAGACGCTGACCCGGCTCGGGGAAGAATACGGCGCGCGCATCGTCAGCGACGACGGTCGCGGCTTCTTCGGCGTGGCGCCGCAAAATCCCCTGCTGGTCGAGCTGGGAGAGCGGCTGCGCACCGAGCTCGGCCCCCAGACCGAGCTTCGCCTGCAACCTCGCCAGCAGCTGCTGTGGATCAAGATGCAGGCCGGCGATCACGCCTACTGGGCGGGGTTCCACTGGCCGCGGCCGTCCGACGCGGCCCAGTCGCGCGCGCTCGAATGGAGCCTGATCGCACTGGTGGTGCTGCTCGCCAGCGCGTATGCGTTCGCACGTTACCTGTCCCGGCCGTTGCGGCAGCTGAACGACGCGGTCGCCAACGTCGGCGCGGGCAAGGCGCAGCCGCCGCTGCCGGAAAAGGGGCCGTCGGAAATCGTCAACCTCAATCGCGGCTTCAATCAGATGCTGGCCAATCTTCGGCAGGCCGAGCAGGACCGGGCGCTGCTTCTGGCCGGCGTGTCGCACGATCTGCGCACCCCGCTGGCCCGCTTGCGCCTGGGGCTGGAGGTCGGCACGCACGACCGAGAAATGCGCGAGGGCATGGCCGCGGACATCGAGGAAATGGACAAGATCATCGGCCAGTTCCTGGACTTCGGCCGCGACGATCGCGATGTCGCGCTTGAGGTGCGCTCGCTTGATGAAGTCGTCGCGCCCTTGCTCGAGCGTTATCGGCGCGCCGGGAGCGAGGTCCACTACAACGCCGGCGAGCTTCCGCCGCTGCCGATGCGAGCCACCGCGATGTCGCGCCTGCTGTCCAATCTGATCGACAACGCATTGCGTTACGGCGGCGCGCCGGTCGACGTGTCGGCGCGAAGCGAGGGCACCTCGGTGGTGATCGAAGTCGGCGACCGCGGACCGGGCATTCCTGCGGACCAGGTCGATCGCCTCAAGCGTCCATTCACCCGCGGCGATCCGGCGCGGACCGGCGGCGGCGGCGCCGGGCTCGGACTTGCGATCGTAGAGCGCATCGCGCGCCTGCACGGCGCTCGCTTCGACGTGCTCGCCCGCGAGGGCGGCGGCACGCTGGCGCGCGTGACGATGCCGGCCGGCGCGGGACCTTAGCTCTTCGCGAGCAGGACCAGCGAAACCATCGCGGCGATCCCTTCGCCGCGTCCGGTAAAGCCCAGGCCTTCGCTCGTCTTGGCCTTGACGTTGATAGAGCCGGTTGCGCAGCCGAGATCGGCCGCGATGTTCGCGGCCATCGCGGCGAGATGCGGCGCGAGCCTGGGCGCCTGGGCGACGATCGTCGCGTCGATGTTGCCGAGCTCGAACCCGCGGCCGGTCGCAAGCTGCCAGACTCGGCGCAGCAGCACGCGGCTGTCGGCATCCTTGTAGGCAGCGTCGGTATCGGGGAAGTGCATCCCGATGTCGCCCAGTCCGCACGCACCGAGCAGCGCATCGCAGACCGCGTGCAGCAGCACATCGGCATCGGAATGTCCGGCGAGCCCGCGGTCGAACGGTATGGTCACGCCACCGAGCACCAGCCGGCGGCCCGGCACCAGCGCGTGGACGTCGAAACCTGTTCCGACGCGCACCGTAGCGATGATCAGGCAGTCCTTGCGCGGCCGGCCAGTATCGCCTCGGCCAGCGCAATGTCTTCGGGGTAGGTGACTTTGATGTTGGCGGGGCTGCCCTGTACCAGGCGCGGCTTGACGCCCAGCGCCTCGACCGCCTGCGCCTCGTCGAGCAGTTGGGCGACATCGGCCCGCCGCAGCGCGTGGTTGAGAATCGCGTAGCGGAACATCTGCGGCGTCTGCGCGCACCACAGGCCGTTCCGCGGCTCGGTCGATGCCGCGCGGACCCCGGCGCCGACCTCGGCGCGCTTGAGCGTATCGCACAGCGGCACGGCGAGAAGGCCGCCGACCGGCTCGTCCTCGAGCTCGTGCAGCAGGCGGTTCAGCGTCGTCACATCGATGCACGGCCGCACCGCATCGTGCACCAGCACCCAGTCTTCGGCCCCTGCCCGCTTCCCGACAGCGGCGAGCCCATTCCGGACCGACTCGCCGCGCGTGGCGCCCCCCTCGTACACGGGGACGACGCCGGCTACCGATCCAATCCGCTCGGCATAGTATTTATCGCCGGGCGGAAGCACGACAAAGATCGCCTCGAGCACGATCGAGCGGTTCAGCGCCGCGATCGTATGTGCGAGCAGCGGCAAGCCGGCGATCGGCGCGTATTGCTTGGGCAGCCCGCCGCCAAACCGGACGCTGTTGCCCGCGGCGGCGATCAGCGCATAGCGGCGCGGGGCGGCGCTCATCCGAGCTCACCGCCGGTTTCACAACGGCAGCCGCCATCGCCAGGGACTGACGCAGCGTGGGTCGTGGGTTTCATCGGGGCTGCGGGGATGATGGGCATGCATTGTACGCCCGGGCCCGGTCAGGTCGGGGCCACCAGAGGCGCCAGCGCCGCGCGTATGGTATCGGGCACGGGCGTCGGGCGTCGGCTGGCGCGATCCACCCATACGTGGACGAAATGCCCGGTCGCCGCCGCGTCTTCGTCACCAGCGGTAAAAAGCCCGACCTCGTAGCGCACCGATGTCCTGCCCAGAGCGGCGACGCGCAATCCGGCGTCGACGATAACCGGGAAAGACAGCGGCCTGTGGAACCGGCAAAACGTCTCGACCACCAGGCCGATCGCCGGGCCGGCGCGGATGTCGAGGCCGCCGGCACTAATGAGATGTTCGTTCACCACGGTATCGAAGTAGGCGTAGTAGGCGACGTTGTTGACGTGGCCGTAGGTATCGTTGTCGATCCAGCGTGTCGGGATCGCAAGGAAATGACGGAAGTCGGCGCGTCGCGACGGCCCCGCGCCGCTCATGATCGCGGCCGATCGCGCAGTCGCGATTCGAAAATTTCGACCCAGTGCAGCACCGGTCGAGTCGCCGCACTGGCCAGATGAATCAGGCAACCGATGTTGGCAGTCGCGATGACGTCCGGCGCGCCCGCTTCCAGCGCGGCCAGCTTGTTGGTCTTGAGCTCGCCCGCCAGCTCGGGCTGCAAGATCGAGTAGGTGCCCGCCGAGCCGCAGCAAAGATGCGAATCGGCAACCGGCGTCAATTCGAGCCCGATGGCTTCCAGGATCTCCTCGACATCGCCGACCAGGCGCTGGCCGTGCTGCAACGAGCACGGCGAATGGAACGCCACCCGCTGCGGCCCATGATCCATCGCCACCTGCGGAGCGAAGCGTTTCCATTCTGCGGCGATGACCTCGACCGAATCGCGTGCCAGCGCTGCGACGCGGCGCGCCTTGTCGGCGTACGTCGGATCGTCGCGCAGCAGGTGCCCGTACGCCTTGACGACGACTCCGCACCCACTCGCGCTGACGACGATCGCCTCGACGCCCCGCTCGACATGCGGCCACCAGGCGTCGATGTTGGCGCGCGCATGGTCGAGCGCCTCGTCGTGCGCCCCCAGATGATCGCTCAATGCGCCGCAGCAGCCCGAACCCGAGGCCCGGACCAGCGTGATGTCGACGCGGTCGAGCGCGCGAGCGAGGGCGGCATCGATGCTCGGCGCGAGCGCCGGCTGCACGCAGCCCGCCAGCAACAACATCCGCCGGTCGTGAAGCGAGTCCGGCCATCGTTTGGCGGGCCGCGAGGCCGGAATGCCGGCGGCCAGCGCACGCGGCAGCAACGGCCGCGCGATGCGACCGGCGGCAAGTGCCAAGCCGAACCAGGGGCGATGGGTCAGGCCCTTGCGCAACAGCCAGCGGTGCATCCGCTCGCCGGCCGGACGCTCGATTTTTTGCTCGGCGACGCGATGCCCGATATCGAGCAGCCGTCCGAAGCTGACGCCCGACGGACAGGTCGTTTCGCAACTGCGGCAGCCTAGACAACGGTCCAGGTGCAGCGTGGTGGTGGCGGTGACCGCATCACCTTCGAGCATCTGCTTGATCAGATAGATGCGACCGCGAGGGCCGTCGAGCTCGTCGCCCAGCAGCTGGTAGGTCGGGCAGGTCGCCGTGCAGAAGCCGCAATGCACGCAGGCGCGCAATATCGATTCCGCGTCGCGTCCGTCGGGGGTGTCGCGGATGAAGTCGGCCAGGTGGGTTTCCATCCGGGTCCCGTCAGAGCTCCGCGTACATCCGGCCCGGATTGAAAATGCCCGCCGGATCCAGCGCCGCCTTCAGACGCTGATGCAGCGCGAGCAGCGCTGCCGGCAACGGTTGAAAGACGCCGGCCGACTTGTCGGCGCCGCGAAACAAGGTCGCATGGCCGCCGTGCGCCGCGGCCCAGGCGCGGGCCTGCTCGGTATCGCCTTCCTCCTGTGCGGCCACCCAGCGCAGTGCGCCGCCCCATTCGATCATCGTCGCGCCGCCGAAGGTCGTGTGCGGCGCGGTCGCGCGCACCGACAGACGCCACAGCGCGGGCGCTTGCGGCGCCGTCGCGTCGCCGTCGTTCTGTCCGCGAAAAGGCGCGAAGAAATCGTGCGTCTGATCGCGCACCGTGGCCCAGTAGCTCGCGGCGTCGTCGAGAGTCTCTCCGCCCAGCCGACGCGCGGCAGCCGCCACTGCGCTTTCGGCGCCGGACAGGCGCACGCTCAGCCGTCCACCGTGCCAGCAGCTCGCCGACAGGGGCAGTGGCGCGGCACTCCAGGCGTTGAGCTTGCGCAGCGCCTCGCCGGCGGGCAGCTCGAAGGTACGCGTCGTCTCCACGCGCGGCAGCGGCAGACATTTGAGCGATACCTCGAGAATGACGCCCAGCGTCCCAAGCGATCCGGCAATCAGCCGCGAGACATCGAATCCGGCGACGTTTTTCATCACCCGTCCGCCGAACGCGAGCGCGTCGCCGCGCCCGTCGAGCAGCTTTATGCCCAGGACCAGATCGCGCACCGCGCCCGCATACGGCCGGCGCGGTCCGGACAGGCCCGCAGCGATCGAGCCACCGATGGTCGCCTTCGGTCCGAAGCGCGGCGGCTCGAACGCGAGCATCTGGCCCGATTGGGCCATCGCCTGCTCGATGTCGAACAATCGGGTGCCGCAGCGCGCGGTGATCACCAGCTCGGTCGGGTCGTAGTCGACGATGCCGGTGTGGCCCGAAACGTCGAAGATCTCGCCGGTCAGGCGCTGTCCGTAGAAATCCATGCTGCCGCCGCCGACGATACGCAGCGGCGTGGTCGCCGCCGTCGCCGCGCACACGCGATCGCGCCACGCGGCGAGGAGGTCGCTCATCCGCAAGCCGGCCGGCTCATTGCTGCTGCGCCTGCGCCATCGTGCTGTCGAGCATCGGAATATGCTCGGTCTCGCGCGCAGCGCCTTCGGCCCATTCGCGCATCGCCGGCAGGTCGAGCAGCGCGCGGTGGTATTCGGCCGCCGCGCCGTCAAGCATGACGCCGTAACTCTGGAACCGGTACACAACCGGGCAGTAGAACGCGTCGACGATGCCGAATGCGCCGCACAAAAAGTCCCCGTTCCGGCCGAAGCGCTCGCGCCCCTCGCGCCACAGCTCGGTAATGCGCGCGATGTCGCCGGCGACCGCCGGCGAGGGCTTTCGCGTTTGCCGTATGCGGAGGTTCATCCCGAATTCGTTGCGCAGCTCGCTGTAGCCCGAATGCATCTCGGCCGTCGCCGAGCGCGCCCAAGCGCGCGTGGCGGCGTCGGCGGGCCACATGCCCGGATGCCGCTCGGCAAGATACTCGGCGATCGAGAGCGAATCCCAGACGACCGTGTCGCCGTCGCGCAGGCACGGCACCTTGCCCGAAGGCGAATGAACACGGATCCGTTCGGGAGAATCGGGCTCATAGAGCGTGATTCGATGCTCCTCGAACGGAATGTCGAAGGCTTTCATCAAGACCCAGGCGCGCAGCGACCACGTCGAATAATTCTTGTTGCCGAAGTAAAGCGTATACATGGAGTTCTCGCCGCAGGTTTGTCGTCAGCGCTCGCCAGCCGTCCGAAGCGCCGTCATAACGGCACCGTCTTGCCCGGGTTCATGATCCCTTGCGGATCGAGAGCACGCTTGATCGACCGCATTAGATCGACCGCCTCGCCGTGTTCCTGCGCCAGGAGGTCGAGCTTGTGCCAGCCGATCCCATGCTCTCCGGTGCAGGTGCCGCCCATCGCGATCGCGCGCATGCTGACGGCGCGTGCCAGCGCGTCGGCGCGCTCGCGCTGGCCGGCATCGCCGGGCTCGTACAGCACGACCAGATGGAAATTGCCATCGCCGACGTGGCCGACGATGGTCACCGTCAGCCCGCTCTTTTCGATGTCTGCCTTGGTCTCCAGTATGCAATCGGCCAAACGGGAAATCGGCACGCATGCGTCGGTGGCGATGGCGGTCATCCCGGGCTTGAGCGCCAGGGTCGCGTAGTACGCGGCATGCCTCGCCTTCCACAGGCGCGTCCGGTCCTCGGGCAGGGTAGCCCACTGGAACTCGCTCCCTCCGAACTCGTCGCTGATCGCCCGCATCGTCGCCGATTGCTCGCGCACACCCGACTCGCTGCCGTGGAACTCGAAAAAGAGCGTCGGCAGCGCCCGGTAGCCTTCGAGCTTCGAATAGCGTATGCACGCATCCATCTGCACGTCGTCGAGCAATTCGATCCGCGCGACCGGGATGCCGGTCTGCATCGCCGCGATCACAGTGTTGACCGCGCTGGCCAGGTCCGGGTACTGGCACACCGCCGCCGCTATCGCCTCGGGAACGCCGTAAAGTCGCAGCTGGATCTCGGTGATCACCCCGAGCGTGCCTTCGGCGCCGACGAAAAGGCGCGTCAGATCGTATCCGGCGCTCGACTTGCGCGCCCGGCCGCCGGTGGTGATCACGCGGCCATCCGGGGTTACGATCGTCAGCCCCATGACGTTCTCGCGCATCGTTCCATAGCGCACGGCGTTGGTGCCGGAAGCGCGCGTCGACGCCATGCCTCCGATCGTGGCGTTTGCGCCAGGATCGATCGGGAAGAAAAGACCGGTGCCCTTGAGTTCGGCGTTCAGCTGCTCGCGCGTAACGCCGGCCTGAACACGGCAATCGAGATCGTCGGCGTTGACTTCCAGCACGCGATTCATCTGCGAGAGGTCGATGCAGACGCCGCCGTAGAGCGCGGCGACGTGGCCTTCGAGCGACGTGCCGACGCCGAACGCGATCACCGGAACACGCGACAGATGACACAGGCGAACGATCGCCGCAACTTCCTCGTTGCTGCGCGGGAATACGACGACGTCGGGCAGCGCGGCGTCGGCGAGTCCCTCGCCGTGGCTGTGATGCTCGCGCACAGCCTGCGTGGTCACGGCGCGCTCGCCATAGTCGCCGCGAATCTGCGCGACCAGCCGCGCGACGACATCGGGATGGGGCCGTACGATGGTCTTCGCCTCCATGCTGGCAGCTCTCGCGTCCTTCAGCCTGGCGTCCGTCGGCAGACGCTAAAAACGGGGTAGGTCCGGGTGCGGCAACTGGCCGCCGTGGACGTGCATCCTGCCCATTTCGGCGCAGCGATGCAGCAGCGGCACAGCCTTGCCGGGATTGAGCAAGCCTTCGGCGTCGAATGCGCGCTTGATCGCATGAAAGCGCTCGAGCTCGGGCGCGGCGAATTGCGTGCACATCTGATCGATCTTCTCGAGGCCGACGCCGTGCTCTCCGGTGATCGTACCACCGACCTCGATGCAAAGCTCGAGAATCCTCGCCCCGAAGGCCTCGGTCCTGGCTACCTCATCGGGCACGTTGGCGTCGTAAAGGATCAGCGGATGCAGATTGCCGTCGCCGGCATGGAAGACGTTCATGCAGCGCAGGCCGAATTCGTTCGAAAGCGCTTCGATACGCTTGAGCACGGGTGCGAGCGAACGGCGCGGTATCGTGCCGTCGATACAGTAGTAGTCGGGCGAAATGCGGCCCGCGGCCGGAAACGCCGCCTTGCGGCCCGACCAGAACTTCAGCCGCTGCGTTTCGCTTTGCGACACTACGATCGTCGTCGCGCCGCTCGCTTCGAGCAGCTCGCGCATCCTCGCGATCTCGTCGGCGACCTCGTCGGTCGTGCCGTCGGATTCGCACAGCAGTATCGCCGCCGCATCGACCGGATACCCGGCATGCACGAAAGGCTCGACGGCTGCGACAGTCAGGCGGTCCATCATCTCGAGCCCCGCGGGTATGATGCCCGCCCCGATGATCGCCGCGACCGCGTCGGCCGCCTTTTCCAGATCGTCGAAGCTCGCCAGCACGCAGGTCGCCTGCTGCGGCGTCGGTGTCAGCTTGACGGTGACCTCGGTGATGACCGCCAGCAATCCTTCGGAACCGGTGATCAGCGCGAGCAGATCGTAACCGGCGGCATCGAGCGCCTCGGCGCCGAATTCGACCACGTCGCCGTCGATCAGCACGGCGCGCACTCTTCGCACATTGTGCACGGTAAGGCCGTACTTCAGGCAGTGCACGCCGCCGGAGTTCTCGGCGACGTTGCCGCCGATCGTGCATGCGATCTGCGACGACGGATCCGGTGCGTAATAGAGCCCATGGACCGCAGCCGCCTCGGAGATCGCCAGATTGCGCACGCCCGGCTGGACGACGGCGCTGCAGGACAACGGATCGATCGACAGAATACGCTTGAATTTCGCCAACGACAGGACGACGCCCTTGCTGCAGGGCGTCGCGCCGCCGGACAGGCCGGTGCCCGCGCCGCGAGCGACCACGGGCAGGCGCGCCGCATGACAGAGTCGAAGGATGCTGACTACCTGTGCCTCGTTTTCCGGCAGCAGCACGGCCAGCGGCTGTTCGCGGAACAGCGTCAGCCCATCACATTCATAGGCTCGTGTTCCCTCGGCCGTGGCGACGATAGCCGACGGCGGAAGTATTTCGCCAAGCGCGGAAAGCAGGGTTGAATCGAGCATCGCGGAACACGGCCTGCGGGATTCGATTATTCCACAAACGACGGGTCGGCACTATGCAGTTTGTACCGTGCAACTCCTCTGCACCACGCTGCGCGAATGCCTGTCTCGTCTATAATCGGTTCCTGTTTGGAGATCGCGGCGAGGCCCCAGCGGGAGCTCAAACGATGAATCCGGATGAAATCTACGCCAAGACCGAGGAAGGCTTGCGTGAGCTCAAGGAGCGCACGCACAACCTGCCGATCGCGCTACGTAGTCTCTTGATCATGATCGACGGAAATCGGACCGTCGCCGAGGTTCTGGAGCGCGCTCGAGCGGTGCGCGCGGATGCTGCGGCACTGGCCACGCTGGAACGGGCCGGCCTGATCGCAAAGCGCTTCAGCGCGCCTTCGTCGGCCGTGGGCGAGACCGAGGCAGCACCGCGCAGCGAGGACGAAGTGCAGCGCTTCATGACTGCGCAACAGCGGATAAGCGATGCGATCAATAATCACCTGGGCTTTCGCGGTTACCTGATGATGATGCGGCTGCAGCGCGCCGAAAACCTGCGCGATTTACGCGACTTTCTGCCCGATTTCGCGCAAGCGCTGACCAAACGGATCGGTCCCGCCAACGCCGGGCAGATCGTCTCCGGGATCGAGCGACTGCTCAGCGCCGGCGGCTGACGCGTCGGATCGCGCGCTGGCGCGCCGATCGCTAGCCGCGTCCTGTCTGGCACGACGTTGCGATGCATGTTGCATGCAGGCCCTGCTATAGCCGGCCAGGTCAGCACATCCGAGTGCCAGCACATAGCAGCGATAGGCGATCCGGCGGTCGAGGCGCAGTGAGCGCACTGCGGCGCGCAGCAGAAGCGCACCGCACGCGGGAAGCACGGGGGTGAGCAAAGCCGCGACCCATGCCCGCCTCGCATGCAGGTAGACCGCATGCCTGATCCGGGCGCCGCCGTCCTGCCCTTGTGCGAGGACGTCCTCGTAGTAAGCGTAGCGTCCGGCCCCGCTGTCGTGCGCGAGCTGGAGCCAGAGCTCCTCCGTCATGTCGTTGTAGTGCGTCGCCAGCGGCGCCCGAATCTGGCTGATGACGGCAGCGCGCTGCAGCGCGCGATGAAACAGCGCGGTCTCGCTGAAGCGCAGGTAGCGCGCGTCGAGCCCTCCCAGCGCATCGAGCAGGCTTCGCCGGATGACGCTGTTCGCACCCAGCGAGAAAACGCCGCCGGCCTGCGCGCGCCGTTGATGGCGATCGTTGTGCATCGCGACCAGCCGCCCGAGCGGAGAAACGGCGTGATTGAGCCGCGGCGCCCACGCGATATCGGAGCGGGGATTGCGCAGGAAGTGCTCCTCGATCAACGAGCAGCAATCTTCGTGCAATACCGTGTGTCCCTCGCAGAAGAATACGACGTCGCCGGTGCAGCGCCGGTGGCCGCGCTGATAGAGGCGGACCTCGCTGGCGGTCACCGCCGGATCGAGGTCGGCGCGCGCAACGATGTCGCAACGCGCCAGCAGCGCGTCGACAGCGGAGTCGCGCGTCTGGGGTTCATCGCGCGCCGTGACCGCGACCACTTCGTAACGGTCCCGCGGATAGCGCTGCGCGAGCGCCGACTCCAGCGACTTCCAGCCGGCGTTACGCCGGTCGAATAGCGGAATGATGATGGAGATTTTCACCGCGCCGACAAGGATGCCGCCATTTACGACAGGCGTCCAGGCGCTCGCGCTGCCGGCAACAGGCCGTGCCGCCTCCGGGGCCGCCGGTGCTGTCGGCCGATCGAACCCGGGCGCCGGGCGCCGATCCATGTCTTATCACCCATTGCGGCGGAAGCGGCTCGAGGTTAAGTTAGCTGCTGTCCGTGTGCACGGAGATCATGCCATGCCTTTTTCATGCCGTCGTGCCTGCGTTGCCGCGATGCTCGTGGTCGTCGCGCTGATCCCGGTGGCCGAAGTCCACGCCGCCAAAGCTACCGAATGCACCAAGATCGGAATCTGCTACTGCGTCAACGACGAGCTGAAGGCGACGATCGCGGCCAAGGTCGACGCCTTCCGTCAAACGATCGCCGAGCAACGCAAGGCCGGCAGGGCCATCGGCTACCTCAGCGTCCCTCTTACGTCCGCCGGCGGCGGCAACTTCGACGTCAACAGGGAGGTCGCGGAACGCGCCAAAGCGGCAATCGAGAAGCGTTTCGGCGCCGACTACATCTTCGTGCTCAATCCCGGCGCAAAGGAAGCCGACTTGCCGCGCAGCAGCACCGGCGCCGACTATATGCTGATGTGGACGTCGTTGCTGGAAGGAGCGGATGGTCTCGGCGAATTCGACTTCGCCTATTTCGCGGGGCCCCAGGACTTCGCGCGCTACTTCGGCTTCGACGGCAGCAACGACATGGGCAAGCTGGATGCGTATTTCGACAAGCGCGTCGCCGCGGACCCGGCGTTCGCCAAGGCCGTTCAAGGCGGCCTCAGCAAGGCCGCCTTCCGCAAATACTATGCGCTGCGCGCGTCGACTACCGTCAGCCGCGGCGCGCACGACGAATGGAACATCTTTCGCATGCTCAACGAAAAGCGACGGGCCAACGACCAATACGGCGCCGGAGGTCAGATCGTCGTGCTTTTCGACGGCGTGGCGATTGCGCCGCCGCAGGGCGAAACCGCGGTGTCCGACGGCTATGTCGGGAAATGCCAGCCTTAGCGGGCACCGGAGCATTTGACCGGCGCCGCGGCGGTAAAGTACCGTCCCCAGGTCACAAGCCGCCCGGGCCGTTGCAGGATGGCGGCAAGAAAACGCCACAAGGAGGAATGTTCATGAGAATCGTCACCCGTTGGGTCCGCTTCATCGTCGCCCTGTCCGTGCTCGCGCTGAGCCTGGGCGCCTCCTCGCCTTCCGTAGCCGCGGACACCGTCAACGTTTATTCGATCTGGCCGGAGAACTGGGCGCGGCCGATGTTCGAGGAGTTCGAAAAGGCAACCGGCGTCAAAGTCAACTTCGTCCGCTTCTCGTCGGGCGAGGCCCTTGCGCGCGTGATAGCCGAAAAGAGTAATCCGCGCGTCGACGTGCTGTTCGGCGGCCCGGTCGAGACGTTCGCTGCCGGGATCAACGAAGGCCTGTTCGAGCCGTACAAGTCGCCGTCGTTCGCGAGGTTGCCCGAGCGCTTCCGGGAACCCAGCGGGCAATGGACGGCGATCGCCGACGATCCGCTGGTGTTCATGACCAACGACAAGTTTCTGAAAGAGAACAATCTGAAGGCGCCGACGTCGTGGAACGACCTGCTGGCGGCGCCGTACAAGAACATGCTGCAGATGGCTGACGCGCGAACGTCGGGAACCGCCGTGACCCGGATCTTTTCGATCCTCGAAGTGAACGGGCGCGACGAGGAAAAAGCTTTCGCCTACATGAAAAAGCTGCGGCCCAACGTCCAGCTTTATACCAAGAGCGGCGGCGGCGGCACGCTGCCGGTCGGACTGGGCCAGGCCGGTGGCGGCATCTTTTTCATCGTCGACGCGCTGGACACCAAGGCCAAAGGCTACGATGTGACGATCAGCTTTCCGAAGGAAGGCATAGGCACCGCGGCCGAAGGAATCGCACTGATCAAGGGCGCGAAGAATCCCGAGCTCGGCAAGAAACTGATCGACTGGGCCACGTCGCCGGCGATGCAGAACCAGTTTGCGAAGTACAAGATCAATTTCGTACCAGCGCATCCCGACGTTGCAATGGAGCCCAGCCTCGCTGCGGTGCTCAAAGGCGCCAACATCTTCCCGATCGACGCGGCGTACGCCGGTGCGAATCGCAAGCACGTCGTCGAGCGCTGGGTCGCCGAAGTTCTCAACCCCTGATCAGCGCCAGCGCAATCCGGCTCCCCGCAATGAGGAGCCGGATTGCCGTGCGCCGTCACCGCCGTGACCAGCATTTCGGCGCCCCCGACCGGCCGCGACCCGGCGGTCGCCACGGTGGTTATCGCACTGTGGGTGCTGTTGCTGCTGTTCGTCGTCTACCCGCTGGCCACCCTGCTGGGCCGGGTCCTGTTCGACCATGGCGCATTCACGACGGGCGGCCTCGCCGCGATCCTTACCGACCGGCACCAGATCCGCGCGTTCTGGAACAGTCTGCTGCTCGCGCTGCTGGTCGGAGGCGGCGGCACGATCATCGGGTTTCTGTTCGCCTTCACCGCGGCCCGCTCGAAACTCCCGCGCTGGCTGCTCACGGTGATCGACGCCGCGGTGCTGCTGCCGCTGGTGTCACCACCGTTCACGACCGCGATCGCGATGATCTTTTCGTTCGGCCCGCGCGGGCTGATCACTTACGAGCTGCTCGGCCTGAAGGGGGTGACCGTGTATGGCCTTGTCAGCACGCTGGCATCCGAAATCCTCACTTATTTTCCGATCGCGTACCTGACCTTGCGTCCGCTGCTGGCCGCGATCGACTCCAATCTCGAAGGAATGGCGCTATCGCTGGGCGCGTCGCGCTGGCGCGTATTCCGAACGGTGACGGTGCCGCTGTGCACTCCCGGGCTTGCCAATGCGTTCCTGCTGCTGTTCGCCGCATCGCTGGCGGATTTCGCCACGCCGCTGATCCTCGCCGGCAATAATTTTCCGGTGCTTCCCACTCAGGCGTATCTGCAGATCACCGGGCTGTTCGACCTGCGCGGGGGTGCAGCGTTGTCGTTCATGTTGCTCGTGCCTGCGCTCGGCGTCTTCCTTTTGCAGCGTTACTGGGTCAGCAGGCGCTTTTACGTAACGGTAACCGGCAAGGGGGCGGGTCAGACGCCGTTCGACAGCATCTCGCCGGGCGTTCGCGCTGGATTGCTCACCGCCTGCGCGCTGGTCGCCGCGACGATCCTCTATTTCTACGCCTTGCTGCTTTACGCGTCGCTGGTACAGGCGCTCGGCGCGAACCACGCGTTTACCTTGCGCCACTACCGGGTGATATTCACCGAGGGGCTGCGCGTGATTCGCGACACGCTGATCATCGGCGCCCTGGCGATGCCGCTCGGTGGATTCTATGGCATTCTGCTCGGCTATCTGGTCGCCAAAAAGAGGTTCGTCGGACGCCGCACGATGGAGCTAGTTTCGATGATCAATTACGCGCTTCCGGGCACGATCGTCGGCATCGCGTACCTGATCGCGTTCAATGACCCGCCGATCGAACTGACCGGCACGGCGTTGATCATCATAGCGTGCTATGTCTTTCGCTACGGGGCGACCGGTATCCGCGCCACCGTCGCGATGCTGCAGCAGATCGACAAGAGTCTCGAAGAGGCGTCGCAGGGCCTGGGCGCCGGCAGCGGCGCGACTTTTCGCCGGGTGACCTTGCCGCTGATCCTGCCGGCATTCTTCGCCGGCCTCGGCGTGGTCTTCATCCGGTCGATGACCGCGATCAGCGCAACGATCTTTCTGGTGTCGATCAGCTGGACGCTGATCACTGTCCGGATCCTGGAAAACATCACCGAGTTGTCGCTGGGGCCGGCGGCCGCGTATTCGGTGCTGGTCGTGGTCATCGTATTCGTCGTGATCGCGCTGATCGGCCGCGGGCTGCGCTGGTTCCGCGCACCCGGCGTGATGCCGGTGACCAGCATGTTCGGAGGTTGACTCGGTGACGACCGAAACCATCGGTGTTCGGGTCGACGGCGTGTCGAAACGCTTTTCGCATCGCGTCAAGGGTGAGATATACGCCGCGCGGGATGTGCACCTGGACGTGGCGCCGGGCGAGTTCCTGACCTTGCTGGGCCCGTCCGGCTGCGGCAAGACCACGACCTTGCGGATGATCGCGGGCTTCGAGCATCCCGACGCCGGCAGCATCCGCCTGGGCGGGCAGGACGTCACCGGCCTGCCGGCGAATCAGCGCAATATCGGTTTCGTGTTCCAGAACTATGCGCTGTTCCCGCATCTATCGGTATTCGACAATGTCGCGTACGGTTTGCAGGTCCGCGGACAATCGACCGCGGTGATTGCAAAGAGCGTCGCGGATGTGCTGGCTTTGGTCGGCTTGAGCGGCTACGAGCACCAGTTCTCCGGACAATTGTCGGGCGGCGAGCAGCAGCGGGTCGCCCTGGCCCGCGCCATCGTCATCCGGCCGCGCGTGCTGCTTTTCGACGAGCCCCTTTCCAATCTCGACGCCAAATTGCGCGTCCAGATGCGCACCGAGATCCGCGATCTGCAACGCAGCCTGGCGATCACGACGATCTATGTCACGCACGACCAGGAGGAAGCGATGGCGGTCTCCGACCGCATCGCGGTGATGAGCCAGGGAAGTGTCGTGCAGGAAGGGACCGCGGAGGATCTCTACTACCGTCCGGCTTCGGAGTTCGTCGCCACGTTCGTCGGCCGCGTCAATCTCGTGCCCGGAACGGTCATCGAGCGCAGTGGCGACACGGTGACGGTGGCAGCGCTCGGCACGACGCTACATGCCCGCATTGGACACCCGGCCGTGGCCGGCGGAGCCGCGGTAAAGCTGGTCATGCGGCCCGAGGTTCTCGAACTGGTCGAGGTTGGCGCCGGAGACTTCCGCGCCGACGTGATCTCGCGCACGTTTCTGGGCGAGAAGATCGAATACCTACTGCGTTGTGGTGACGTCGAGCTGCAGTGCGTCCGGCACAACGCCGGCGCCGACAGCGCAAGCCCGGACAACGCCGCCGTCGGCGTACGGGTCGCCGCGAGCGCCTTGACGGTGCTGCCGGAAACCGCCCGATGAAGGCGCGTCTGCTGCTTGCCGCGCTTTGCCTCTATGCAGCCGCGGCGCTCGCGCAAGGTCCGCGCGAGGAGCACGGAAGCCATGACGCGTACGCGACGCCGGGCATCGCGCTGGCCTGGGGGGTACTGCGCGGAGCAGACGAAGCGACGACGGCCATCGTCGTTCGCATCGTCGTCGATCCGAACACCTATCCGTGGCTCGCCGTGACCGCCAGCGATCCGTTCAACAAGCAGGAGCAGGCAGTGCAACGCCCGGTGCAAGCGGCAGGGCCATTCGACCTGCGCATCCCGCGCGCGCAATTCGCCGACTATCCGCGCACCGAGCTCCGTTTGTTCGACTCCGCGGCGCATGCGCAAGCGAACGCTCCACAGCTCGTCGTCTACTACCTCGGCGTCCCCGACACGACGCCGGAATTTGCCGATGCGGCAAAGCTCGACGCATCGCTGTCGGAACGCATTGCGCGGGTCCGCGCCGGAGGCAACCCACGGTGACCCGCAGCGAATTGGCGCGCCTGCTCGATCACTCGGTGTTGAAACCGGAATCGATCGAGGCCGATATCCGCGCCGGCATCGATGTCGTTCGCCTCTGGCGAATCGGGTATTTCTGCGTGCAGCCCTGGTGGGTCAAGCTTGCCGCCGACGCGATGGCCGACGTGGATTCGGGCGTGGTAAGCGTCGTTGGCTTTCCGCACGGCGCCGACAGAGGCGCAACCAAGGCGCATGCCGCCGCCCTCGCCCACGCCGACGGCGCACGCGAAATCGACACCGTGGTCAATATTGGAGCGCTGAAGAGCGGCGCCCACGTCGAGGCCGCCGCCGACATCGCCGCCGTGGTCCGCGCGGTGCCGGGTATACCCGTCAAGGTAATCATCGAAGCCGCAGCGTTGACCGACGATGAGAAGCGGCTCGCGTGCCGGCTCGCCGTTGACGCCGGCGCCGCATTCGTCAAGACGTCGACCGGCTTTCATCCTGCCGGCGGCGCGACGGTCGCCGACGTGCGGCTGATGCGCGCCGCCGTCGGGCCGCACATCGGCGTCAAGGCATCGGGTGGAATTCGCACGCTTGCCGATGTGCTGGCGATGCTTTCTGCCGGCGCGAATCGGATCGGGACGTCGGCCAGCGCGTCGATCCTCGCTGCACTCGACTGACCGGTGCGGAGAGCGCGTCGCCTCGCAGTGGCGCGAGCGCGCCAGCTACGCCCTCGCGAGCAGCGTCACTTCGCCGGGCGGAACTTGTGCGCCAGCGTATTCTCGTCGGTGCGCGGCACGTAGGTGATGCCGTTGCGAGTGGCCCAGAGGTTGACCTGGAAATGCAGCGGGATGATGCCGGTGTCGTCGATCGCGATCTCGGTCGCGCGCTGCAGCAGGGCCTCGCGCTTCGGATCGTCGACGGTCGCGAGCGCCTGCTCGAGCAGCGCATCGACCCTCGGATTCGAGTACCGGCCGCGGTTCGCCGTGCCGAAGCCCTTGTCGCGGCTGTACGTCGCGAGCAGCGCTTTCAGCGGACTCGACGCCTCGCCGGTGCCCGAGCTCCAGCCCAACAGCATCAGGCTGAACTTGAGATCGGTCGCCTGCGGGAAGTAGGTGGCCGACGGCATCGCCTCGACCTTGGTCGCGATGCCGACGCGGGTCAGCATCTGGGCGACCGCCTGCGCAACCTTGGCGTCGTTGACATAGCGATTGTTCGGTGCATGTATCGTCACGCCGAAACCGCCCGGGTAGCCAGCGTCGGTCAGCAGCTTTTTCGCACCGGCCGGATCGTACGGCTCGACCTTCAGGTTCCTGGTCGTGCCGAACATGCCGTCGGCCAGCAGCTGACCCGCCGCGACCGCCTCGCCTTCCATCACCTTGTCGACGATCGCGTTGCGATTGATCGCCTTGGAGATCGCCTTGCGTACGCGGGGATCCTTCAACGGGTTGTTGGCCAGTGCCTTCCCATCCTTGTCGGTGACGAACGGCGAGACATCGCGATCGCTGTCCATGTGAAGGTAGATCAGGCGGTCGGCGATGACCTTGTACACGTTCAGACGCTTGTCGGCGCGAATCCTCGCCACGTCGGACGTGGGAACGTATTCGATCGCCTGCACGTCGCCGGCGAGCAACGCGGCGACCCGAGAGGCATCGTTCGGCAGAAGGCGCAGCGTCACCTTTTCCCAGGGCGTCTTGCCGCCCCAGTAGCCGTCATGGCGCGCGAGCTCGATGCGATCGCCTTTGGCATAGCGCACGAGCTTGTACGGACCGGTTCCAATCGCTGCTTTACCGCTATTGAAGTCCTCGGTGCTCGCCTTTGCAGCCTTGGCGGAAACGATCGCTACCTGCGTCATGTCGGTCGGCATCAACGGATAGGGCGCTGCGGTCCGGAAGCGGATCGTGTACGGGTCGACGACAGTCATTTCCTTGATCTGCTTGGTGTAGGCGGTGAACGGCGACGGGCTGTTCGGAATCAGCGGTACGCGATCGATCGAAGCGACGACGTCGGCCGCGGTGAATTCACTGCCGTCATGGAATTTCACGCCCTTGCGCAGTTTGAACTCCCAGGTCAGCGGGTCGACGGTCCGCCAGGATTCCGCGAGTCCAGGGATCGGCTTTTGCCGTTCGTCGCGCAGCACCAGATAATCGAAAATGTGCGCGGCGACGTTGTTGTTCGGCGTGACGTTGTGATAATGCGGGTCGATCGCCGTCACGTCGGCGCCGATGCCGATCGTCAGGTCCGCGGCGATGGCGGGGCCGGCGCCGACCACGCCGAACATGGCAAGCAATAGGATGAACAAGCTCGTTATCGGACGCAGCATCGGACCCCCCTTCGATTCCTGTGGCGGATACGAACCCAATCGTAACCGATTGTAACCGACTGTTCCGTCGTGGAAACTCGCTGTCAACGCGAACGTCTAACCACCGTTAGTAACGATATCGCGCGATTCGCGATTTTCGAAACAAGGAGCCTAAAATGAAACTTCGCCTTGCCACGATTGCTGCCACCGCCGCGCTGGCGATTGCCGGCACGACGCTCGCGCCCGCCGCATCGGCCAGTCAGTTCTCGGTCTCGATCGCCGCACCGGGCTTCGGGGTCGGGTACTCCAACTACGGACCTTACGGACATTCGTACGTCTACGCGGCTCCGCCGGTGGTCTACGCCCCGCCGGTCGCGTATTACGGCGCCGGCTATCCGGTCGTCTACGGTCCACGCGTCGTGTATGCGCGACCGTACGTGTATCACCGGCCGTACTGGCACGCCCATTACGGCTGGCGCTAGCCGGTGCCGGAATAGCTGATACGGTAGATCGCTCCGGCGTAATCGTCCGAAACCAGCAGTGAGCCGTCCGGCATGACCAGCACGTCAGCCGGGCGGCCCCACGCCTGCTCACCCTGCAGCCAGCCGGTGGCGAACGGCTGGTACGAAACCGCCCTCCCGCCTTCGATCCGCACGACCGAGACGCGGTAGCCGATCTTCCGGCTGCGATTCCACGAACCGTGTTCGGCGATGAATATCTGCTTCCGGTACGCGGCGGGGAACTGCGCTCCGGTGTAGAAGCGCATGCCAAGCGACGCCACATGCGGCCCGAGGTTTTGTGCGGGCGCCGCGAATTCCGCGCACGAATGCTCGCTCCCGAACTGGGGGTCCGCGATCGTTCCGCCGTGGCAGTACGGATAACCGAAATGCATGCCTAACCGCGTGGCGTGATTGAGCTCGTCTGGCGGCGCGTCGTCACCCAGCATGTCGCGGCCGTTGTCGGTGAACCAGAGCTCGTGCGTATCCGGATCCCAGTCGAAGCCTACAGTGTTGCGGATGCCACGCGCGAAGACCTCGAGCGCGGAACCGTCGGGATTCATGCGCATCAAGTTGGCGTAGCGGTCGGGGTCCGGCTCGCAGATATTGCACGGCGCGCCGCTGGGCACGTACAGCTTGCCGTCGGGTCCGAAGGCGATGAACTTGCCGCCGTGGCCGGCGCTGTTCGGAAAGGCGCTGCTTACTACAACGGGCTTCGCAGGCGCGTCGAGCCGGTGCTCGATATCGTCGAAGCGCAGGATGCGATCGGTGGCGGAGGCATACAGAGCGCCGCCGCGAAACGCGACGCCTATCGGCCTGTTCAGGCCCGACGCGATGGTGATCACTCGCGCCGGCGCGCCGGGCCGCAACGTGATCGCGTAGACGTTGCCGGCGCGCATCGATCCCACGAACAGCGTGCCCTCGGCACCGAGAGCCATCGCGCGCGGATTGTCGAGCCGCGCCAGGACTTCGATCTTGAAGCCGGGCGGCAGGCTGATCTTGTCGAGCGCGATCGTGGTTTGCGCACAGGCGGGCACGGCGACGCAGATGAAGGCGAGCGCGAGCGTGCGAATCGGTCGGCCGTGCATCGCCCGCTTGATCGATTCCCGATCGATGATAGTTCGCATATTTCCCCCGCAGCGGCGTATTCGCCATTGACATAGACCCACCCGGTTTCTATCCTGTTCCCTGCCCACGTCGAAAGCCGCAACATGAATGCCCCCGCCGCCGCGACGGCCGTCAGCCCGCAACTGACCGCCATGCCGCTGATCCGGAAATTGATCGGCTTCGATACCACCAGCCGGGAGTCGAACCTGGCGCTGATCGACTGGGTGCGCGAATACCTGGCTGGATACGGCGTCGACGTCGCGCTCACTTTCGACGACGAGCGGCGGAAGGCGAACCTGTTCGCCACGCTGCCGGCCCGGGATGGCAACGTGAAGACCGGCGGCATCGTCCTGTCCGGGCATACCGACGTCGTTCCGGTCGACGGCCAGCCCTGGGATTCCGATCCATTCACGGCGACGATCAAGGGCGACCGGCTGTACGGGCGCGGCGCCGCCGACATGAAGAGTTTTTCGGCAATCGGGCTCGCGTTCGTGCCCCAGTTCTTAAGCCGCGGTCTCAACCGCCCGCTGCATTTCGCGCTGTCCTACGACGAGGAAGTCGGCTGCGTCGGCGTGCGACGCTTGCTGCAGGACGTAGTCGCGCGGGGAATCAAGCCGGCCGGCTGCATCGTCGGCGAGCCGACCGGGATGCGGCTGATCGTCGCGCACAAGGGCAAGAAGAGCTTCCGCTGTCGCGTGCGCGGCCACGAGGTGCACTCGTCGCTGACGCCGCACGGCGTCAACGCGGTGCAGGTGGCCTGCGAGATCGTGACGTTCCTGACCCAGATGGGCCGCCGCTTCCGTGACCGCGGCGGATTCGACGCCGCGTACGACGTGCCCTACACGACGGTTCACACCGGCGTGATACGCGGCGGAACGGCGCTCAACATCGTGCCACGCGATTGCAGCTTCGATTTCGAGTTCCGGCATCTGCCGTTCGACGATCCCGACGCGTTGCTGGCCGAGGTCCGGCGTTTTGCTGCGACCCTGCTGCCCGAGATGCACGCGGTGTCGCCCGACACCCATATCGAATTCGATGCCTTGACGGCCAGCCCGGGCCTCGATACGCATGGAGCGACCGAAATTGCCGAGCTCGGGCGCGCCTGCAGCGGGTCGCGCGACCTGGGCAAGGTTTCCTTCGGAACTGAGGCATCGCTGTTCCACGGCAGCGATATCGCGGCGATCATCTGCGGCCCTGGATACATCCAGCAGGCGCATCAGCCAAACGAGTGGATCTCGCTCGAGCAACTGGCGCTCTGCGAGGCGTTCATGCAACGGCTCGCCGATCGCATTTGCGCGACGTGAGCCTGGTCGGCGAGCCGCCGGCGCCGTCGCCTCCGGCGTCGCCACCGATCGAGGTGGCGTTTCCCGACCTCGCGCGCTTTGCGCCCGGCAACAGCGGCATCCGCCATGTCTGGACGTTCGCCTCGCCGCGTGCGGGTCCGCACGTGGTGATCCAGGCGCTGACGCACGGCAACGAGGTCTGCGGCGCAATCGCGCTGGACCGGCTGCTGCGCGAAGGAATTCGTCCGACGCGTGGCACGCTGTCGATCGTGTTCGCCAACGTCGACGCCTACCTTCGCTTCGACAGCGCCCGGCCGTTCGCGTCGCGCTGCATCGACGAGGACTTCAACCGCCTGTGGACGCCCGAGGTGCTCGACAGCCAGCGCGACAGCAGCGAGCTCAGGCGCGCCCGCGAATTGAGACCCCTGTACGAGCGCACCGATTTCCTGCTCGACATTCATTCGATGTCCGAACCCTGCATGCCGCTGGCCATGGCGGGGCGGCGTCGCAAGGGCGTCGCACTGGCGAGAGCGTTGGGAATGCCGGAGCATATCGTCATCGACGCCGGGCACGCGGCCGGCCGGCGGCTGCGCGACTTCGCGTTTTTCGACGATGAGGACGATCCGCGCAGCGCATTGCTGATCGAATGCGGGCAGCACTGGGAAGCCGCCGCCCCGGCGGTCGCCCGCGACGCGGCGCTGCGTTTTCTGCGTCACTTCGGCATGGCCGAGGAAGCCTGGCTGGCCGGCGAGCTCGATGGGAGCCGCGATCTGTTGCAGCGGGTCATTGAAGTGACGGCCACGGTGACTATCGCGAGCGACGATTTTCGCTTCACGATTCCGGTCCGCGGCCTGCAGACGATCGCCCGCGCGGGAACCGTGTATGCAAACGACGGCGGCACCAACATCGCAACGCCGCACGACGATTGCGTGTTGATCATGCCGACGCGCCATCCGAAGCGCGGCGAGACCGCGGTGCGTCTGGGCCGGTACACCGACTGACGGCAATGCGGCTTTAGCGGGCCGCGGCGATCGCCGCTTCCGCCCGGCGCACCAGATCGTCTCCGATCAGCGCGGCCCACCGGTCGTACACGGGGCGCGTCGCGTTGCGGAACGCCTGCTTGCCGGCGTCGGTCAACCGCGTCACCGTCGCGCCTTGCCGGGCCGCCTCGCCCAATGCGGCGTCACCGCCCTGCCGCATGCGCAGCGCCATCGCCTCCGCCGCCGCGTCGCGAGCCGCCTGACGCACGAGTTCGCGGTCCGCCGCGCTCCACGCGTTCCACGCCTGGCGATTGACCGCGAACATCAGCGCGTCGCCATGCGCACCCCACAATTGCAGATGCGAAAACCCGGCGGCCGCCGCGTGCGAGGCGCGAAATGCGCTGGTCGTCGTCTCCTCGGCGTCCAGGCTGCCCGCCAGCGCTGCGAGCCTCGCATCGGCGCCGCGCATCGCCGCGGTCGTCGCACCCAGCTGGACCAGCGTCTGGTCGAGCAGCGAAAGCTGCGGCGTTCGCACGCGCAGCCCCGCCAAGTCGGCCGGAGCGCGCAGCGCGCGCTTGCTGGCGATCTCGATGAATCCGTTGGATGCCCAGGCGATGACTACGACGCCCAGCGTTTCCAGACGCGCGGCAAGCTCCGTGCTGATTGCGCTGTCCAGCAGCGCATCGAGCGCACGCTCGCTGGGCAAAAGCCACGGCAGCGCAATCAGATTCAACTCGACGACATCGCGCGACCAGGCGAGCGTCGAACCGACGGCGAGGGCGACCGAGCCGTCGCGCAGCGCGGCGAATTCACGCGATGCGTCGCGCTGGAACAAAGTCGCACCGGGATAGTGGCGGACGGCGAAACGGCCGGCCGAGCGTTCGCGCATCAGCGCCGCCCATCGCTCGCCCGCCTTGCCCTGCGCGTACGCGGGGCCGAGCGCCGTCGACAGCTTCAACTCGGATGTCGCCGCTGCCACGCCCGCGGACACCGCCGGCGCGGCATTCTGCGCGGTCGCGAGCGTACAGGCCGCGAGAAGCCAAGCGATTGCGGCCAGGCCGCTCGGGGAAAACACCACGTGTCCAGCGTAGCGGCCCGCGGCCAGTTGCGTCAACCGGCGCTGCGCGCGGCTAACGTGCGCGACGTCAGATGCCGAGCAGGCCCCGCGCCGCGCCTTCCTCGGTGATCAACACGCCGGCCCCGGTGGCCTTCAATGCGGCGCGCAGCGCCGCGACCTTGCGGCGCCCGCCCGCCGCCACGACGATCTTGGGCACGCGCCGCAGATCGTCGAGATCGACCGCGACCACGCGACGGTTGACCGGGTGATCGACGACGGCGCCCTGGTCATCGATGAAATGACACAGTACGTCGCCCACGGCGCCTGCCGCCTGCAGGCTCGCCAGCGCCGAGCGCGGCAACAGTCCCTCGCGAAACAAGGTTGCCTCCTCGCTGACGTCCCCGACGCTGACCAGCGCCAGATCGACGCGGCGCGCCCGCTCCAGCAGCTCGCGCAGACCGGGCTCGGACCAAAGTGCCGCTCGGACCGATTCGTCGGCGACGACGACCGGTGACGTCAGCTGATAGCAATCGGCGCCGAACGCGTCGGCGATGCGCCGCGCGACGGCCGACGGATTGACGGCGCGCGAGTGGGTCATGCCGCCCAGCAGCGATACGACCGACAGCCGCTGGCACGGTTGCCCGCCGAGCGCCTTCAGGCTCATATGGAGGGTCGCCCCCCAGCCGACGCCGACCGACATGCCGTCCTTGAGCTGATCGGTCAGATAGGTGCCCGCGGCATGCCCGACGACAGTGGTGATCTGGGCCTCGTCGGCCGGCGCCGGCACGACGACGGCCTCGGCGAGGCCGAACGCGGCGACCAGCTTGCGTTCCAGCGCAATCTGCTCGCTGGCGCGGTCTTCGATGCGGATGCGCACGATGCCGTTGTCGCGAGCGGAGGCGAGCAAGCGGATGACCTTGGCCCGGCTGATGTTCATGAAGCGAGCGATCTGCTCCTGGGTCATGCCTTCGACGTAGTACAGCCAAGCCGCCCGCACCCGAAGGTCTTGCGAGGCACCCGGCTCGCGGGCGGCGGGTCGGTCGTTGTCGGGCATCGGCTGGTTTCCTTCCATTCCTGGGGCTGGGCAGCGTGGCATCGTTGCCCGCGGCTGGCAAGCGACGAGCCGCGGCCGCCCACAAGGCCGACGCCGCCTCGCCTTGACGATCCTTGGGACTGGAGATATGTTCAGTCTATAATACAAAAGTCCGGATGCCGTCGGCGTCCGACTCATTTGCGAGGAGCCATGCCCGACCCGTCGAAGCCGAGACTGGGCGATTCGATCGCCGAGGCGCTCAAGTTTCGCCAGCTCGAGGGCCGGCCGGTGCGCGTCGGCCTGATCGGTGCCGGCCAGATGGGCACCGACATCATCGTCCAGACGGCGCTGATGGCCGGCATCGACGTCGTCGCCGCCGCCGACGCGATTCCCGACAACGTGTTCGCCGCGCGGGCGATCGCCGGAACCGGAGCGCTCGAACCGTTGCTGGTCGAAGGCAGCGCCGCGGTGTCGCGCGCCATTTCGCGCGGCCAGCTCGCCGTCGTGCGCTCGCATCGCGATGTCTGCACCGCCGAGGGCGTCGATGTCGTCGTCGACGCGACCGGCAATCCGAATGTCGGCGCCGAGGTGGCGCTGGCGACGATCGCGGCCGGCAAGCACATCGTCATGATGAATGTCGAGGCAGACGTCACCATTGGCGCCTACCTCGCCGCCAAGGCAGCGAGCGCAGGCGTCGTGTACACGCTCGGTGCCGGCGACGAGCCCTCCGCCACGATGGAGCTGATCAATTTCGTGCGGGGTCTCGGCTATCCGATCGTCGCCGCCGGCAAGGGAAAGAACAACGCGTTTCGCATCGACGCGACGCCCGACGCTTATGTCGAGGAAGCGAAACGGCGCAACATGAATCCTCGCATGCTGGTCGAGTTCGTCGACGGCTCGAAGACGATGGTCGAAATGGTGGCGATTGCCAACGCGACCGGTCTGGTCCCCGACATCCCGGGCATGCACGGGCCCGACGCGCCGCTGGCCTCGTTGCACAAGGTGCTGTGTCCGCGCGAAGAAGGCGGGTTGTTGTCGCGCAAAGGCGTCGTCGATTTCACCGTCTCCCCGGGAGTCGCGCCGGGCGTGTTCGTCGTCGCGGAAATGCGCCATCCGCGGCTGCGCGAGCGGATGAACGACCTGCACCTGGGCGAAGGCCCCTACTACACGTTTTTCCGCCCCTACCATCTGACCAGCCTGGAAGTGCCGCTGTCGGCTGCCGCCGCGGTGCTGTTCGGACAAAGCCACATGCGGCCGCTGCCGGTTCCATCGGCCGAGGTCGCCGCGCGCGCCAAGCGCGATCTCGCCGTCGGCGAAACGCTCGACGCGATCGGCGAATATTGTTACCGCGGCTTCGCGCTGTCGCGCGCCGATGCGCTTGCTCGCGATGCATTGCCGCTGGGACTCGCGCAGGGCGCCGTCGTCAGGCTTCCTATCGCCAAGGGAGAATTCCTGAGCTACTCCAACTGCGTGCCCGACGAGGCGCTCAAGATCGTCCAGGTGCGCAAGGCACAGGACGAGTTGATCCGCGCCGCGAGCGACGAGCCCGCCGTCGCCGTCGCGTCATGACCGGCGGCAGGCGGTGTTGCGCGGCGCTGCCTTTAGCCGCAGCGGAGTGATCGTGGCCATCGCTCCAGGCAGCCGCACCGCGCCCGCGCAAGCGCCCGAGCGCCCGGAGCTCGCCGCCCTCGGCGATGACGCGCTGCGCGTCGCGTTGTCCCGGATGCAGCTGATCCGCAAGTTCGAGGAGGCCGCCGAGGCGAGCTATATGCGCGGCCTGATCCACGGCACGATGCATCTGTCTATCGGGCAGGAAGCGAGCGCGGTCGGCGCGACGCTCGAGCTCGCGCGGGACGATTACATTCTTTCGACCCATCGCGGCCACGGCCACTGCATCGCCAAAGGCGCCGACCCGGCGCGCATGTTCGCCGAGTTCTTCGGCAAGGAAAACGGCTATTGCCGCGGGCGCGGCGGCTCGATGCACATCGCCGACGTCGAAGGCGGCAATCTCGGCGCCAACGGCATCGTCGCCGGCGGGTTGCCGATCGCCCTCGGCGTCGGCATGAGCATCAAGGCGCAAAAGCAGCATCGCGTCTGCATGGTGTTTTTCGGCGACGGCGCCGCGAACGAAGGCGCCTTCCACGAGGCGCTCAACATGGCGTCGATCTGGCGGCTGCCGATCGTGTTCGTCTGCGAAAACAACAAATACGGCATGTCGATGGACATCGCCCGCGCAATGGCCGTGGCCAACGTCGCCGATCGCGCGTCGGCGTACGCGATGCCGGGCGTCGCCGTGGACGGCAACGACCTGCCCGCCGTCGTCGCGGCAGCAAGGCCGGCGATCGAGCTCGCCCGTCGCGGCGGCGGCCCGACCCTGCTCGAATGCAAGACCTATCGGCTGCGCGGCCACTCCAAAAGCGACCGCAACCTGTATCGCAGCAAGGAGGAAATCGAGGCTTGGCGCGACAAGGACGCGATTCGCCGTCTCGAACGCGAATTGATCGCGCACGGCCGCTTCGCCGAAACCGAATTGCTGGCGATCGAGCAGGCGGCGCAGAAGACAATCGACGACGCACTCGAATTCGCCAAGGCGAGCCCCGACCCAGATCCCGCCCAGCTGACCCGCGACGTCTATGCCGACTGAAGTTATCGTCCCCGAAGCAGGAACGCGGGAACTGTCGTACGCCGAAGCGATACGCGAGGGCCTGGCGCAGGCGATGCAGGCGGACGAGCGCGTCTTCCTGTTCGGAGAAGATGTGGGCGTATACGGCGGTGCATTCGGCGTCTCCGGCGACTTGTTCCACAAGTTCGGCCCCGAGCGCGTGATCGATACGCCGATCAGCGAGCTCGGCATCGCCGGCGCCGCGGTCGGCGCAGCGATTACCGGCATGAAGCCGGTCCTCGAGCTGCAATTCTCCGACTTCGTCACGTTGGCGATGGAACAGATCGTCAATCAGGCGGCAAAGATTCACTTCATGTTCGGGGGCAAGGCCACGGTGCCGATGGTGGTCCGGCTTCCTGGCGGGTCGGGTACTGGCGCGGCGGCGCAGCATAGCCAGAGCCTTGAAGCCTGGTTCGCCCACGTCCCGGGCCTGAAGGTCGTGCAGCCATCGACGCCGCACGACGCCAAGGGCCTGTTGCTGGCGGCGATCGACGATCCGAACCCGGTGCTGATCTTCGAGCACAAGCTGCTGTACAAGACGCGGGGCCCGGTGCCGGAAGAATCCTACCGCGTGCCGATCGGCAAGGCGGCGGTCCGCCGCGCCGGGCGCGACCTGACGATCGTCGGCAGCTCGATCATGGCGATCCGCGCCGTCGCGGCGGCCGCGCGGCTCGCCGCCGAGAACATCGACGCCGAGGTCATCGACTTACGTTCGCTGCGCCCGATCGATCTCTCGACGATCGCCGCCAGCGTGCGCAAGACGCACCGGCTGCTGATCGTCTACGAAGGCGTCAAGATCATGGGCATAGGCGCGGAGATTTCGGCGATGATCGCCGAGAGCGACGCATTCGATTTTCTCGACGCGCCGATCGCGCGGCTCGGCGGCGCCGACGTGCCGCTGCCCTACAACCCGGTGCTCGAAAAGGCCGCGGTCCCGCAGGAGGACGACATCGTTGCCGCGGCGCGCCGCCTGGTGCGCGAAGGACGCGCCTGATGCCGATCGAAGTCATCCTGCCCAAGGTCGACATGGATATGGACGACGGGATCATCACCGAATGGAAGGTGGCGCCCGGCGATCGCGTGCGGCAGGGCCAGATCCTGTTCGATATCGAGACCAACAAGGCGATGATGGAAGTCGAATCTCCGGGCAGCGGCGTCATTCGCGACCTGGCGCCGATCACCGGCGAGCCCATTTCCGTCGGCACCGTCGTCGCCTGGATCGACGCCGACGCGGAGGCCGTAGCGTCGTCGCCCGCGGCCGTGGAGCGCACCAAGGCGACGTCGCCGTCCGCGGCAACGGCCGGCATCGACCACGCAACCGGCTCGGCGCAACCGCCGGCGCACGCGGAGCCTGCGACCATCGCGCCCTCGGACTCGATTCGCGCCACGCCGCTCGCTCGTCGCGCGGCCCGGATGCTCGACGTGAATCTCGCCGATATCGTCGGATCCGGTCCGTCCGGGCGCATCGTTGAAAAGGACGTCGCGGCTCGCGCGGGCGCGGCGGCCGAGAGCCCGGTCGCAAGCGGCGATCGCATTGTTCCGTTCAATCCGGTTCGCCGCATCGTCGCCCGGCGCCTTGCCGAGAGCGCGCGAAACGCCCCGCATTTCTTCCTCTCCGCGCAGATCGAAATGGGCGCGCTGCAGGCCGCGCTGCGCGGCCCCGGCGGAGCGCGAGCAGCACCGGACCGCGCGCGTCCGAGCATGACGGTGGCGCTCGCCTATCTCACCGGCCGCGTTCTGGCGCTGCACCCGCTGCTCAACGCCAGCATCGAAGGTGAAGCGGTGCGCCTCCATGCCCGGGTCAACATCGGGGTCGCGATCGACGACCAGGGCGACTTGTTCGTGCCGGTGCTGCGCGACGTGACTGCACACACACTTGATGAGCTCGCCCGCGAGTTCGCGCGGCTTCGCGCCGCCGTGCGCGCGCGCCAGATCGCGCCCGACGACATGCGCGGCGGCACGTTCACGATCTCCAATCTCGGCATGTATGGCGTCGATGCGTTTACCGCGATCATCAACCCGCCGGAGAGTGCGATTCTCGCCATCGGGCGCACGATGGACACACCGGTGGGTCGCGACGGCCAGGTCGTATTGCGTCCGATGGCGACTTTTACGCTGTCGTCGGACCATCGGATCGTCGACGGCGTGACGGCGGCTCGCTTCGTCGCCGACTTGCGCGAAGCAATCGAGCACCCGGAAGGCGTGTCGTGATTTTCGTGGGCCTGGAAAGATTTGCACTTGGCGGTACAACCAGTCGTTGCCGACCGGCACGGCGGAAGGTATAAGAACGAGCGGCGGCATCGATCCGGTGTCGATTCATTGCGGAGGAGTCACATGAACTACTTATCGCGCGGCGTATTGCTTGCCGCGGCGCTGGTCTCGATGCTGGCGCCGCTTTCGGCGCAGGCGCAGGCCCCGAAGGGCAAGCTCGTGCTGTATACATCGCAGCCTGAGCGCGATGCAACCCAGACGACCACGGCGTTCAAGCAGGCATATCCGGGCGTCGAGGTCGAGGTGTTTCGCTCAGGGACGACCGAGGTGATGGGCAAGCTCGCCGCCGAGTTCGCCGCGGGCGCGCCAAAGGCCGATGTGCTGCTGATCGCCGATGCGGCCAGCATGGAAGCGCTGAAAAAGGACGGCAGGTTGCTCGCGTATCCGGAAGCGAAAGTCGCCGGGCTGGCCGCTGGAACGTACGATGCCGACCGCACCTATTTCGGCTCCAAGCTGATCACGACGGGCATCGCGGTCAACACTGCGGCCAAGAGCCGGCCGGCGTCCTGGGCCGATCTCGCGAAGCCGGAAAACAAGGGCCAGATCGCCATGCCCAGCCCGCTGTATTCGGGCGCCGCCGCGATCATGCTCGGCACGATGACCGCGCGTCCCGATCTCGGCTGGTCATTTTTTGAAAAGCTCAAAGCGGACGAGGCCGTCGCGGTTCGCGGCAACGGTGCGGTCCTGACCGCCGTCGCCAGCGGGGAAAAGCCCTACGGCGTGCTGGTCGACTTCATGGCGTTCAACGCCAAGGCGAAGGGCTCGCCGGTCGACTTCATTTTTCCCGCCGAAGGCGTGCCCGCGGTGACCGAGCCCGTGGCGATGCTTAAGACGGCGCAGAATCCCGCCGCCGCGCGCGCATTCATCGATTTCATCCTGTCGGACGAAGGACAGAAGCTCGCGCTCTCGATGGGCTACATCCCGGCCAGGGCGAGCGTCGGCACGCCGTCGTGGCTGCCTCCCGGAACGGTCATCAAGCTGATGCCGACCGACATCGGAAACGTGGTGCAGAACAACAGCGCCAATCTGAAGCGGTTCGCCGAGCTCTTCGGTAACTGAGTCCGAGCCGCCGGCGCCACCATGGCGGACATCGCAGGCCGGCGCGAGCGCGCCGAGGAGACGGCGCTGTTGTGGGCGCTGGTCGCGATCGTCGCGATCCTGTCGCTGCTGCCGCTGGCGCGGCTACTGTTCGAGGGCGTCGCCCCCGGCGGGCGGTTCTCGACCGCCGCGCTCTCGAGCGTGCTGTCGAGCGACACCACCTGGACCGCGACCCGGCACAGCCTGGTGACGGCATGCGGCGGCACGGCGCTCGCGGTGCTGCTCGGCACGACGGTTGCGGTGCTGGTCGCGCTTACCGATATCCGCGGCCGCAATGCCTTTGTCTTCTGCTTCGTGCTGCCGCTGATGATCGCGCCGCAGGTCGTAGCGTTGGCGTGGCTGCAGCTGTTCGGCCCGTCGAGCACGCTGCTGAAGATGATCGGCCTTGCGCCGGCGATGGGCAGCCGCAATCCGCTGTACTCCGCTGAAGGCATCATCCTGCTGCTGGGCGTTCAGTACGCGCCGCTGGTGTTCCTGACTTTGCGCGCAGGACTGCGCAACTTGCCACAGGAGCTGCTCGAAGCGGGGCTCGCGGCGGGTGCAAAGCCGCTGACGATTCTGCGCACGATCGTCCTGCCGCTGATGACGCCGTCCTTGGTCGCGGGGATCGCACTCTGTTTTGTGTCGTGCCTGGGCAACTTCGGCATCCCGGCATTTCTCGGCATCCCGGGCAACTACCTGGTCCTGCCTACGCTGATCTATCAGCGGCTGGCGGGCCTCGGGCCGAGCGTGCTGTCCGAGGTCGCGGTCCTGTCGTGCCTGATCGGCTTCATTGCCGTGCTCGGCATCTTTCTGCAGGACCTGATGCTGCGACGGCGCGATTTCCGCATTACGACGACATCGAACGCGATGCGTCCGTTCGAGCTCGCGCGCTGGCGTCCCGCGGTCGAGGTCGCACTCTGGATCTTGACCATTGTCGTGCTGGTATTGCCGCTGGTGGCACTGCTGCTGAGCTCACTCGTGCCCGCGGCCGGCGTGCCGCTGACGCCGACGTCCGCCACCTGGTCGAACTACGATTACGTGCTGTTTGACCACGCTGCCGCGAAGCGGGCTTTCGTCAACAGCTTCAGCCTGTCGGCGACCGCTGCCGTCGTCATCGTACTCATTGCCGTTCCGCTCGCGTATTTCCTGGTCTGGCGCCGCTCGCGGCTGTTGCGCGTGCTCAACCTGGTCACCGAGATGCCGTACGCGCTGCCCGGCGTGGTGCTCGCGATCGCCGCGATTCTCGTTTTCCTGAAACCTCTTCCGGTCCTCGGGCTCACGTTGTACAACACCGTCTGGATCATCCTGTTCGGCTATCTGGCGCGCTTCCTGGTGCTCGGCCTGCGTCCGGTGATCGGCGGCTATTACCAGCTCGACCGCACGCTCGAGGAAGCCGCGCAGATCGCCGGCGCACGTTTGTTGCGCCGGCTGAGGACGATCATCCTGCCGATGGTCGCACCGATGGCGACTGCCGGCGCGCTGCTGGTGTTTCTGACCGCGTTCAACGAGCTGACGGTCTCGGCCCTGCTGTGGTCGTCGGGCGCCGAGACGCTGGGGGTCGTCGTATTTTCGTTCCAGCAGGGCGGCGACTCGACCTATGCCGCGGCGCTGGCGATGCTGACCGTCGCCGTGACGATCGCGCTGATGCTCTCGACACTGCTCACCGGCAAACCGGCAAGAGGCGTGCTGCCATGGCGCGACTGATCGTCGATCGCGTCACCAAGACGTTCGGCGCATTCCGTGCGCTCGACGAAGTCTCGCTCGATGTCAGCGACGGCGAGTTCATGGCGATTCTGGGCCCGTCGGGTTGCGGCAAGACGACATTGCTGCGTCAGATTGCCGGTTTCGACAAGCTCGACGGCGGCCGCATCGTCATCGGCGACACCGTCGTCTCGGCCGTCACGCAACACCTGCCGCCCGAGCGGCGTCGCATCGGCATCGTCTTCCAGTCGTACGCCCTGTGGCCGCACATGACCGTCGCCGAGAACGTCGCCTACGGATTGACGGTCGCGGGCGTGCGCGATCCGGAGCGCGCGCGGCGGGTCGAGGCGGCGCTCGCCCTGGTCGAGCTCGAAGGCTACGCCGCGCGCCGCCCTTCGATGCTTTCGGGCGGGCAGCGCCAGCGTGTTGCGCTCGCACGCTGCCTCGTCACCGAGCCCTCGCTGGTGCTGCTAGACGAGCCGCTGGCCAACCTCGACGTGCATCTGCGCGCTTCGATGGAGGAGGAATTCGCCCGCTTTCACGCGCGCACCGGGACGACGATGGTCTACATCACGCACGATCAGGCCGAAGCGATGGCGCTTGCCGACCGCATCGCGGTGATGGACAGCGGCAGGCTGCTGCAGGTGGCCACGCCATCGCAACTCTATCGCGAGCCTGCTGACGAGACCGTTGCGACATTCATCGGCGAGGGCATCGTCGTGCCTGCGGAGGTCGTCGACGTCGACGGCAGCGGACGCTGCCGCGCGGACCTGTTCGGCTTGAGTGTCAGCATGCGTTGCCCGCTCGGGCAGACGCCGACGCGCGCTGCGCGCGTCTGCTTGCGCGCAGCGAACCTGGCGATCGTCGGCGCCGGTGTCCCCGGTATCGGCGCGCGCGTCGTCCGCGCCGTCTATCAGGGTGGCCATTTCCGGATCGAGGCGCGGCTCGACCATGCCGACGACGTGCTCGTGCACCTGGCCGTGGCCGAGCCCTGCCGGCTCGCGCCCGGCGACGCCGTACGCATCGGCATCAACGACGGCTGGGTACTCCCCGACGCCGGCGCCGTCGCCGATGACCGCGCAACAGCGTCGGGCACCGGGCGTCGCCTGGACGATGGCCCGGCCTCAACCGGCGCGGACACCTAGCATCATGCGGCTGCATCTTTATGGAGGCTTTGGCGAAAAAGGCCGCACCTGCCTTGGTGTCGAAGCCGACGGCTATCGATTGCTGCTCGATGCCGGCGTGAAGACCAGCGCGCGCGGCG
>DATBBM010000125.1:0-49403 GCA_036270955.1 Casimicrobiaceae bacterium | reverse complement strand
AGGCTCCCGTCCGCCGGCGCCGCGCCGCGCCGCGGCGAGACGCGCGCGGACGGCGATGATTTCGGCCGCGATCGCCAGCGCGCACGCGGCGTACGAGCCCCAGACGTAGAATCCGTAGCCGCCCATGGAGAGAAATTCGGCGAGGCTCATCGCGCGCCCCTGGCAGCCAGCACAGTTTCGCCTACCCATCCGGCGTGGCGCTCGCGATCGAGGATGATCGCCCGCACGCGGGTCAGCGTGATCGCGATCGAGTAGAACCACGCGGCCAACGCCATCAGCAGCATGCCGGTCAGCATCACCGCGGCCATCGTCGGCGCCGAGGTCAGGCTCACGCTCGCTCCCTGGTGCAGCGTATTCCACCATTTGACCGAGAAATAGATGATAGGCACGTTGATCGCGCCGACCAGCGCCAGCACCGCGCTCGCGCGATCGGCTCGACGCGGATCGTCGATCGCCTGGCGCAGCGCCATGTAGCCGAAGTAGAGGAACAGCAGGATGAGCTCCGAGGTCATGCGCGCGTCCCAGGCCCAGTAGGTCCCCCACGTGGGCTTGCCCCAAAGAGCACCGGTGAACAGCGCAAGCGCGGTGAACAGCGCGCCTGTCGGCGCCAGCGCCTGCGCCATCATCGCCGCCAGGCGGGCATTGAACATCAGCGACACCGCGCACCAGAATGCCATCACCAGATAGATGAACATCGACATCCACGCCGTCGCGACATGCACGAAGATGATGCGATAAGCGTCGCCTTGCGTCGCGTCGGTCGGCGCCGCGACGAGACCGATATAGAGCCCCGCCGCCGCGAACCCCGCCGCCGCGCCGCCGAACCAGGGCGCCAGCCGTCCGGCCAGCGGATAGAACGATGCCGGCGAGGCGAAGCGGAACCAGTTCAACTAAGCGTCCTTTCGAGTCAATCGATCGCGATGCGCACTGCCGCCGCGGCGGCGATCGGCGCACCGACCAGCGCCGCCAGGAGTCCCGCTCCGAGCAGCGACAACTCGGCCCCGGCGCCCAGGCCCGTCCGGACCGCGTCTACTGCACCTGCGCCGAAAATCAGGACCGGAACGTACAGCGGCAGGACCAGGAGCGCCAGCAGCGCACCGTTGCGCAAACCCAGTGTCAACGCGGCGCCGACAGCCCCCATCAGCGACAGAGTCGGCGTTCCCAGCAACAGGCCGAGCGCCAGCACGAACAGTTCGTCCCCGCCCAGGCCGAACTGCAGTCCGAGCAGCGGCGAGGCCACCACCAGTGGCAGGCCGGTTGCAAGCCAGTGCGCCGCTATTTTACCGGAGATCAACGCGGGCAGCGGATAGGGCGACAACGACATCTGCTCGAGTGTGCCATCGGCGAAATCCATCGCGAACAGGCGCGGCAGCGCGAGCAGCGAGGCCAGCAGCGCGGCGACCCAGAGCACGCCCGGCCCCAGCGCACGAAGCAGCGCCGGGTCGGGACCGACGCCGAGCGGAACAAGGGCGACGACGATCACATAGAACAGCAGCTGCACGCCAAGCTCGGCCTTCGAGCGCAGCGCGAGTCGCAAATCGCGCCGCACCGCCCACGCGGCGCCGCGCCACGCGCCGGGTGGCGAGCGCGTTCCCGCTGCGGCCGTCGCGGCGGTCATGCCAACGACAGGCCGCGCACCGACGGTCCGGACAAGCCGATGTCCTGATGGGTCGCGACGATCGCCATGCCGCCTCGCGCCAGATGCGCGCCGAGCAGGTCGCATAGCAGCGCGACGCCCGCGGTGTCCAGCGCCGCAGCCGGCTCGTCGAGAATCCACAGGGGACGCGGCACCAGCGCCAACCGCGCCAGGCCGATACGTCGACGCTGGCCCATCGACAGCGCGCGCGCCGGCAGGGCGCGCTGCCGCTCGAGCGACCACAGAGCGAGCGCGGCGCCGATCGCATCGCTGGCAAGGCTGCCGGCGTGCAAGGTGGCGAGCGAAGCGAGATTCTCCTCGGCCGTCAGCTCGTCTTTCAGCGCCGGGGCGTGGCCGATGTACGTGACGGCCTCGCGCAAATCGGGATCGAGCGGCGCAACCGCAACGCCGCGCCACGATAATGTGCCCAGGGCGGCATGCGACAGTCCCGCCGCGATGCGGAGCAAGGTAGTCTTGCCGCTGCCATTGGCGCCCGTTACCAGCAAGGCGTCGCCGGGCCCGAGCTTGAAATCTATGCCCGAGAACAGCGTCGCGGTGCCGCGCTGCGCGGCCAGCTGCTTCGATTCCAGCATCGAACCTGCGCGGCGGGAGGAAGAAGGATCGATTATAGCCCGGCGCTGCATCGCTTCCCCGAGGCATGACAGGGGGCGCGGCCCCGCGATGGATGTGCTAAGGTTGCGCCCGGTCGCCATTCGAATCCCGTTCGGCAAGGACTCATCGATGCCTCGGTCGTCCGGAGTCGCAGTGCGTCTTGCCCGAAGCGCCGCCGGCTGCATGCCGGCGATGCTGGCGGCGCTGCTGCTTGCTCCGAGTCCCGCCGGCGCAATCACCGCCATTCAGGTGGGCGGCCCGTTGATCGCGCAAGTCGGTCGTCCGTTCGTTTCCAGCTTCATCCCCGTCAACAGCCACTTGCCCAAATACGCGGTCGATTGGAGCTTGAGCCCTCGCGACTGCCTGGTCGGATCGGGCATCAGATTGGACCCGACGACGGGTACGCTGTCCGGCACGCCGAGCACCCCGGGAACGTTTCCATGCGTGATTACGGCTGTCGATACGTACCCTACACCGCTGACGACCGCGCAGAGGTCTTTCACCCTGCTGGTCGAGCCGGCGTGCTTCGAGCCGGCAATTACCAGTGCCGCGCCGCCGCACGGCACCGCGGGCGCGCCCTATGCCTTCGTCGTGAGCGCAACCGGCAATCCGGTTCCGGTCCTGTCGGTCGAGGGCTTGCCCGGCGGCCTCTCTTTCGATGCCCCCTCAGGTCTGATAAGCGGAGCGCCCGAGGCCGCGGGCACGTCGACATTGACGGTGACGGCGGACAACGGCTGCAACGCGGCCGCAGTGCAGACATACACGCTTGTCATCGATCGCGCGGCTACGGCGCTGTCGCTGGTGGCAGTGCCGCAGGTCGCGGTCTTCGAACAGCCGGTCAGTGTCACGCTCGTCGCGTCAGGAGGTCCGCCGTCGCCGCAGGGCACGGTCCAGCTCTGCGTGCGCGGGACCGGCATGTTCTGCGGACCGCCATTCGACACGGTCCCGCCCGGCACGCCGCCGGAAAAGATCGCAGCGCCGCTTTCCCGCTCGCTCGACCCGAACGGCCGCGTCGACTTCCGCTTGACCGGGCTGACGATCGACGCGTTCACCTTGTCGGCGCTCTATGCGGGCGACGGCTCGCACCTTCCGGCAAGTGCAGGGCCGGTCGATGAGCTGGTGATCAAAGGCGTCCTGTTGCCGGCGCCTCCGGGCGGCAGAGTGACCGCTCAGGCGTCGACATCCGAGGCGAACTCGATTCCCGCGCTTTCATCGATCGGGTTGGCCCTGCTTTCCGTCGCGGTCGCGGCGCTGGCGATGGCGGCACTGCGCCGGCGTACGCGCCGCTAGCCCGACTGCCCGTGCGTCTCGCACCCGGGGCGCTGGCCACATGGTTGATCGGCGTGCCGCGCTGGCTCGTCGGCCTGCTGATCCTTGCCGTCTTCCTGCTGCATCCGCTGACGCAGTTCGGCAAAACGACGCTGCTGGCCAAGCTCGAAGCGATCTCGTACGACACGCGCCTCAAGCTCACGCTGCCGAATCGTGACGACCCCCAGGTCGTCATCATCGACATCAACGAGCCCAGCCTGCAGCGCGAAGGGCGCTGGCCATGGTCGCGCGACAAACTGGCGCGACTGACGACCCAATTGCTCGATCGGTATCAGGCACGGGCTGTCGGATTCGACGTCGTATTCGCCGAGCCGGACCGATCGTCGGGCATCGACGTCCTGGAGCGGTTGGCGCAGCGCGATCTCCGGGAAGACCGCGGCTATGTCGCGACGCTCGACAGGCTGCGACCCGAGCTCGACTTCGACGCGCGCTTCGCCGATGCAATTCGCGGCAGGCCCGTCATCCTGGGGTTCGGCTTCACCTACGAAGCGCAGCAGATCGGCGCTCTGCCTGCACCGCTGTTCGGCGCGCAGGATATCGGCGGCGGCATCATTCCGATCCAGCCCGCCGTCGGCTACACGGCAGCCATCGCGGAGCTTGCGCAGGCGGCTGCAGGCAGCGGGCACGTCGACCCGTTCTTCGACGCCGACAACGTGGTGCGCCGCGTTCCGATGGTCGAGCTTTATCGCAACGCGTACTACCCGGCGCTGTCGCTGGCCATCGCGCGCGTCGTGCTCGAGGCGAGACGGGTGACGCCTCATTTCGATGCCGACAACCGTCTCGACGGGTTCGACGTCGGCGGATTGGCGCTTCCCACCGCGGCGGACGGAACGGCGCTGATCCCGTTTCGCGGCAAGCCCAAGACCTTTCGCTACTACTCGGCCGCCGACGTGCTGGCAGGAACCGCGCCCGCGGATTTCGCCGGTGCGATCGCGCTGGTCGGCACGACGGCGAAGGGGCTGCAGGATCTGCGGCCGACGCCGCTCGCGGCCGACTTTCCCGGGGTCGAAATCCATGCCAGCCTGCTTTCGGGCATGCTGAACCAGGATTTGAAATCGGTGCCGGCGAACGCGAACGCGATCGAGGCGCTGATCATGCTGCTGACCGGACTGGTCGTGCTGTTCGTCATCCCCTATCGCGATCCGGTATTCAACGCCCTCGGCGTCGTCGCCGTCATGGGCCTGGTGGGCGCGGCGAACCTTCTTCTGTGGATCAAGCTCAACGAGGTCGTCCCGGTGGCCGCGACCTTGCTGATGCTCGCCGTGCTCTTCGGCTGGAACATGCTGGCCGGCTTCATGCGGGAGGAACGCAAGATCCGCAGGGTTTCGGCGATGTTCGGCGAGTACGTGCCGCGGGAGCGGGTCGCGCAAATGGTCGAGAGTGGAGAGCGCTACAGCATGGTCGGCGAGAGCCGCACGATGACCGTGCTGTTCTGCGATGTGCGCGACTTCACCGCGCTGTCCGAGAAGTTGCCGCCGCGCGAACTGTCGGCGATGCTCAACGCCTACCTGACGCCGATGACCGAGATCATCCACGCGCACCACGGGACGGTCGACAAATACGTCGGGGACGCGATCATGGCGTTCTGGGGCGCGCCGATCGACAATCCGAACCACGCGCGCGACGCCGTTCTGGCCGCGCTGGCGATGCAGCGCAGAATGTCGTCGCTGGCACAGGAGTTCAAAAAGCGCGGCTGGCCGGAGCTTGTCATCGGCGTCGGCATCAACACCGGCGCGATGAACGTCGGCGACATGGGCTCGGAATTCCGCAAGGCTTATACGGTGCTGGGCGACGCGGTCAACCTCGCGTCGAGGCTGGAGGGATTGACCAAGGAGTACGGCGTCGCCGTCATCATCGGCGAGGACACCCGCGCGGCCGTGCCCGATATCCGCTGTCGCGAGATCGACCGCGTGCGCGTCAAGGGCAGGGCGAACCCCGTGACGATATTCGAGCCACTGCCGGAAGCCGGAGGAGCGATCGCCGGCGAACTCGCCGCGTGGGACAAAGCGCTGCTGCAATACCGCGAGCGTCGATTCGCCGATGCCGCGGCGTCGCTCGCGGCCCTTGCCAGCGCGCATCCGGCGACGCGTCTTTACGCCTATTTCGCACAGCGCTGCGCAATGTACGCCGCGACGCGACCGCCGGCGGATTGGGACGGCGCGACCAACTTCGCTACGAAATAGCGCTGGCGCGCCTCAGCATCCGCCCGGGCCGCATTTGCGATAACCGACGACGCCCTCGATCACGCTGCCGGTGCGGGTGTTGAAATAGTAGTCGATGCCGATGCCGGAGCCGCCGGGGCCGGCGAAAAAGCCGGTGAAGTTCCCAGCGACCAGCGGTTGACACGCGCCGCCGGCACAACCGGTCGATGCACCGCCGACGCCGCCGGTCGAGAAGCGGCCATTGATGATGCTCGCCGTGCCCCCCATCGTATAGTTTGCATCGTTGAAGCCGGCGGTAAGACCCGAGAGCCCGAGTTGCGCGGTGGTGAAGTTGACGTTGACGGTGCCTCCTGACACCAGCGTTCCGACGGCGCCGGTGCCCGAATCGGTCGGCCGCGTGCCGCCGACCATCGCGTACGAAACCTGTCCTGACGTCGGGAGCGCCGTCGCGGTGTTGCCGTAGATGTAATGCAGGTCGCCGCCGTCGTTGTGCACCAGCTGACCGCCGAGGGTCTGCGCAATCGTCGATCCCGGACCGGACCAGCGACCCCAGTTGAGCCCGCTGCCGGCGGCGAAGCGTGACGGAATCGAGCCGTCGCGGCCGACGTCGGTCAGCGTGGCCGAGCCGAGATCGGCGCTGAGCGAGCCATTGTGGAACGCATGCAATGCGCCGCCGACGATGCCGAGCTGCAGCCCGGGATTCGACGTCGAATCAAGCTCCAGCGTGTAGCGATCCGACCCCACGACGATCGTCTGCGCGGGCACGAGCAAGTCCGAGCCGAGATCTTCCGTTGCCATGAAGGTGAACGGCGCCTGCGGCAACGCCGGCGGCGGCGCGGTTTCGGGCACCTTGGCAAAACGCAATTCGGTCGGCGCGGTGCGCGCGACGCGCGCGCGCCGCTCGAGCTTGTCGGACAGAAAATCAGGCGGTCCGAGCCAGCGCAGCGGCGCTTGTCCATCGGGCACGTAGAAAAATTCGTCGGCGCCGAACTCGCCGCTGCCGAAACCGTTGGCGACGACGACGCCGCCTTCGTACGCGCCGCCGTACATTCCGGCGCCCACCTCGGCGCCGCGGTTCCTGCACTGGCCGGCCGCACAGATCTGGACCTGGTAGTGCGTACCGCGAATGCCTATTGTCGCCTGCGTCGTCAGCAGCTGGTACTGATCGTGGTTGAGCTTGCCGATCTGCCCGGTCAAGGTCCTGAAGCCGCCGCGCACCAGCCGGAACACCGCGGCCTCGCCGCCGTCCTGCTTGCCGGTGAAATTGAAACGCTCGATGCGAAACTCGGTGTCGGGCTTCAGCGCGACCAGCGCATCGTCGCTGAAGCGTATCTGCGCATAACTGTCGGCTCCGGTGACGACGCTGTCGCCGGCGCTGACCATCGCGCCCGCGGTCAGGCGGGCACGCTCGCCGCCGCGGACGACGCTGACGTCGCCGACCGAGAGCAGGACCTTTCCTGCCGTCTGCGCGAAAGCAGAATTCACGGTGAGCACGCAGACGAGCAGCAGGGCGAACCGAAACGCGCTCTGGCGCGGGAGCGAGATGGCGGTGCTATTTGAATTCATAGCGGACTTTCAATAGGGCGAAGTGGCGCGTGTATTCGAAGAGCTCCAGATTGGACGTGTTCTTCGCATACCGGTATTCGCCGCGCACACTCAGATTCCGGTTGACTAGGTAGATTGCACCGAGGCTCACGCCCAGGTTGCGGTCGCGCCTCGTGACGTCGAGCAGCGGGATCGGCCCGTCGTAGTCGCTTTGCGCATACGCGACGCCGGCATTCAGCGCCCAGAAGGGCGACGGTGAGATGGTTACGTCGGCGCCCGCGCCGACCACGCTGCGGCCGAGATCGGGACGGTTCTCACGGTTGTGCTCGTCGCCGTAGAACACCGTCGCATTCAGCACCGGCTGCCAGCGGCGCAGCCACACCTGTCTGTAGCCGGCGCTCAACGCGGTCAAATCGGCATCGCGTACGGCATTGTCGCCGCTGTAGCCGATGCGGGCGTACTGCGGCGCAAGCGAGAACGAAGACAGCTCCGAGATCTGCCGGCGCCATTCGAAGCCGATACCGTCGGCCCAGCGATAACGCGATCCGTCGAGAGCGATCTCGCCGTGAGCATACGACAGCGAGTACTCGTTGCGATCGGCCCGGTAGCTCGCGCCGGCGGCCGCGCCGTAACTCGCCAGATTGAACTCCGATGCCGATGCGTAGAACGTGCCCCCGCCGTAGACGCTGGCGTTGACCGTCAGGCCGGCGGACAGAGGGTGGCGGATTTCGGCACCCGCTGCCAGCCATCCGAACGCCGACTCTTTTTGGACGCCGAAGGAATCGACGGTCACCGGACCGAGCACCGGCAAGCCGATGGTGGCTTGCGCAACGCCGGCATTGGCATTGCTGTCGTAGCCGCCGCCGGCCTCGACGAACGCCAGGCGCCGGCCGCGGTAGCGCCCCTCGCGGTCCGTAAGCGCCGCAAGGTAGCGTTCGATGCCGGCCAGGACTTCGGCCGGCGGCTGGCTTCGGGCCACCGCCTCGAATTCTTCGCGCGAGCGGACGTCGTCGCCGGCGTAGAAATAGGCGCGTGCCAGCTCGAGGCGAGCGCGCGCGTCGTCGGGAAATTGCAGTGCGTAACGCTCGAGCGCCAGGACGCCTTCGCCGGAACGGCCGATGTCGACTGCCGCGACACCGCACCACAGATCGAATTCCGGCGGACGATCTGGGGCGTCGATCGAGGTCGCGCAATGGCGGGCGTACGCCGCGGCGGAATCGCCGGCTTCGACCGCCGCGCGCAAGTCGTCGACCGGCGCCGCGTGGGCAGCAAGCGCGAAAGCACTCGCGCACGCCGCGATCGCAACGATCAGTGCATGCCGGAGCCGGCTCGAACGCTGTGCGAAAGAGTCGCCGTTCGAACGCCGTGCCATGCTCGCGCCGCCCCTCCCGAATTTGGCTGGCGGCGATCATAGCATGGCACCGCGACGCTTCCGGCGGAACGACTGCTTAGGGGACGACTTGGTCCATTGTGATGCGCAATCCGCTAGCGCCGGGCTTGACCGGTCCGGTCTTGCCGAACAGATCACCGGGTTGCGCGATCGCGTTGCCGGTTCGCGACAGGCGCGCTTCGACGATCACTTCGCCGGCATTCGACAGTTTCGTGCCTGCCGCCATCCCCATCGCATCATCGAGCGTGAATTCCTTCGGCAATTCGCTGGCCGGGATTCGCATCGCGGCGAGCGGCATCCGCGGTCCGGCCGGCGCGCGCGCGAAAATGAAAACGGTGTCGGTGGGCGCGACTTTTTGTGCCAGTGATGGGCTCACGGCGACGCGGCCGCTGATGGTGCCGCCATTGCTTGCGCTGGCGGGCTGCGCCAGCGCCGGCGTCGTCTTCGCCGCGTCCGGCGCTGCGCCACTGAGCTGGGCGATCACGGCCGCGACCTGCGTTGCGTCGTCCGAGCCCGGGGGCACCAGCGCGGCGAGCCGGCGCCAGTAGACGAGCGCCTTGGCAGGATCGTGCGCCTCCATCGCCGCCGTGGCGGCAAGCGCCAACGCCTTGCCGTGTTGCGGATCGATGGCCAATGCGCGCTCGACCAGCGCCAGCGGCTTGCCGGCGAGGCGGCGCCCGTGAGTCATCCCCAGCGTGTCGGCGTAATCGGCGAGCAGATCGGGGTCGTCTGGAGCCAGGGCGATCGCTTTGACGTACGCGTCCGCCGCCGCGGGAAAGCGACCGAGCGTGTAATACGATCGCGCCAGCAGCGCCCAGCCTTCGGCGTTGTCGGGATGCTGCTCGAGCCGGCGCTCCAGCGCGCCGATCATCGCGGCGATTTGCTGGTCGCTCAATTCGTGCCCGCCCTCGGTGCCCGCGGCGACGGCGGCAGCGGCCGGGTCGCCGAGACGACCGTAGAGCACGATCGCCAGCACAGGAATCGACACCAGCAGAGCGATCGCCAGCGGCCACGACGGCCGCGGCATCGCGCCGGGCGCGGGCGCCCGCGGCGAGGCGTCGATCTCATCGGCAACGCGCCGCGCAAGATCCGACACCACGGCCTCGCGCTCGGCGCCCGTGATCGCACCCGATGCGAAGTCCTCGTCGGCGGCGCGCCTCTGGTCCCGGAGCACCGCGATCGCCGCCGAGTCGGCGTCGGCAACCGCGGCTGCGCGCCGCGTGCGGAGAAGCGGCCACAGCAGCACGCTCAATGCGGTGAGCAGCAGCCCTGCGGCGAGGAACCAGAACAGAAGCATCGGCAGAAGTTCAGTGCCAGGCGAGATACCCGCATTATACGGTCAACGCGATCGCGGCCTGCCGGCGGCACCGTCAGGCAGCAAGGCATCGGCACGGGCTTCTGCTATCATCTTCCCGCGGACGAACGATGAGCAAAGAGATGCCCGACCAGGACATACGCCAGGCCTCGCTCGAATATCATCGCGCGCTTCCGCCGGGCAAGATCTCGATCCTGCCGACCAAGCAGCTGATCAATCAGCGTGATCTCGCGCTCGCTTACACGCCTGGTGTCGCGGCCGCTTGCGACGAAATCGTCCGAGATCCGGCCGAGGCGCGCAACCTCACTGCGCGCGGCAATCTGATCGGCGTCATCACCAACGGCACCGCGGTGCTTGGCCTCGGCGCGATCGGTCCGCTCGCCGGCAAACCGGTGATGGAGGGCAAGGCGGTCCTGTTCAAGAAATTCGCCGGTATCGACTGTTTCGACATCGAAATCGACGAGCGCGATCCGGACCGGCTGGTCGACATCATCTGCGCGCTGGAGCCGACGTTCGGGGGCATCAATCTGGAAGACATCAAGGCGCCCGAATGCTTCTACGTGGAGCGCAAATGCCGCGAGCGCATGCGCATTCCGGTGTTCCACGACGACCAGCACGGCACGGCGATCATCGTGGGCGCTGCGGTCCTCAACGGTCTTCGCGTCGTCGGCAAGGAAATGCCTGCGGTCAAGCTCGTGTGCTCGGGTGCGGGCGCGGCCGCGCTCGCCTGTCTGGACCTGCTTGTGGAGCTCGGTGTCAGGCGCGAAAACATCTGGGTCTCCGACATCGCGGGGGTCGTCTATCGCGGCCGCAAGGAGGAGATGGACGACAACAAGGCGCGCTACGCGCAGGTTACCGACGCGCGAAAGCTGGCCGATATCATCCCCGGCGCCGACATCTTCATCGGTCTGTCGGCGCCGCGCGTGCTGAAGCCCGAAATGCTGAAGCTGATGGCGGACAGACCATTGATCATGGCTCTGGCCAATCCCGAGCCGGAGATCATGCCCGATGTCGCCAAGGCCGCGCGGCCCGACGCGGTCATCGCGACGGGCCGGTCCGATTTTCCGAATCAGGTCAACAACGTCCTTTGCTTTCCGTTCATTTTCCGCGGTGCGCTGGATGTCGGCGCGACGACAATCAACGAGGCGATGAAGCTTGCCTGCGTGCGCGCGATCGCCGACCTCGCGATGGTCGAGCAATCGGACATCGTCGCCGCCGCGTACGGCGCGCAGGACGTCAAGTTCGGGCCCGACTACCTGATCCCCAAACCGTTCGACCCGAGATTGATCGTGATGATCGCGCCGGCGGTTGCACGGGCGGCGATGGCGTCCGGCGTCGCGACGCGTCCGATCGCGGACTTCGACGCCTACCACGACCGCCTGTCGCAGGTCGTCTATCACTCGGGCCTGTTGATGAAGCCGATTTTCCAGGCCGCGAAGAAGGCGCCGAAGCGCGTCGTCTACGCCGAGGGCGAGGAGGAGCGCGTGCTGCGCGCCGTGCAGGTCGTCGTCGACGAGGGCCTGGCCAAGCCGATGCTGATCGGTCGCCCCGCGGTGATCGAGCGCCGCCTGGAGCGCTACGGATTACGAATCAAGCCCGGCGTCGACGTCGAGATCGTCAATCCGGAATCCGACCCGCGCTACCGGGCTTACTGGACCGAGTACTACCGGCTGGCGCAGCGCAAGGGCGTGTCGCAGCAGTTCGCCAAGATCGAGATGCGTCGCAGGCTGACATTAATCGGCGCGATGATGATACACATGGGCGACGCCGACGGCATGCTGTGCGGGACGTTCGGCGCGCATTCGGCGCACCGGAACTATGTCGAGCAGGTCGTCGGCTTGCGCGAGGGCGTGACGACCTGGGGAGCGATGAATGCGGTGCTGCTGCATGACCGCACGGTGTTCATCGCCGACACCTACGTCAACCGGGATCCCACCGCCGAGCAGATCGCGGAGATCGCGCGTCTGGCGGCGGAGGAAGTGCGCCGCTTTGGCATCATCCCGAAGGTGGCGCTGGTGTCGCATTCGAGCTTCGGCTCGAGCGCCGATCCGCAGGCGCGCAAGATGCAGGCGGCGCTGGCGCTGATCAATGCTCGGGAACCCGATCTCGAGGTCGAAGGTGAAATGCAGGGCGACGCCGCACTGTCCGAGCAGATCCGCCGCAAGGTTTTTCCGGACGCGCGGCTCAAGGGCGACGCCAATCTGCTGATCATGCCGACGCTGGACGCAGCCAATATTTCTTTCAACCTGCTGAAAGTCGCCGCCGGCAGCGGGTTGACGCTGGGGCCGATCCTGCTCGGCGTCGCCCAGCCGATTCACATTCTCACCCCGTCCGCCACCGTGCGGCGCATTGTCAACATGACCGCATTGGTCGTCGTCGACGCCTTGGTCGAGCGGCAGCGCGCGCTGATCTGACGGCCCGGCTTGCGCCGGCCGCTATTGAGTCTAGCTGTAAAAATTACACGCCGTCCCGGCATGTTTTGTCGCCATCGACCCGGTCGCGCATTGCTGCGACGGGAACTAGCCTCGGCATGATTCCTGCTGCGGACCATCCGTTCGCGGGCCGGCACTTCGCCTCCTCGCCGACGATCCCCAGGAGACGTCATGAGCAAACAACCTTTTCTTTCCGACGTCGCGACCTTGCGCAAGCGCGCGCGGCAGCATATCGAAGAAGGCGCGGTCACGGCCGGATATGGCGGCGACACCCAGACCGCGATTCGCGTGCTCAACGAAGCGCTCGCTACGGAAATCATCTGCGTGCTTCGCTACCGGCGCCACTATTTCATGGCTCGCGGGATACACGCCGGGCCGGTAGCCGCCGAATTTCTCGAGCATGCCACCGAGGAGCAGGCGCACGCCGACCTGATCGCCGAGCGCATCGTGCAACTGGGCGGCGAGCCGAATTTTTCGCCGGATGGACTGGCGTCGCGCAGCCATTCGGAATACGTCGAAGGCAAGGACTTGATCGACATGATCAAGGAAGATCTGGTCGCCGAACGGATCGCGATCGACAGTTATCGCGAGATCGCGGCATATTTCGCGCCGTTCGATGCGACATCGCGGCGGCTGATGGAGGAAATCCAGGCGAAAGAGGAGGAGCACGCCGACGACCTTGCCGATCTGCTGACGCATCTGCCGACCAACCTGAAGAACTGATCGTGTAGGTCTTTGTCCGACAGCGGGCGCGCGTTGCACTGACACCAGAAACAGTCACGGACCGATAGCGGGGACACGCGACACTCGGCATAGTCTGTCTACCACAAGGGAGGACAGGCATGCTCAGGCAAGCGCAGGAAAGCAACGGCACCCAGACACCGGACCTGTTCCCCGAAGTAGGTGCCAAACGCGGCGGGTTTGGACGATCGCCGATCGTCGGCGCGGACAGCCTGCTTGGCTCCATTGTGCTCGATAGCCAGGGCCAGCGCGTCGGCGAGCTGCTCGATGTACTGGTCGACATGCATGCCGGCCGCGTCGCCTACGGCGTAGTCGTTCTCGATCACGCGCCGGACTGGAGCGAGCGTCTGATCGCTGTGCCCTGGAACACCATGTACATGCAGGTCGACGGCGAAGGGATCTGCATTAACGCCACTCGCGATTGGATCGAGCGGGCGCCGTCGATGCGCGTCGAAGCGATGAACGAGCTGCTCGATCGCGAGCTGGCCGTATTCATCCATGCCTATTTCGGCGCAAAGCCGTATTGGGAGCGTGCCGCGCAACATTGTTAGCGGCACGAGGCCAGACCCGCCGGCCACGGGGCGGGAACGGACATTTGCAAGGAGCAAAAAATGCACAGTCACCTCAAGCCTATGATCGCGATCACGGCGCTGGCGTCGAGCCTGCTGCTTGTCGTCGGCTGCGGCCAACAGGGCAACACCGGTGCGACGGTCGGCCAGAAGATGGACCGGGCGGCCGACAAGGTTGCCGATACCACCGCTAACGCGACCTCGAAGGTCGCGGTGGCGGCTGACGACACGGCGATCACCGCCAAGGTCAAGGCAGCGCTGATAGCGGAGCCGGGCCTCAAGTCGACCGACATCAACGTCGACACCAAGGAAGCCACGGTGACCCTGTCGGGAACCGTCGCCTCCAATGAGATGCGCGACAAGGCGAAGCAAATCGCTTCGTCGACCAGCGGGGTCAAGAACGTCGTCGACAATCTGGTCGTCAAGTCAGCCTAACGGCGCCGCATCGGAGCAGCGATGAATCGTGATCGGATCGAAGGACGCCTGAGGTCGTTCATCGGCGCGCTCGAAGAGAACTGGGGCCGCGTGATTGGCGATCAAACGCTGCAGTTCCGCGGCGAACGCTCGCGCTCGCTGGGGCGGATCCAGTCCGGCTACGGCGCCGTGCGCGACCGGCCGGTGCTGGACCGCCGTCGTAGCCCAGGCTGACCCTTACGCGGGCGCGCCTTCAGCGCGCGCCCGCAGTGGCGGCTCGGCTAAGCGTTTTGTTTGGGAATCGTCACTACGACGGTCGTTCCCTCTGAAGTCGAGGAAACCGACAGATTGCCGCCGAAGTGCTGGGCGCGTTCGCGCATGCCGCGCACGCCGTGCGACATCGGTTTTCGCAAGTCTTCCTCGCTCATGCCGCCGCCGTCGTCGCGGACAGTCAGCACGTAGGCGCGGTCGGTTTGCGTCAACCCTATCCAGGCATTGGTCGCGTTGGCGTGGCGCGCCACGTTGGTGACTGTCTCCTGGAATATGCGGAAGAGCGCCAATCCACGTTCGCGATCGATTGCGATGTCCGGATCGGGCGTGTCCAGATGAAGTCCCAGCTTGGTATGTTTCTCGTATTCGCCGATCTGCCAGCGCAACGCCGCGGCGAGACCGAGATCATCGAGGATGCTGGGTCTCAAGTCGGTGACGATCTTGCGAGTCGTGGCCACCGCGGAGTCGACTAGCTGAATCATCGCGCTGCGCTTGGCCCGCGCATCCACGAGGTGGGCCGGCAGCTGTGCGTCGAGTGACTCCAGGTCCATTTTCAACACGCTGAGCGTTGCGCCGAGCTCGTCGTGCACTTCGCGCGCGATGCGCTGCTTCTCTTCCTCGCGCACCGTCTGCAGGTGCCGTGACAACTCGCGCAGCTCCTCGCGCGAGCGCTCGAGCTCGACCTGCGACAGACGGCTTTGCGTGTCGTCGAATACGACGCCGTCCCAAAGCACGCCCGCGTTTTCGGCCTGCCTGGGGCGGGCCCGAATAGTGATCCATCTTTCGGTTGCCTCATGGCGCGGCTGGATGCGGCCGCTCCAGCTCCAGTTCGACAGCTGCGCGGCGGACGCTTCGAGCGTTGCATCCAGATGCGGCCGCTCGGCTGGCGCGACCAGGTCGAAGAATGCCGCGCTGTCCGCGATCAGCGCTGCCTCGGTAGCGCCAGTCAACGCGACGACGCCCTCGCTGACGTATGAAAACGACAGCTTGCCAGCGGGATCGCGCAACAGCTCGAATACCATGCCCGGCACGTTGGCCGTCATGCCCTGATAACGCGCTTCGCTTTCCTTGAGCGCGCTTTCCATCGCGCGCCGCGCCGTGTTGTCGTAGCAGGCGTTCAGGTAGCCGGCAAAGCGGCCCTGCATGTCGTAGTACGGACGGCCGTTGCAGATCATCGACCCGAAGGTGCCGTCGACGCGGCGAAGCCTGAACTCGTATTCGAAAGTCTTCTGCGCCGGAAAGGTTTCGCCGATGATTTCCTGCCAGCGCGCACGGTCGTCCGGGTGCACGCCATCCATCCAGCCCGAGCCGAACTCCTCCTCCTGCTTCCGCCCGGTGTACTCGAGCCATGCCTGGTTCAGGTAGTCGCAAGCTCCGGTCGTGTCGGAGCGCCAGACCAGGTTCGGGAATCCCGAGAACAGAGAAAAATAAAAGTCGCGCGCGCGTTCGGTTTGCTCGCGCAGCTCGAGGCGCATCGTGGCGTCGCGGGTGACGACGGAAAAGCCGCGAAGATTGCCAGGCTCGTCGCGGATCGCCGAAATAATGTCGTCGCCGCAATACCTGCTGCCGTCCTTGCGCACGTGCCAGCATTCCTCCTCGTACCAGCCGCGACGGGCAGCAATCTCCAGCTCCTTTTCCGGCGGGTCCTTGCGATCGGGCGGATAGAGCACCGAAAAATGCTTGCCGGTTATCTCGGCGGCCGTATAGCCGTTAAGAGCCTGCGCGCCCGGATTCCAGCTTGCAACCTGCCCCTCGGTGTCGAGCATGTAGATCGCACAGTCCTTGACCGCGTTGATGATCAGGCTGGTGCGGCTTTCACTTTCACGCAATTCCTGCTCGACGTGATAGCGGCGCGCGATGTCGCTTACAAGCCGTTCGTTGGTGCGCTTGAGATTTTTTGCATTGGCGCGAGCGGCCTGGAAAAGGTAGGTCGAAAGCGCAAGCAGCGTGGCCAGGATCGTACCGAGAGCAAGCGCGGCGACCGGCAGCGGCGAGGCGCTGCCGGCAACGAGATTCTGCGTCGGCGTTGCACGCAGCGTCCAGTGCGCATTCTGCACGACCAGCGGGAGATCCTGCGACCACTTGTCGGCTGCCTTCGGGCCGTCGGGAGCTACGGTGCGCAGCACCCGTCCGTCCTGGACGATCTCGATGTAGTGCTCGGGAAAGCGCTGGTCGAGGATCGCCTTCGGCCATCCGGTCCGCGCCAGCGATGCCGCGATGATCGCGCGAAACTCGTCGCCCTGGAATACGGGAACGTAAAGCACGAGCCCCTCACCGCCGACGATCAGGTCGAGAAATGGGGTCAGCGTGCTGCGGCGTGTGTTCACTGCGAGGTCGATAGCTGCGCGTCGCACCGGATCAATGCGTCGGTCGAGGCCAACAACCACCTCCGCGCTGGAAGGAACCGCCTGCTGGATGATGTAATCGGCGCCGCTAAGGGACACCCCATCGACCGCCGCGACGCCTTTCAGCAGGCCTTCGGCGTCGCGTTTCCACGCCTCCCGATCGGTATACGCCAGTGAGCGATCGGCCAGCCGCGCCACGATGTCGATGCGTGCATATAGATCGCGCTGGATCTGGCCGCGGGCGTCGGCCGCGACCAATGCGGTGCTGCGCTGGATGAAGCGCGTTTCCTGCACGGTCAGCGCCCGCCAGAGCACCAGCGTGCAAGCGAAGACGGCAAGCCAGACGATAAGCGGCGCCGAACGACGCAACGCTTTCCGCTCGCCGCCGCTGGCCAGCATCGCATAGCCGAGCATCGTCGCGGCGAGCACCGTGTAGATCGCGCCCGTGGTTCGCTCGCCGCCGGTCAGCTGCAGCGACTCGGATGCGACCGTGCTGCCGCTCCACGCGGCGAATAGCACCAGCAGCGAAAGCGCCAGCGCGATCGAGGTGAGCATCGCCACCGTGATGGCGTGCCATGGCGTGCGGCTCGTTCCCGGGCGAAGCAGCAACAGCAAGGCGGCGCCGATGACGATTGCGATCAGCGCAGTGAGCACCCCCATGTCGTTGTACGAACCCGCAGCAAGCGGCAGCCAGGGATTGACGAGCATCGGATGGACCGGAATCCAATCCGGCCCGATCCAGGCGGCGAGCCGCACGCTGCCGAGCGCCAACGGAACCAGCGCAAACAGGCGGGCGATCCGTGTTGCGCCGATGGCGTGCAGCGCCAACGCCGCGCCGGCAAAGGCGATCGCCCACGCGGCGTCGTACTGAATGCGATCGAAACTCGCTGCTATCTGCACCGGGCCGAGCGCGTGCCAGCTGACGATTGTCAAGCCGGCGAATACGGCAAGCCCGGTGCCGACGGCGAACAGCAGCGCCGGAATCCAGGCATCCACGCGGAAGGAGCGGGTGATCGGCATAGGGTCTCGCGCAGGCCGAGAGCCTAGCGCAAACAACGGATGTTAGCTGATCGCGACGCAGCAGGCCGGTTGAATGCGGCTGGGCAGCCGCTTCCGCGATCGAAGAGCTTATAGCGTTTAAGCGGAGTGCGCGTCAACGTACCGTGGCGCGGAGTGCGTGTTCGCGGCGTCGTCCCGCGCCGGCGTGCGGGCGACATGGGCGCGAACGCCGAGGAGCTCGAATCGCAGTCGGCGGTGAGATTTCGATGCGACCGATTGCAGCGACAACTCAGCGACGCCCCTTACCCGGACGCGGCGGGCTTCGTCGCTGATCCGAGTCGGTCTCGGAATCGCTGTCGGGCTCGGTTTCCGGGACGTGCTCTTCGGGATTGTCTTCCGGCTCCTCGATCGGGGGATGCGGCCTGGGTGTGTGCGCTTCCGCATCGCGCTCTACGTCGCGTGCGGCGTCCGTGTCGGCCGGAGATTCGATGTTCGTGCGCTGGCTGCGGCCTTCGCCCGCGCTTTCCGATTCGACGTCAGCTTCGTCCTGCGGATTGTCCGGATATGTCTGCATGGCATTGTCCAATTATCAGGTCGCGAACTCCCGCGACTACTCTCGCAAGCGTCATGCCAAGAAGTCGCGTCCCGCGCGCGTTATTGCGCCTGAGCGCTTGCGACGTTTCTACAAACGGTCTGTCGTTTCTTGCAATCCGGATTGCAACTCGTGCCGCTGCGCAAGCGTCGAATGAGGTGCTTAAGAGGGAGAGCGATGCTGGCACGCGCCTTGCGACAGGACCCGCGCAGGGCGTCGGGAACATTGGGTTCGTTCAGCCCTCCCATGAACCGAGTTCGATACACCCGGCGCCCCTGCTCCATTTCCCGATGACGGCCCCGCGGCATTAGCGCTGGGGCAGTCGAGAACTGCGTGGTTGTGACCCGGTGACTGAGGCAGCGGCGACATTGCGGCGCTGAGCATCCGACGGGCCCGCAACGGGCGCGACTGTGCTTGTAGGACATGTTCCTACAACGCTCCCCGTTACACCTACAGAATTTACAGAGCAAGACCTATACCGGCTCCAACCCGGCTAGGTGAGTATTGGCCCGTCCAACGTCAATAACAACGGAGAGGGCCATGTTTGGAGAGCTTCAGAGCAGCGCTAATCTTGCCAAGTATCCGGCCAACGCGCCTGCTGAGATTCCGCTTCGCGCGACAGCCAGGGTATCCAGCGAAAAACGCCTCGAGCGTTTCGGTCTGCTGTACGGCGCATGCCAACCGATGCGCGATCTGTTTCGCGGGCTCGATCGTCTGTCCCGATCCACGGCACCGGTGATGATCCTCGGCGAGAGCGGCTCCGGCAAGGAACTGGTCGCAACGACGCTGCATCATCTCTCTCCGCGCAAGGACCGGCCGTTCATCGCGGTCAATTGCGGCGCGATTCCTGAAAATCTGATCGAAAGCGAGCTCTTCGGCCATGAGCGTGGCAGCTTTACCGGCGCCGCCAGGACGCACCGCGGTTGCTTCGAGCGGGCCGACGGCGGCACGCTGTTCCTGGATGAAGTAACCGAGATGCCGGTGGAGATGCAGGTTCGGCTGCTCCGCGTCCTCGAAACCGGCCGGTTCACCCGGGTTGGCGGTGATCAGGAAATCGGCTCCGACGTCAGAGTACTTGCGGCGAGCAATCGCGATCTGCGGCAGGCGGTCGCATCGGGCAAGCTGCGCGAGGATCTGATGTACCGGCTGTGCGTCATTCCGGTCAACGTCCCGCCGCTGCGTGATCGCGGCGACGATGTTGTGCTGCTTGCGGAAATGTTTCTCAGCGAGCTTAACGAAGAGCAGGGCGAGCAGAAGACCCTCAGCGCCGAGGGCCGGCGGAGGATAGTCGAGCACACGTGGCCCGGGAATGTGCGCGAGCTGAAGAACGTCATCCATCGGGCGTTCGTGCTTTCCGATGAGGAGGTCCAGATCGACATCAGCACCTTTTCCGCGCTGGGCCAGGACCGCGGCGAAGACAGCGGTGCGATCGCGACGGGCGGATCCGCGATGGCCGCGTCCGCAATGTCCGATTTGTCGGTGCTGCGCATCACCGTCGGCATGTCGCTGGACGACGTCGAAAGGACGCTGATCACGGCGACGCTGCAGGCCGTGGGTGGCAGTAAGACCGAAGCCGCCCGTCTGCTCGGCATCAGCCTGAAGACGATGTACAACCGACTGCATGCCTATGGAGATGGATGCATACGGCGCAAGCCGATGCAGTCGAACGGCTACGATGCGTTGGCCGCGTGACCGCCACGGCTGGTCGGGCGCCACGGCCCGACCTAACTTATAATCAGGGAGAGCCGTGATGCGTGAAGGGGGGGAAACTATGACGCAAGGCGAACGTGCCGCCCTGCCGGGTCGCAAGACGCGCGTACTGATCGTCGATGATCACGCGCTGGTGCGCGCCGGGTTCAAGCAGCTGCTCGACACGACGGACGACCTCGAGGCTGCGGGCGAAGCCGGGACTGCCGCCGCCGCGCTGAGCCTGGCGGCCACCGGCAGATTCGATATCGTCTTGCTCGATATTTCGCTTCCCGACGCCAACGTCCTGGAAACGGTGAGCTCGCTGCGGCGCAAGCAGCCGGAGCTCCCTATCCTCATCGTCAGCATGTATCCGGAGGAGCAGTACGCGGTCAATCTGCTGCGCGCAGGCGTCAGCGGCTTTTTCCCGAAGGCCGGCGAAGCCAAGGATATGCTGCAGGCGCTGCGCACGATCGCCGCCGGCAAGAAATACATCAGCGCATCGCTGGCCGAGGCGCTCGCGATGGAGGCGGCGGGCGATGCCGCCGAGCCGCTCCACCGCCAATTGTCCAACCGTGAATTTCAGATCTTCGTGCAGCTCGCTGCGGGCAAAACCGTCACCGACATTGCGGGAGAACTCTGTCTAAGCGTCAAGACCGTGAGCACCTATCGCACGCGCATCCTCGAGAAGATGAATTTCGCGCGCAATGCGGAGCTCACGGCGTATGCGCTCCGGCACAGTCTGATCAGTTGATGCTCGCGGCCCTCCTGGTGAAAACTGCGCTACGTGTCTTCGTAGTTGAGGATTCGGCGCTGATCCGGCGACGGATCATCGACAATGTCCAGTCGATGGGCGGGTTCGACGTCGTCGGCTTCGCCGAGTCCGAAGACGAGGCGATCGAGGCGATCAAGAAGCTTCACCCGGACATCGTGGTCACCGATATCCGTTTGAAGGAAGGCAACGGCATCGCTGTCGTCCGCAACATTCGCGCCGACGAAATGACGCCGCAGCCGAAAATATTCGTGCTGACAAACTTCGCCTATCCCGAATACCAGGTGCAATGCTCGCTGGCGGGCGCCGACGCATTTTTCGACAAGTCATCCGAGTACGACAGCTTTCTGACGCGCCTGCGTCAGATCATGTAAGCCGCGCGCTTACGCGCCGCGTGCGCTTGCGCCCTCGGCGCTGCCACACAAAACTTCTCAGATCGGCACGACGTCCGCCAAGCCTGCCACTGGCATGCGGTTTGCGTCATTTTCGCCAGGTAGGCGTGGCGGGCACTATGGGCAGAGATTTGCGGTCATCGTACCCGCGTCCGAGTAACTCTTGCTCTATCTCGAGCAGAAAGGATTGAAAATGTTGCATTACGCCATAGTGTTTTTTGTCATCGCACTTATAGCAGCCCTGTTCGGCTTCGGCGGCATCGCCGCCGGCGCGGCCGAAATCGCCAAGGTCCTGTTTTTCATTTTCCTGGTGCTGTTCGTCGTCTCGCTGGTGGTCGGACTGTTTCGTCGCGGGGGCGGTTAAGTGCGCCGCCGCGCTGCCGCGAGCGTGAACGGTCGGCAGACACCGGTTATGCTGGCGGCGATTATTGTTATCGCCGTCGGCATTGCCGCTTGTGACCGCTCGCCCGAGAGGTCCGCATCGGCGAAGCCCGAGTTGACACCGACGGCTCCGGCGATCGCGCCTCCGCCGGCCAACCCCGCGCCGGTAATGCCGCCCAAGGCCGATGCCGCGCTGGAAGCCCAGACGACGGCGGCGGCACCTGCAGTGAATTCCGGCGGCGTGCAACCCGCGACTGCGGATCAGACGGCAAACGGCAGCGACCCGAACGCGAAAGAGCCGATGAGCAAGGAAGAGGAGTCGACTGCGATGCCCAAGCCGGCGCAAGCGAACGATCACTCGACGACCGCGACAGACGGCAAGCAGTGAAGTGCGACGACAGGTAGTCAATGACGATTTTTGTGCCGTGTCATTGCGTCCCGTAGCGGGCGGAGCCTTCCGGTCCCTTTACACCCGCTCCGCCCGTGTTTTTTCGAAGGAGCAATGGCGCTACTAACGATTGAGGAGGACGCAATGGAACTTACCGGCAACAACAACGCTATCGAGCGCACGGCAAGCCAGGCGCATCAGACCGTGGATGAGCTCGCGCGCACGGCCACCGACAAAGCGGGGCCGGCGATCGATCGCGTCGCCCGCGCGGCGCATCAGACCGTCGACAAGGTCGCGCAAGCGGCCCAACCCGCGGCGGAATGGATCGGCGATAGCGCCGACCGGGTCAGGCAGACACAGGACCAGATGGTGACGAGTGCCCGCGATTACATCCGTGAGCGCCCGCTGATCGCGCTGGGCGTCGCGCTGGCCGCCGGCTACCTGATCGGGCGGATCGGGCGGTGAGCGACTCGGCGATCCGGGCGCCGGCGACTGCCGCCGACTCGCCGCCGTCACTCGCGGCGGCGATCGGGAAGCTCGTCGGGTCCGGGCGTGAGCTGGTCGCGGACGCGGCGGACCTGGTCGCGGCCGAAGCGCACGTCGCCCTTCAAGTGATGACTGCGCTGGTCGTATCCGCGGTGTGCGCTGCGGTGCTGGGCGTCCTCGCGGCGGCCGGTGTTCTGGCCGCGATCGCGATGGGCATGATCGAACGCGGATTCTCCGGCACCGCGGCCACCGGTGTGGTCGCGCTGGTCTGCGCGCTCGCAGCTGTCTGGTTTGTCTTGCGGCTACGCTCACTCGCCCGGCGCGCGCTGTTCGCGCGATCGAGGCAGCAGCTGCGCGGCGACGCGTAGGAGACGACATCGTGCTGTTCGGCGTCGACGAGAGCGAGGCCCTGCGAGCCGAGCAGAGGTTGCGTGACGACAAGCTGGCGCTCACCGAGGCAAAGCTGGCGTTGACCGAGCAATGCCGGCGAACGCTGACCCGCCCATCGACGATCGCCTTGCTGGTCGTCGTCGGAGGTCTTTTGGGCGCGCGCCCGAAAGCTCCGGAGCAGGCGGCGGAGAGGCGGCGCTCGGGTTCCGTGCTGGGCGCCATCCTGCGGTCGGTCTGGGCGCCGCTGTTCAAGGCCGTGACGGCAGTCGCCGTCAAGCGCGCGTTGCACCGGCATCCCGATGAGGGCGAGCCGGCGTCGCACGCGCACGATCAGACGACGGGCATTGCTGCGTAGTCCGCGCGACTGTCCGGCGCAGTGGCACGGCGATTGCTGTTACCAACGCAGGTGGCATCGGCCGCCTTGCGCATAATCATAAGGAGATCGGTCATGTGGAAGAAGATTGTCTTAGCGTTCGCAAGCATCGCCGTGGTGTCGTTGATCAGCGCCTGCAATACCGTCGAAGGCGCCGGTAAGGACGTTTCCGCGGGCGGCAAGAAGGTCCAGGAAGAAGCGAAGGAAGCCAAGCAGAAGATGTAAGCGAGCGTCTTCTCGTGTCTGGCCGGCGCAACTTGCCGGCCAGACGACGGGATTGAAGGCAAGCCCGCTACCGAGGGAGGTCGATGAAGGCGGATAGCAGGGCCCGTGCGCGTGTCGTCGCTACCCCGGCACTGGAGGACGATGGTTCGCGCAGCGAGACGCCGCTCCCGCCGCCGCGCCCATCAACGGTCGCGCTGACGCTGATCGCGCTGATCCTCGGGTTGTTCGCGATCAGAGCGGGGGCGGCATTTTTCATTCCGCTGCTGCTCAGCCTGTTTCTCAACTATGCGCTGTCGCCGGTCGTCGGTCGACTGACGAGCTGGGGTGTGCCGCGGGCCCTCGGCGCCGCGCTGGTGATTCTTGCCTTCAGCGCCGCGATCGCGGGCGCGCTCTACCGGGTCGGCAGCGATGCCGGCGATGTCATCCAGGAAATTCCTTCGGCGGTGCAGCGGCTGCGCATTGCGCTCACGCACGCGCAGCAGGATCATACGGGCGCACTCGAGCATGTGCAGCGCACCGCCTCGGAATTGCAAAAGCTCGCTGAAGCAGCAAGTCCGGCACCGGCACGCCCGAAAGCGCCTGCTGCGGGTCCGGGCCTCGATATCAGCTCGATGCTGTTGATCGGTACCAGCAATGTCGCGATCGCGCTCGGGCAGCTCGGCTCGGCGCTTTTCCTCGCCTTCTTTTTGCTGTCCGCGGGCGATCTGTTCCGGCGCAAGTTCCTGCGCGCCGTCGGCGGCGACTTCTCGCGACGGAGGACGACGCTGCGGGTCCTCGACAACGTCGACCGGCAGAACCAGCGTTACTTCGCGATCGTTCTTTTGATTAACGTCGCCGTCGGAGTCGTCATCGGCGCCGGCTTCTACGCGATCGGGCTCGAGCGCCCGACGGTATGGGGAATCGCCGCGGCGGTTCTGCACACAATCCCCTACGTCGGCGCGGCGATGCTCGCCGGGGCTGCCGCGCTGATCGCCTACGGACAGTTCGGCACCCTGCAGATGGCCTTGCTCGCCGCCGCGATCCCGATCGTCGCCGCTGTCGTTCTCGGCATATTCCTGCAGACCTGGCTGATGGGACGCGCTGCGCGAATGAACACGCCGGCGGTGTTCGTGTCGCTGCTGTTCTGGGGAATGCTGTGGGGCGGCTGGGGTCTGCTGCTGGCGGTGCCGATCATGGTGGCGATCAAGACGCTCTGCGACCACGTCGAACGGCTGAAGCCCTACGGCGATATTCTCGGCCCCTGAAGTCGAACCCTGCGCGGTGCATGCCGCAGCGAGACCGTCGCGTAGGCCGCGGTCTGACTGCAATCGCTCATTTGCTTACTGCGCGGGGACGACGTTCGTCGCGCTCGTTCAAGCAGCATTTACAGCAGGTCCAGGCAATTCTTACGCTGCTCCCGCCGCGCCCCTCCGATAGCTGGTTTCAGGCCCTTGTTTTCACGAGAGAAATTCGTCTGGCACGAGGGTTGCTGAAATCGACGTACAGATGCAGCTGGCTTAGCTGCGACTGCGTCACCGAAAGGACAAAAGATGAATTGGGATCGTGTAGAGGGCAACTGGAAACAGATGACGGGAAAAGTCAAAGAGCAGTGGGGCAAGCTGACCGACGATGAGCTCGCCGAAATCGGCGGTCGACGCGATCAGCTGGTCGGCAAGATTCAGGAAACCTATGGAATCAGCCGCGACGAGGCCGACCGGCAGGTCAAAGACTGGGAAAAAATGCACTAGCACTTTCGCGCTCGGCGGGAACCTTGCCGCCGGCACGAAACCGGCAAACCAAACCAAGGAGAAAACGATGAGAATCGCGATGAGAGAACTGATCTGTGCCACGGCGCTCGGCGTTTTCGCGCTGAACTGCTACGCCATGGGCGACGACACCAAGAAGGCGGACAAGGCGCAGTACAAGGCAGCCGTTGCCAGCGCCGAGGCCCAGTACAAGACTGAGAAGGCCGCGTGCGACGCCAAGTCGGGCAACGACAAGGACGTGTGCATCAAGCAAGCGAAGGCGAACCTGACCAAGGCAAAGGAAGACGCCAAGGCCAGCCGCAAGTCGAAGGACGCGGTAGCGACGGCGACGCACGAGAAGACCGAAGCCAACTATGCAGTCGCGAAGGAAAAATGCGACTCGCTGAGCGGCGACGCGAAGAGCAAGTGCCTGGCCGACGCCAAGGCTCGCTATAACCAATAACGCGCGCTCGGGCGATCACGATCGCCCGGCGGAGATCGGCTGGCAAGGGAAAGCAAGCCTTTGCCGGCGTCGATCTCCGGCCGGATGGCGGTTGATCGTGTCGCCGGATGCCGGACGATTCGCATTTCCGCCTAGCCAGGCGAACACGGAGGCAAGCCATGAGTATAGGCACCATTCTGCTGATTATCCTGATCCTCGTGCTACTGGGCGCCCTGCCCGCGTGGCCGTACAGCCGCGCTTGGGGATATGGCCCGAGCGGTATCGCGGGACTGGTCGTCGTTGTTCTCATCGTCTTGCTGCTGATGGGACGTATCTAGCGAGCCTGCCGCATTCCAGCGCATCAAGGACGGGCGCGGCGCCGTTGAAAGGGCCGCGCCCGCCGCGTGTCCATGCGCGCCTGTACCGCGCGCGATCACCATCAATAAAGCGATGAGCACGTTTCAGATCGATTGCGAGCTCGAATACGAGGTCGCTGCGCAGACAGTCTTCGTCTTCAATGTTGCTGTTCCGGACGACCATCGCCAGCGCGTCGTCGAAGAAAGGGTGGAGCTCGAACCGTCGTTGTTCTGGGACGAGCTGCGCGAGCCGCAGACGCTCAATCGCTTCATTCGCGTCGATGTGCCGCCCGGACCTTTCCGCGCGCGCTATCTGGCGGTGGTCAACGTCACGCCGATCGAGGCGGACACGCAGGCTGCCGAAGTTCCGATTACCGCTCTGCCGGTCGACGCATTCGTCTGTCTTCGCGGCAGCAGATATTGCGAGTCCGAGGAAGTCTTCAACCTCGCGTGCCGGCTATTCGGCGCACTCGCGCCGGGCTTTTCGCGCGTCGACGCGATCTGCCGCTGGATACGGGCCAACATCGACTACCTGATCGGGACATCGACTCCGAGCTATTCGGCGCGCGATGTCCTCGCCTTGCGCGCCGGCGTCTGCCGCGACTTCGCGCACCTCGCGATCACCTTTTGCCGTGCGTTGAACATTCCTGCGCGCTTTGTCACCGGTTATGCGCGCTACGCCGAGCCTCCGCCCGATTTCCATGCGGTATTCGAGGCCTTCCTCGACGGCCGATGGCAACTGTTCGACCCGACCGAGCTGTCGCCGATGCGGGATCTGGTGCGCATCGGCACCGGGCGCGACGCGTCGGAAGTACCCTTCGCGACGTTTTTCGGGACGGCGCGGCTGCGGCGTCTGAGCGCTCTGATCGAGCTCGCGCCCGAAGGGGCGGGGCTTGGGCGCCTGCAGACGCCCACGTCGGGCATCCAGCTGGCGGCCTGAAGTCCGACTAGTCAGTCCCAGTAGGGCCGATAGCCGTAATAGGCGTGCAAATGCGACGCCCAATCGGGATCGGCCATTGCCGGCCAATGGCTTTTGTCGAATCCGGGCGCGCCTTCGAGCACGCCGCGGTCGACGTTGAGAATGAAACGATGGCGGTCCGCGTCGAACGTAAAAGCGTTCCACGGGATCGCGAATAGCTTCTCACCCAGTCCGAGGAACCCGCCGAAGCTGAGCACCGCGTAGGCAATGCGGCCGCGCTGCACGTCGATGACGATGTGCTCGACGCGGCCCAGCGCATAGCCCTTGGGATTGACGACGGGGTCGCCCTTGAGCGCGTGTGCCGGCATCAATTCCGGCCTCGCGGCAAGGCCGGCGGGGCCGCCGCCCAGAACCGCCGTGCCTACCGATTGCGGGTCCTGCGAGGTAGTTGCCCGAATGTCGGTCATCGTTCGTCTCCCTCAGTCGGTCCAGCGTGAACTCTAGCAATCGACATGCCATCGGACTCGAGCCGCAATCGCCTCGAGCGGCACCCGAAAGTATCGGCGTTTGCAGGCAGGAAATGCAACTTTCTGTAGCCGTTGCAACGGACGCACTGGGTTGCGTCCCTATGGCCAAGCCATCCGTCCGCCGCGCCGCCTTGAATTCGCCGGCGCGCACCGCCAACTACCTGCCATGTCGCCACTCGACGGTCACGCTGGCTCCCGTCTGCGCCTGGTACTGGATCAGGACTCCCCCGCAGCGCCAGCGGGGCGCGAGCGCGCGATCGACGATTCCGCCTTGCTCGATGCCTATTCCGCCGCGGTCATCGGCGCGGTCGAACGCGTACGGCCGGCGGTCGTCCACATTCGCGTCGAGCGTTCCGGCAAGGGACGCGGCGAAGGCTCCGGCTCCGGCTTCATCATCGCGCCGGACGGATATCTGCTCACGAATAGCCATGTCGCAGGTGGCGCAAGCGCGCTCGAAGTCACGCTGCCCGACGGACGAGCCGCGCCGGCCGAGCTGGTCGGCGAAGATCCCGATTCCGATCTCGCGGTAGTCAAAGTCGCTGCACCGGAGCTGGCCTACTCGCGACTCGGCGACTCGACGCGGGTGCGCGTCGGACAGATCGCAATCGCGATCGGCAGCCCCTACGGCTTTCAGCATACGGTCACCGCGGGCATCGTCAGTGCGCTCGGCCGGTCGATGCGCAGCCAGACCGGCCGTCTGCTCGACAACATCATCCAGACCGACGCGGCGCTCAACCCGGGTAATTCGGGCGGTCCGCTGGTCAGCGCGGCCGGCGATGTGATCGGCGTCAATACCGCGGTGATCCTGCCGGCGCAGGGAATCTGCTTCGCGATCGCGGCCAATACTGCCGAGCGCGTCGCGGTGGCTCTGATGCGGGAGGGCAGGGTGCGGCGCGCGTACCTCGGCGTCGGCGGTCACGATACGGCGATTGCGCGACGCATCGTTCGTCATTTCGATCTGGTCCACGAATCGGCGGTGCGCATCTCGACGATCGAAAAGGATTCACCGGCCGCGGCGGCCGGAATGCGCACCGGCGATCTGATCGTCGCTTTCGGCGGCGAGGCGGTCAAAGGTATCGACGACTTGCAGCGTTTGCTTACCGGACGGCGCATAGGCGACGCGATCGACGTGGTCGTCCTGCGCCGCGATCAGCGCCTGCTGCTGAGCACAACGCCGCGCGAGCTGTCGCGTCGCTGACGCCGCAACGCATCGTCGACGCCCGGAGGACGCGCTTTCCAAGCGCGCCGAACTATGCAAGAATATCCGCAACGCGCAGAACTACAGGTGTCGCGATGCTGGACCGTGACGGGTATCGCCCGAACGTCGCCATTGTCGTCTCCAACTCGAAGAATCTGGTCTTTTGGGGCAAGCGGATCCGCGAGCACTCGTGGCAGTTTCCGCAAGGGGGGATCAATCCCGGCGAAACGCCCGAGCAGGCGATGTATCGGGAGCTGAAGGAAGAGGTCGGGCTCGAGCCCGACCATGTCAAGATCCTCGGACGCACGCGCGACTGGCTGCGCTACGAGGTCCCACAGCACTGGATCAAGCGCGAATGGCGCGGCAGTTACCGCGGCCAGAAGCAGATCTGGTATCTGCTGCGCCTGACCGGTCGCGACAGCGACGTAAGCCTGCGCGCCAGCGAGCATCCGGAATTCGACGCCTGGCGCTGGCATGACTACTGGATTCCGCTGGAGAACGTCATCGAGTTCAAGCGCGACGTCTATCGCCGCGGGCTGACCGAGCTCGAACGTTTCCTGCACCAGCGGCCGCAAACGCGGCGCGAGCGCCTGTACGGGTGGGCGCACAGCGTTGTGCCGTCGCCGTACACCAATCCGACCGGCAAGGCCTAAGGCCGCACCACGACCGCAGGGGTTCCGGCGCGGGCCGCCCGGCACCCGCGTTAGCGCATAGTTCCGAGTCCCATCCCGGTCATCGCGCCGCCGAACATGGCGGACATCAGCACGCCGCCGAGCACGATCGCCAGCACGATGCCGCACAGCACAACGACGATCGTGTAGCCGACGGCCTTTTCCGGCGGGCATTTCTTCAGCACAGGCACGCCCAGATAAAACGTATACCAGGCGTAGATCGCCGCGAGGAGGCCGATCAGGCCGCCGATCGCGCCGCCGAGCAGCAGGAAGATCCCCGCGACCCAGGGCGCCGTGTACGAATACGCAACCAGCTTCAGCGACTGGGTGAAGTCCTTCGTGCCGTTGAACGTCGGCGCCAGCGTGTCGACGATGAGCGCCATCAGGTAGCAGATCACCAGCGCGATGACGTAATGGGCGACTGCGGCCGCGATCGCGACGCCGCCGGTGCGTATGAGTAGCGCCAGCGGCGCGATGGCGGCGAGCACGAGGATGTAGCCGACATACAGCGATTGCACCGTCGCCGTCTCCCCGGCGATCTTCGGCCATTCGGTCCGCGGGGACAGCAGGATGTTCTTGATGCGGTCGACCAGGTTCATGATGACCTCCCTTGGTGTCGATCGGAAAAGCCGGCCGCTCGCGGCCCATTAACCGGCGCAATTGGGGCGGCTTGTTGTGCCGCGAGTGTAGGCGAAGGCGAATCCCCTGTCGATTTTCGGGTCACGAGCGGCGATCGCGCGAAGCGGGTCTTCAGAGGACAACCAGATTGTCGCGGTGGATGAGCTCGGGCTCGTCGACGTAGCCCAGGATCTGCTCGATTTGCACCGAGGGCTTGCCCAGGATGCGCAGCGTTTCGGCTGCGCTGTAATTGATCAGCCCTCGCGCCAGTTCATGGCCGTTGGCGTCGAAGCAGCCGACCAGCTCGCCGCGCTCGAATTGGCCTTCGCACGCGGTGACACCTACCGGGAGCAGGCTCTTGCCTTCCCGCGCCAGCGCGCGGACCGCCCCGACGTCCAGCGTCAGCCGACCCGCGAGCCGAACGTGGTCGGCCAGCCACTGCTTGCGTGCGGCCAGAGTCATCATTTCGGCGGCGATTTCGGTGCCGAGCATCTCGCCTGCGGCGAGCCGGGTCAGCACGCCGTCCTCGCGACCGCCGGCAATCACCGTCGTCGCGCCGCTTCTGGCGGCCCGTTTCGCCGCCAGCACTTTGGTCAGCATGCCGCCGCGACCGAGTGCCCCGGCGCCGCCGGCGATCGCTTCGAGCGCGGGATCGCCGGCACGGGCACGCCGCAACATTGTCGCGGCGGGATCGGTGCGGGGATCCGTGCTGTAGAGGCCGGACTGATCGGTGAGGAGAATCAGCACGTCGGCTTCGATCAGATTCGTGACCAGTGCGCCCAGCGTATCGTTGTCGCCGAGGCGGATTTCGTCGGTCGTCACGGTATCGTTTTCATTGATCACGGGGATGACGCCCAGCCGGAGCAAGGTAAGCAGCGTCGAGCGCGCGTTCAGGTAGCGTCGGCGATCGGAAAGATCCTCGTGCGTCAGGAGCACTTGAGCGGTATGCAGTCCGAAGCGCTTGAATGCCGTTTCATACGCCTGCACCAGCCCCATCTGTCCGACAGCGGCGGCGGCCTGCAACTCGTGGATCGCCACCGGACGCCGGCTCCAGCCGAGGCGCTTCATGCCTTCGACAATCGCGCCGGAAGATACGAGCACCAGCTCCTTGCCGCTCTTCGACAGCGCCGCGATCTGCTCGGCCCAGCGGCCGACGGCGGCATGATCGATGCCGCGCCCTTCGTCGGTGACCAGCGTCGATCCGACCTTGATCACCAGCCGCCGCGCCGTGGCGACGATCGATGTCGAGCCCGGCGCGCTCATGGCTCGGCCGCCAGCGCTTCGGAAGGGTGCGCTTCCAGCCAGCGCTGGACGGCATAGACGAGATCGCGGCAGCCTTCGCCGCTGACCGCGGCAATCGGGAATACCGGACCTTTCCACCGGTACGACTTGACGAACGCTGCAACGCGCGCTTTCCGTTCGTCGGGATCTATCAGATCGATCTTGTTCAGCACCAGCCAGCGCGGCTTGTCGTACAGCGCGCGGTCGTAGCGTTCGAGCTCGCGCACGATCGCGCGTGCACCGGCGACCGGATCCGCATCGCCATCGAGCGGCGCGAGATCGACGACATGCAGCAGAAGTCGCGTGCGCTCCAGGTGACGCAGGAACTGATGGCCGAGTCCCGCCCCCTCGGCCGCACCCTCGATCAGTCCGGGAACGTCGGCGACGACAAAGCTGCGGTTCTCATCGACTCTGACGACGCCCAGATTCGGCGCCAGCGTCGTGAACGGGTAGTCGGCGACCTTCGGCCGCGCGGCCGAGATCGCGCGTATCAACGTCGATTTGCCGGCATTCGGCATGCCGAGCAAGCCGACGTCGGCAAGCACCTTGAGCTCGAGCCGCAAGAATCGGTGCTCGCCCTCTCCGCCCGGCGTCGACTGCCGCGGCGCGCGATTGGTGCTGGATTTGAAATGCAGGTTGCCGAGGCCGCCCTGGCCGCCCTTGGCGAGCTGGGCCGTCTGACCGTGCGCCGCCAGATCGGCGATCGTTTCGCCTGTCTCTGCGTCGGTGATCACCGTGCCCACCGGCATGCGCAGCACGATGTCTTCGGCGCCGCGGCCGTACTGATCCGCGCCGCGGCCGTTTTCACCGCGCTTCGCTCGATGAATGCGCGCGAAACGGTAGTCGATCAGAGTATTGATGTTGCGATCGGCGATTGCATGGATGCTCCCGCCGCGGCCGCCATCGCCGCCGTCCGGGCCGCCGCGAGGCACATATTTTTCGCGGCGAAACGAGACCGCACCGTTGCCTCCGTCGCCGGCGATGACTTCGATCTTGGCTTCATCGATGAATTTCATCTGCGAATCTCGCGCAAGCGCAGGTTTTCGCGCACGGGATCAGGAAGCCGGCGCCGGCCGCTGGAACAGCAGAAAACGTTCGGTGTCGTCGCCGCGCCGGTGGCCTTCCCAGATCTTCTGCCACGACGAATCGGGCGGAGCATCGCTGTCGTCGCGGCCGACCTGCAGCAGCAGCAGCGGACACGCATTCGCCGCGGCAAGATCGTCGCGCACCGGCACGATACCGCTGAAGTACTCGATCAGCGCTCGTTGGGGTTCGCCCAGATCTCGACTGGCGAGGCAGGAGGTCCCCGCGGGCAGCTGCTGCATCAGGGACTCGGCGACCGGACGATAGCTGCGCCGGGAATCCAGGTACGGCAGCCAGATCGTCGTGTAAAGCCCCCACACCAGCGTCATGCCGGTCGCCCAGTTCAGCACCGCGCGGCGATTCGATCGCCGCGCCGGCCGCACGAGCACGATCCAGAGCAGGCTCAGAAATCCGGAGATGAGCAAAACCAGCGGCTGCAGCGGCGGCCGAAAGCCCGGCTGCGTGTCGCGAAAGACACGCGCGACCGGCTCCGGCAAGCCGTGCCACAACGATTCGAGCCACAGTGCCCAGACGATGACCGCCAGCAGACCGAACGTCAGGATGCCGAACCAGTCGAGTGCGCCTGACGTGCCGCGCTTGAGCGTGTCGACTTCGGCCGCGCCGAGCAGGGACAAGGGCAACAGCAGCGGCAGCGCCAAGGTCGCGCGTGGCTCTGCCGCGGCCGACAGCACGCCCAGCAACACGAGGCTCAACGTCAGCGGCAAAACGATGCCGGGCTGGCCGAGACCGCCGTTGTAGCCGCGCGCTCGCAGCCAGAGCGTCCACAGCGCAAGAGGCAGCGCAGGCCACGCGAACCAGGCCAGATTCTTCAGGTAATAAAACGGCTCGACCGGTGGCGATTCGGCGGTGAAACCAAAAAAACGGGCGACGCTTTGTCCATCCCTCCACAGCGCGAAAATGGCGGGATCGCGCCAATACATCGCCAGCGGCCACGCGATCACCAGCGGGGCGGCGACCACCGCGGCGAGCGCCAGCGCGCCGGCGTAACGCCGGCTGCGCCAAGGCGGGAAGGCGACCAGCAGCAGCGCGGTCAGCGCGATCATCGCCGCCCAAGGCGTGCCTCGAACCAGGAACGCGGTGCCCGCACTCGCGCCGAGCAGCACGCCCGAGATCAGCGGGCGCCGTGGCGCCATCGCGAGCGCATAGAGCGCCAGCGAGTACGCCGGCAACAGGCCTATTTCCGGCGCGAGCGCATGGGCGCGATCCCACAGCCCGATGCATCCGATGAACACCAGCACCGGCAGCCAGCGAAACGCGCGTCCGTACAGTTCGCGACCGGCGAGCGCGAGCAGCCACAAGGTCAATCCAAGGCAAAGCGCGTTGGCCACGCGGGCGCCGTCGTGCAATGCGAGCAGCGGTTGCAGCGTTGCGGCGCTCGCCGCAGCCAGCGCATAGAAGAGTGGTGGTCGTGCCGCCGTCGGTGCGCCGGCGAGCTGGGGCGTCAGCCAGTCGCCGTTGCTGAGCACGTCGTGGGCGACCCCGAACGTCGTCGCGTCGTCGGGCTTCCAGGGGTCGTGCCCGAACAAGCCGAGCAGGATCCATGCTGCGCAAAGGAACACCAACCCCGCCTGTTTGAACGCGCGGTATTTGCCGCCAGGAGACAGACTGGACGCCTCATTCGGAGCGGCGGTGGGATCGGAAAGAGGCATGGAGGCGCTGCGAATTCTTAGGATTCGTCCGGTTCAGAACACTAGTGGTTTATCGCGCCCGACGCCACTCGATCCGCCAAGCAGGCCCCGGTCGGCGAATAAACAAAAAAGGCAGCCGAAGCTGCCTTCCGATCCGCGACGAGCCAGCGCTTACGCCGGCTTGGCCGCACTCCTGGCTGCCGCTGCGCCACCCTTGGCGGCTTTGGTGCCTGTGCTCTTGGCTGCCGGCGCGGGAGCCGGCTTGGCCGACGGGGGCGCCGGCGGCTTGGCCGCATAGCGCTGACGGAATTTCTCGACGCGGCCGGCAGTGTCGACGATCTTTTGCTTGCCCGTGTAGAACGGATGGCAAGCCGAGCACACCTCGACATGCAAAGGCTTTTGCACGGTCGAGCGGGTGGTGAACGTGTTGCCGCAGCTGCACGTCACCTGGATTTCGCTGTATTGCGGGTGAATGGCGGTTTTCATCAATACCTCGGGGGCGGGCACCAAAGGCGCGCCGGGGTTGGGGCGGATAGCTCCATAGCCTTGACGGCCGGAACTGAACCGCGCCGTACAGCCGAAAATTATGGGCCTTTTATCGCTGCAGTGCAACAGGGAGGGAACTTAGCTTAGGTGGCGGCGTCAATGTCCGGTTCAAGCCCGGCGCGATCGAAATGGGACCCAGCCTGCGGGCAGATGCGGGCCAGGTCGCTCCGTCATAATTGCCGCCCCGTCATCCATCAGCTAATTGCTGCGTTATTGACCGATGCCCCGGTTAAAATCAAGGCCTATGCCCCTTCTGCTAGCGCTGTTGTTCGCCATACCGACGTTTGCCTGGGCTGCTGCCCCGGACGCGCCTGCGGCCACATCGCTGTGGGATGCGCCGCTGGCGGCGTTCGCCGCGGCCGACGACAAGCAGGCGCCGCCGCCCGGCGGCGTGCTATTCGTCGGCAGCTCATCGATTCGGCTTTGGGACGGGCTGGAATCCGATTTCGCGGCCTTGCCGGTGGTCATCAATCGCGGTTTCGGCGGCTCGAGGCTTTCCGACTGCGTGCACTACCTGGATCGCCTGGTCATACGGTACCGGCCGCGGATGGTGCTGGTCTACGCCGGCGACAACGACTTAGCCGAGGGCAGGAAAGCCGCCGATGTGCTGCAGCAGTTCGAAGCCTTCGTGCAAGGCATTCACTCGGCGTTGCCCGCGACCCGGATCGCGTTCATTTCGATCAAGCCCAGCCCGGCGCGCGCCTCGCTGCTGCCCGAGATCCGGCGCGCCAACGCGCTGGTCGAGCAATTCGCCGCCACAGAGCCTGGCGTCGCCTACGTCGATGTCTATTCGCCGATGCTTGCCGCCGACGGAACCCCGCGAGGCGAACTCTTCAGGCCCGACGCGCTTCACCTGAACGCGAGCGGTTACGCGCTGTGGAAATCGGTGATTTCGCGCTACGTGAATTGAGCGGCGCGTAATGCCCGTGGGCGGCGCCCCGCGAGCGATATTCGAGTTCGACGAATTCCGCGACCGCGTACAGCGCGGCGTACGCGCCGACGACCATCACCACGTCGACGATCCAGCTCCGGTCCTCGTAGTGATCGCCCAGGATAGCGAGCGCCAGCAGACAGATCACCAGGTGCGCACAGAAAACCGGCAGCGACGCCGCGCCCAGCCTGGCGAGGAACTGCAGCGGCACGTGGCGAGCCAGCCACGGTCCGAAGCGTAGGACCAGCACCAGCAGCGCGAGAAAATTCACCACTCGCAGCGGACCGAGCTGCCACTTGTCGAACAGCATATTGATCGCGTGCCCTGCCTCGTGCGGGAAAGGCACCGGCACTTGGCCGGCAACATGGCGCCAGACCAGGCAAACAGCGGCGATGGCGATCGCGGGCACAATCGCCCAATTCGGCGCCGCAAACCCCTGAGGGTCCTCGGTGGCTTTCAGCGATCCCATCCACAGGCCGCCAATCCAGAGCGACTGCCAGGCCAAGAGTGAAAAGGCCCCGGTCTCGGTCACCGGCAGATCGAGCCCGATCGCATCGGCGATCGACTGATACAGTGCGCGCCCGACGCCGAACTGGGCCAGGGTCCACAAGGCCGCGCTGAGCGCGAAGATCGGCCACCAGCCGCGCCGCAGCGCGAAGCTCAGCAGCAGCGGCGTCGCCGCCAGCAGGACGACGTACATCGGCAGGATGTCGAGCAGGGGCGGGTTGTAGACGAGAGCGAAACCCGCGATCAGCGCAGTCGCCGGATCCTTGCTGAAGAACGACATCAGGTCGGTGATCGCCGTCTGCCCGTGCGCGCGCGCGATTCCGGCAACGATGGTCAGAAGAAAGACCAGCAGGGCGATCTGGCAGACGTAGAGCGCGGCGGCGCGCTGCCACAGCGCACGGCGCATTCGGGAGAGCCCGTCGCGGCTGGCCCGCTCGCTGTAGATCCATCCGCACATGAACGCGGAAAGGAAGACGAATCCTTCCGCCGAGGATACGAAGCCGAGCGGCTGGCCGAACGGCGAGGCGAAGCGCGTCGGCAGGTGCGTAAACGTCATCAGCACCAGCATCAACCCGCGCAATGCATCGATGTCCAGGCGCCGCGTCATCTCCGACCCGCCTCAGCCGCTATATCCCTCCCTCTAGACTGGGACCGCGCGGTTTGGTTCGTAGCCACGCAGATGCGCCGGCAGCGACATTCGCCCGCGTCCTACGAGAGGGTGGTCGGCAAACTGAGAGTCGCGCGCCTCGGCAACGCTGGTTGCCTCGCCGGATCGAGCGGCGAGCGGAATTCGGGCGAACGTCGAACCTAGTTGCCTCGCCGCATCGAGTCAAAGAATTCCGCGTTGTTCTTCGTCTGCTTGACCTTGTCGACCAGGAATTCGGTCGCTTCGAGCTCATCCATCGGGTACAGGAGCTTGCGCAGCACCCAGACCTTCTGCAGCACGTCCTGCTTGAGCAGCAGCTCTTCCTTGCGGGTGCCCGAGCGGTTGACGTTGATCGCCGGGTAGATCCGCTTCTCCGCCATCCGGCGATCGAGGTGGATCTCCATGTTGCCGGTGCCCTTGAATTCCTCGTAGATCACGTCGTCCATCCGCGACCCGGTGTCGATCAGCGCGGTGGCGATGATCGTCAGCGATCCGCCTTCCTCGATGTTGCGCGCTGCGCCGAAAAAGCGCTTCGGCCGCTGCAGCGCGTTAGCGTCTACGCCGCCGGTCAGCACCTTGCCGGACGCCGGCACGACGGTGTTGTAGGCTCGCGCCAGGCGCGTGATCGAGTCCAGCAGTATCACGACGTCTTTCTTGTGTTCGACCAGCCGCTTGGCCTTCTCGATCACCATTTCGGCGACCTGCACATGGCGCGTCGCCGGCTCGTCGAAGGTCGACGACACGACCTCGCCCCGGACCGTGCGCTGCATCTCGGTTACCTCTTCCGGCCGCTCGTCGATCAGCAGGACGATCAGAACGACTTCGGGATAATTCGCGGCGATCGAATGCGCGAGGTGCTGCAGCATCACCGTCTTGCCCGATTTCGGCGACGAAACCAGCAGACCGCGCTGACCCTTGCCGATCGGCGCGACGATATCGATGATGCGGCCGGTGATGTTCTCTTCGGCCTTGATGTCGCGCTCGAGGATCAGAGGCTCGTCCGGAAACAGCGGCGTCAGATTCTCGAACAGTATCTTGCTTTTGGCGTTCTCCGGCGGTTCGCCGTTGACCTTGTCGACCTTGACCAGCGCGAAATAGCGCTCGCCGTCCTTCGGCGTGCGGATCTCGCCCTCGATCGTGTCCCCGGTGTGCAGGTTGAAGCGGCGGATCTGCGACGGCGAAATATAGATGTCGTCGGTGCCGGCGAGGTAGCTGGTGTCGGGCGAGCGCAGGAAGCCGAAGCCGTCGGGCAGCACTTCGAGCGTGCCATCGCCGAAGATGCTTTCCCCCTTCTTCGCCTGATTTTTCAGCAGCGCGAAAATCAGGTCGTGCTTGCGCAGGCGATTGGCGCCGTCGATCTCGTTGGTGTTGGCGATCTCGACGAGTTCGGTGACCGGCTTGGACTTGAGGTCGGACAGGTGCATGGAGGGAGTGAGTTACGGGAGGAAGGCGGGACGGTCCCCGGACAAGCTAAAGGCCGTGAAACCTGATGCGAATAAGGGAGGTTGGCGCCGGACAAGACAACTGCGTGCGACAGCGCCGGTGACGACGTCCCGCCGGCGACTACGCCTGGCGGGGCGCGTACTTCAATGGGTTAGCAGCCTAGCGTGTTCAGATGTGGCTGTCAATAAAGGCCGTCAGCTGCGACTTGGACAACGCTCCGACCTTCTGCGCGGCCACTTCCCCGCCCTTGAACAGGATCAGGGTCGGAATGCCGCGTATGCCGTACTTCGCCGGCACCCCCGGGTTGGCGTCGATGTCCAGCTTGGCCACGGTCAGCTTGCCGGCATAGCTCTTGGCGACGTCGTCCAGAATCGGCGCGATCATCTTGCACGGGCCGCACCATTCGGCCCAGTAGTCGACCAGTACCGGCGTCCCCGCCTTCAGGACGTCGTTGTCGAAAGTGGCGTCGGTAACGTGCTTGATGTGCTCGTTCATGGTGATCCTCGATGAAGCGCTTTCGCGGCGCCGGTGGCCTGCCTGGAAGGTCGCTGCCTTCGCGTCCCCAAACCTAACTTAGCGCAAAGGGACGGCAGGCGCAACTCGCCGCCATGCGCCAGGGCCACACTCAGCTGGGGCCGATTTGGTAAAATCCAAGACCGGCGGCAAAGGGATCGAAGAGCGCGATGACCTACGTGGTGACCGAAAGCTGCATTCGCTGCAAGTATACCGACTGTGTCGACGTCTGCCCGGTCGACTGCTTTCGCGAAGGGCCGAACTTTCTAGTCATCGATCCGGATGAGTGCATCGATTGCACGCTTTGCGTCGCCGAGTGCCCGGTCGAGGCGATCTATGCCGAAGACGACGTCCCCGACGACCAGCAGCAGTTCAAGGCGCTGAACGCCGAGCTCGCGAAAGCCTGGAAGCCGATCATCGAGCGCAAGCCGGCGCCGCCCGACGCCGACGAGTGGAAGACCGTCAAGGTCAAGCTGCCGCTGCTCGAGCGCTGAAGCGATATCGAGGCGCACGGGATCGAGATGCTGTTTGACCGGCGTCGCGCGCAGCCCGTAAAATAGCCGGGCCCAAAAACGCCCGCCGCCAAGGTAATTGCGCCGTTGCGGCAATCTGAAGAAAGCCGGTCGATGACCAGACTATCGTTGCTTGCCGCGGTTTGTGCGTTTGCGCTGCCTGGAGTTGCCTCGTCTCAGGCGCCGGCGCCCGCGCCCGCGGGCGACTCCGCCGCCGGAGCGCAGAAAATCGAGATGTGCATCGGCTGTCACGGCATCGTCGGCTGGCGCACCGCCTTTCCCGAGGTCTACAAGGTCCCCAAGATCGGCGGCCAGCATGAGGCCTACATCGTCAGGGCCCTGCAGGCTTATCGCGCCGGAGAGCGCAGTCATCCGTCGATGAAGGCAATCGCGGCGACGCTGTCGGACAAGGATATCGCCGACCTGGCCGCCTACTATTCAGGCGCGCTGCCGAAGACGGCCAGTAAATGATGGCGAAGACAATGATGAAAACATTCGTGCTCGGGTTTTTCGCGATCGCGGCGTTCTCCGCGTCGACTGCCGCGCCGGCCGCCGATCTCAAGGCCGGCGAAGACAAGGTCAAGGCGGTCTGCGTGGCCTGCCATGGCGCCGACGGCAACAGCCAGAGCTCGGACTATCCGAAGCTCGGCGGCCAGTATCCGGATTATCTGGCCAAGGCGCTGCGCGATTACAAGTCGGGCGCCCGCAAGAATCCGATCATGGGCGCGTTCGCCGGAACGCTCTCGACGGCCGACATCGAAAATGTCTCCGCCTATTACGCGGCGCAACCCGCGGTGGTGGTCACCAGGCACTGAACAGTCCGTATGCCCGCCTAGAAAATGGCGCCTTTACGGCGCCTTTTTCATTTCAGCGGGTGCTTACACCGTCTTGTGCCGGTATTCGCACAGATCGACGATCATGCACTGCGGGCAGAGCGGCTTTCGCGCCTGGCATATGTAGCGGCCGTGCAGAATCAGCCAGTGATGCGCATCGTGGCGGAATTCCTCCGGCGTGAACTTGACCAGCTTCCGCTCGACTTCTTCCGGCGTGCGCCCGGGTGCCAGGCCGGTGCGATTGGCGACGCGAAAGATGTGGGTGTCGACGGCGATCGTCGGGTGGCCGAAGGCGACGTTCATCACGACATTGGCGGTCTTTCGGCCGACCCCGGGCAGCTTGACCAGCGCGTCGTGGTCCGCGGGCACCTCGCCGCCGTGCTCGGCGATCAGCTGCCGGCATAGCGCGACGACGTTTTTCGCCTTGGTGCGAAAGAGCCCGATCGTCTGGATATACGGAATCAGGCCCGCTTCGCCGAGCTTCACGATCGCCTGCGGCGTCCGGGCGACCGGGAACAGCTTGGCGGTCGCCAGGTTGACGCTCTTGTCGGTCGCCTGGGCCGACAGCACCACCGCGATCAGCAGTTCGAACGGCGTGCGATAGGTGAGCTCGCTGCGAGGATTCGGATTCTGGGCTCGCAATCGCTCGTAGATTGCGCGCCGCTTTGCCGGATTCACCGGCTTTCCCGGTCCCGGCGGGCGCGGGCTCGGACGAGTGCTGCTGCGACGGCCTGCCGGCGCGCCTCGGGACTCGCATTCTGCACGCGCGGGCTCGCGCTGGCATCGCGGCGCGGTGTGCGCTTGGCGGTCTCCCGCGCGAGCCGCACCTTGCGCGATTGAAATCGGACGCGCGCCGCCATGGCATCGGCGGCCGTCCAGGCTCGACCTGCGCTCGTCATGACGATGCAATCGACCGGACACGGCGGCAGGCAAAGGCCGCAGCCGGTGCAGTGGTCGGCCAGGACGGTATGCATCTGCTTGGCGGCGCCGACGATCGCGTCGACCGGACAGGCCCGGATGCACAGCGTGCAACCGATGCAGACGGCCTCGTCGATGCGCGCCAGCGTCAGCGGCTCGGCGACGCCGAAGGCAGGATCGGGCGATGGCGCCGCCACGTCGAGCAGCGCCGCGAGTGCTGCGATCGTCGCCGTGCCTCCAGGTGCGCAGCGGTTGATCGGCGCCGTGCCGGCGGCGATCGCCTCGGCATACGGACGACACCCGGGATGCGCGCAGCGGCCGCACTGCGTCTGCGGCAGCAGGTCGTCGATGCGGTCCGCGAGCGCGGCGATGTTGCGCATGCGGGCATTCTACCGGCGCCAAGCGTTGCCCGCGATGCGGGCTTGGTCGACAATGGGACACACGAGGAACCATGCCTGCCCATCACCATTCGCACCCAAGGGCGCGCGGCGACACTGCGACAAACGCAGCGGCGCGCGAACGCCGCGCATTGCGTCTGGCCGTCGTGCTGACCCTCGGCTTCGCAGTGGTCGAGGCGGGCGGCGGCTGGCTCGCAGGCTCTTTGGCCCTGCTCGCCGACGCGGGTCATATGGTCACCGATGCCGCGGCGCTGGGCATCGCACTTCTGGCCCAGCACGTGGCGCGACTGCCGCCTTCGCGCCGCGCGAGCTACGGCTACGCCCGGGCGGAGGTGATCGCAGCGTTCATCAATGCGCTGCTGATGCTGGCCGTTGTCGTCGGGATATCGGTCGAGGCGGTGCGCCGGCTGCTGGCGCCCTCACCGGTGGCCGGCGGCATGGTGATGGCCATCGCCACCGTCGGTCTCCTGATCAACATGTTCGCGGCCTGGAGCCTGTCGCACGGCCGCAGCCTGAACAGCCGGGCCGCATTGCTTCATATCACCGGCGATATGCTGGGTTCGGTGGCGGCGATCGTCGCCGGCGCCGTCGTCGCCTCGACCGGATGGATGCCGATCGACCCGATCCTGTCGCTGCTGGTTGCCGCGCTGGTGCTGCGCTCGACCTGGCTCTTGCTCAAGGCATCGACGCACGTGCTGATGGAAGGCGTTCCTGCGCATCTTTCCTACGAAGACATCGGGCGCGCGCTGACCCGCGTTCCCGGTGTCGCCGCCGTGCACGACTTGCATGTATGGCAAATGACCAGCGACCGGACGGCGATGTCGGCGCATCTGTTGATCCGCGATCCGCAGGCATGGCCGCAGATCCTGGTAGCGGCACAGCGGCTACTGGCCGAGCGATACCGCATCGACCACGTGACCCTGCAGCCGGCCTGGCATCAGCCGCCGCAGGACAAGCGGGTGATCCCGCTCACGCCGATCGCCGGCGGCGACAAGCCCCACCTGCACTAGAGACCGGGCTGCCGGACGCTCAGAGCCAACGGATTTTTCTGAACCAATAGTAAAGCGCGATATCGATGACGAGCATCGCCGCGAGGGATACCGGGTAGCCGTACTGAAAATCGTACTCCGGCATGTTCTTGAAATTCATGCCGTAGATCCCGGCGATCAGCGTCGGGACGGCAATGATCGCGGCCCAGCCGGCCAGCTTCTTGGTGACCTCGGTTTCGTTCAGGCTGATCATGCCCAGGTTGACCTGGATCGCGGTCGTCTGCATGTCGCGTATGCCCTCAATCGACGCGTGCAGCCGCTGCAGATGGTCGAACACATCGCGGAAATACTCGCCCATTCCGGCACAGATGCGCGGCACCCGGCCGCCGTAGAGCTTGCCGACGGCTTCCATCAACGGGTCGACCGCGTGCTTGAGCGTCATCAGCTTGCGCTTCAACGTGTACAGGGACTCGATGTTGTAGCGCGCGGTATTGCGCACGAAGATCTGCTCCTCGATCGATTCGAGCTCGGTTTCCAGCGCCTCGAGCACCGGGAAGTAGCGGTCGACGACCTTGTCCATCAGCGCGTAGAGCACGTACGCCGCGCCGTTCACCAGGAGATCGGGCTCGTTCTCGCTGCGCGCCCGCACGTCGGCAAAGCCGCGCTCGGTCTCGCGGCGCACCGAAAGGACGTAATTGAGCCCGACGAAGATGTCGACCTCCCCGACGTGCAACTCCTCGCCGCGCATCTCCACCGCCTGCAGGACGGCGAAAAGCGAGTCGCCGTACTCCTCGATCTTCGGGCGCTGGTGGCCGTGACGCGCATCCTCGACGGCGAGGTCCGGAAGGTCGAATTCCTCCTGCATCTCTTCGAGCTCGGCCGGCGGAGGATCCTTCAACCCGACCCAGACGAAGCAGCCGGGGCGCTTCAGGTAATCGCTGATCGCTTCCTTCGGGATGTCGGCGAGCTTCTTGCCTTCCTGATAGGCGACGCAGTTGACCAGCATCGATCGTTGCCTCGAGTGTGAATGGATCGATGATAGCGGCCCCGGCCCGCGATTGCCACCTTGCGCGGACCGCTCGTTCGCCTGTCGATTCCTATCGCCGCCACCGTCGGGCGAAAGTGGATAGCCTCGCCTACAGCGGGTACCATGGCTGCCTCCCAAGCCGCCGCCAAAACCTTGCATGATCATCGAGTCGCTGCTCGATACCGACCTGTACAAATTCACGATGATGCAGGTCGTGCTGCACCATTTTCCCGGTGCACAGGTCGAATACCGCTTCAAGTGCCGTACACCTGACGTCGACCTGACACCCTACCTGGATCAGATCGAGCGGGAGATCGTCGGCCTGTGCGCCCTGCGGTTCACGCACGAGGAGCTCGAATACCTGCGGCGCTGGCGTTTCCTCAAAAGCGACTTCGTCGATCTGCTCGGCCTGTTCCAGCTCGACCGGCGCTTCATCAGCCTGACGCGTGCGGCGGCGCCCGGCGAGATCGACATCACGATCAAGGGACCGTGGCTGCACACGATCCTGTTCGAAGTGCCGGTGCTTGCAATCGTCAGCGAAGTGTATTTCCGCGAGACGATAGCCCGGCCCGATCTCGCCGAGGGCCGCCGCCGGCTCGACGCCAAGATCGCGCAGATCAACGCGGTGCCCGACCCCGAGTTCCGGATCGCCGACTACGGCACGCGGCGCAGATTCTCGCGCGCATGGCAGGACGAGGTCGTGCGCACGCTGAAGCAGGGGATCGGCCCCAAATTCGTCGGTACCAGCAACGTCAAGCTCGCGCTCGAGCACAACCTGACCCCGCTGGGGACGATGGCGCACGAATACATGCAGGCCTGCCAGGCGGTGGGACCGCGTCTTCGCGATTCGCAGGTGTTCGCGTTCAACACATGGGCGCGCGAATACCGGGGGGACCTTGGAATCGCGCTCTCCGACGTTTGCGGCATGGATGCGTTCCTGCGCGATTTCGACCTTTTCTTCTGCAAGCTGTTCGACGGTGTGCGGCACGACTCGGGCGACCCGTTCGAATGGGGCGAGAAGATGATCGCGCACTACCAGAAGATGCGCATCGATCCGCGATCGAAAGTGATGGTTTTCTCCGATTCGCTGAACGCACCGCTGGCGATCCGGCTGTTCGAATACTTCAAGGGTCGCAGCCGGACGGCGTTCGGCGTCGGCACCAATCTGACCAACGACCTCGGCTATGACGCGCTGCAAATCGTGATCAAGATGACGCGCTGCAACGGCCAGCCGGTCGCCAAGATCAGTGACGAGCCGTCGAAGGCCATGGATTACGATCCGTCGTACGTCGCGTATCTGCGCGAGGTGTTCGAAGTCCCCGAGCCGGTGGCGACCGCCGGCGGCGACGGGCTCGACGCCGACTAGCCGGGTCCGGCGAGCGCGGCGCGGTACGCGGCCAGCACGTCCGTGCCGGCGCAAACGAATGCGATCCTCTGCAGGGCATCGAGCCGGTCGAAGGCTCGCACGGTCGCGACCGCGATCGGCACCGCCTTTGCCAGCGGATAGCCGTAGGCCCCGCAGCTGATCGCCGGGAACGCGACCGATGCGATGCCGTGGCCGACGGCGAGCTCCAGCGAGCGCCGGTAGCAGGAGGCCAGCAATTGCGGCTCGCCCGCGGTGCCGCCTTGCCACACCGGCCCGACCGTGTGGATGACGTGGCGCGCCGGCAGCCGATAGCCGCGGGTGATCTTGGCGTCGCCGGTGGCGCAGCCGCGCAAGGCGCGGCACTCGACGAGCAATTCGGGTCCGGCGGCGCGATGGATCGCGCCGTCGACGCCGCCGCCCCCCAGGAGGCTGGTGTTGGCGGCGTTTACGATCGCATCGACCGCGAGCGTCGTAATGTCGGCATGAAGAGCAGTTATCTCCGGATGCATGGCGTCATTTTCGCATTCCGCCGGCCCGGAAGCGGGAGGTTCGCGACTAGCGCGGCCGCCGGTATCCGCTGTCGCGGCCCGGCGCTTCGGTTTATAGTAGCGCGATGCCTTCGGCCACCCCGATCAAGCCCATCGCGCAGCCGGGCGCTCCTGCCGCCAAGCAGGCGCCGACGCCGGACAGGCGCTTAAGACTCGACGACATCCTGAAGCTGATGGTGGCCGACGGGCTGGTCGCGGCCGCGGATGCAGACCCGGTCGCGCGCTCGCGCACGCAGCGTTACGACAGTCCGCTGGAGCTGATCGCCGACCAGAAATGGCGCTCGCTGATCCCTCCGCGCCGGCCGTTGACGCTCGAGACCTTGGTCGAATGGCTGGCCGGCAAGCTAGGCATTCCCTACCATCACATCGACCCGCTGAAGATCGACCTGGTTGCGGTGACAGGCACGATGTCGATCGCGTACGCCGAGCGCTACCGGATCCTGCCGGTCGCGGTCTCCAAGGGCGAGCTGACCGTTGCGACCAGCGAGCCGTTCGTGCGCGCGTGGGCCGACGAGCTCGAGTCGATCCTTCATCTCACGGTCAAGCTGGTCTTCGCGAATCCGCAGGACATCCGCCGCTACATCGGCGAGTTCTTCACTCTTGCCCGTTCGATCAAGAAGGCGGGCGAGACGCAGCGCGGCGACACGTTCACGCGCAATTTTGAGCAGCTGGTCGAGCTTGGCAAGCACGGCCAGCTCGACGCAAACGATCAGCACGTCGTCCACATCGTCGACTGGCTCTGGCAATACGCGTTCGAGCAGCGCGCGTCGGATATCCACGTCGAGCCGCGGCGTGACGCCGGCGTCGTGCGCTTCCGCATCGACGGCGTCCTGCATCAGGTCTACGCGATCCCGAACCCGGTCCTGATCGCGATGACCAGCCGGATCAAGCTTCTGGCGCGGATGGAGATCGTCGAGCGGCGGCGACCGCAGGACGGGCGCATCAAGACGCTGTCGCCGGACGGCGAGGAGATCGAGCTTCGCATCTCGACGATGCCGACCGCGTTCGGCGAGAAGGTCGTCATGCGGATCTTCGCGCCCGACGTACTGGTGCGCGATTTCCAGGAGCTCGGCTTCACCGCCGAGGACCGCGAACGGTGGGAGCGCATGATCAAGGAGCCCTACGGCATCGTCCTGGTCACCGGTCCGACCGGATCAGGCAAGACGACGACGCTGTATTCGACGATGAAGCTGCTCGCCGCGCCCGAGGTCAACGTCTGCTCGATCGAGGATCCGATCGAGATGATCGCTCCCGAGTTCAACCAGATGCAGGTGCAGCCGGCGATCGGCGTCGATTTCGCGAACGGCGTGCGCACGCTGCTGCGCCAGGACCCGGATATCATCATGGTCGGCGAAATCCGCGATCGCGACACCGCCGACATGGCGGTGCAGGCCGCGCTGACCGGCCACCTAGTGCTCTCGACCTTGCACACCAACGATGCTCCGAGCGCGATCACGCGCTTGCTCGATCTCGGCGTGCCGCCGTTCCTGATCAGCTCGACGGTGCTGGGCGTGATGGCGCAGCGCCTGGTGCGCACGCTTTGCCCGCACTGCAAGGTGCCGGCGGACCCGCTGGACGCGGACATGTGGCGCATGCTGACCACGCCGTTCCGCAGCGACGGCGAGCAGCACGTGCACTCTCCCGTCGGCTGCCTCGAGTGCCGGATGACCGGCTACCTCGGCCGGATCGGACTGTACGAGATCATGACTTTGTCGCCGATCATCCGCCGTCTGATCCATTCCGACGCGGACGATTCGAAGATCCGCGAGCAGGCATACAAGGAAAACATGAAGCCGCTGCGCGTGTCGGGCGCGGCGAAGATCGCCGCCGGGCTGTCCACCGCCGAGGAAGTCCTCAAGGTTGTTCCGCTGGGCTAGCGGACGCGGCGGCCGGATATCGACCGCCCGCGGTTGCGCGCGGCATTGACTCGCTTCGGATCGCCTGAAATCGTCATCACACGATGAGCACGCAAGAACCGCTACGCCCGATGCACCTGTCGCTGCGCTTCATCGCGCCGCTGACAGTGGCGCTGGCGCTGCTCGCGTACCTGCTTGTGCCGCTGGTCGACAAGCTTGCCTTGCGCTGGTGGATCAACGACCTCGACACGCGCTCGGAGCTGGTCGCCAATACGCTGCAGGACCAGCTCTCCGGGGCCATCGAGCAGGGCTCGACGACCAAAGTCGAGCAGGTATTCATGCGAGCGCTGCAGGACGAGAGGCTCTATGCGCTCGCTTTTTGCGACGAGAAAGGGAAGCTGCGCTATTCGACGCCGACCTATCCGGTGACGCTCGGATGCCGGCCGCCGGCGAGCGCGGCAGGCGAAGCGCACTCGGTGATCCGCCTGCGCCAGGGCCCGCTGCACGTCGTGCAGCGCCCGCTGCTCCAGGGCAACGATCGCATCGGCACGCTTATTCTGGTCCACGACATGAGCTTCGTCGACCGGCGCAGCGCCGATACGCGACTGTATCTGATCGGTCTGTTCGTCGTCCTCGGCGTCGTCGTGTCGCTGGTCACCGTGTCGATCGCGCACCTTTCGTGGCGCGGCTGGGTCGCCGGCGTTCGCTCATTGCTGCGCGGCGAAGGGATACTGCAGCCGTTTTCGCAGCCGGGCTCGTCGCCGGTCCATCCGCTGGCCAGCGAATTGCGCGCGCTGCTGCGCGAGCTCGACCAGGGCCGCCGGCGCGACCAGTCCGCGATATGGAGCCCGGAGATGCTGCGCAACGTCCTGCACGAGCAGCTGCTCGGCGACGAAGTGCTGGTCGTATCGAATCGCGAGCCGTTCATCCACAACCGGCAAGGCGATGCGGTAACGCTTTTGCGACCCGCCAGCGGGCTGGTCACCGCGCTCGAACCGGTCATGCGCGCCTGTTCCGGCACGTGGATCGCGCACGGCAGCGGCAGCGCTGACCGCGAGACCGCCGATGCGCGCGGACGGCTGCGCGTGCCCCCCGACAATCCGAGTTATACGCTGCGTCGCGTCTGGCTGAGCCCGGAAGAGGAGCGCGGCTACTACAACGGTTTCGCTAACGAAGGTCTGTGGCCGCTGTGCCACATCGCCCACGTCCGCCCGGTGTTCCGTTCCGCCGACTGGGAGCAGTACGTCCGGGTCAATCGGCGCTTTGCCGACGCCGTGCGCGACGAGGCGCACACCGAGGACCCGGTCGTGCTTGTTCAGGACTATCACCTGGCGCTGGTCCCGCGGCTGATCCGCGAGCGGCTGCCGAAAGCCACGATCATCATGTTCTGGCACATTCCGTGGCCGAATCCGGAATCGTTCAGCATCTGCCCGTGGCGCGAGGAGCTGCTCGAGGGCATGCTGGGCAGCACGATCCTCGGCTTTCACACCCGTTTCCATTGCCAGAATTTCGTCGAGACCGTCGATCGCCACCTGGAAGCTCGCATTGAGCGCGAGTCGTCGACGATTTCGTACGGCGGCCAGCTGACGCGCGTCGAGTCGTACCCGATTTCGATCCAATGGCCGCCGGAGTGGATCGATTCGCAGCTGTCGGTCTCGCTCTGCCGCGCCAAGGTGCTGCGCATCGAGAAGCTCCCCGACGACGTCCTGCTCGGCGTCGGCGTCGACCGGATGGACTACACCAAAGGCATACTCGAGCGGTTTCTCGCGGTCGAGCGCCTGCTCGAGATACACCCCGAGCTCGTCGGCCGGTTCGTGCTCGTGCAGATTGCCGCGCCTTCGCGCTCGTCGCTCGACGAATATCATAATTTCGAGACACGAGTCCGCTCGCTGGCGGCGCGCATCAACACGCAATTCGGCCGCGACGGCTATGAGCCGATCCGGCTGAAGGTCGAGCACCACGAGTCGCAGTCGGTCAACGAGTACTACCGCGCGGCCGACGTTTGCGTGGTCACCAGCCTTCACGACGGAATGAACCTCGTCGCCAAGGAATTCGTGGCGTCACGCGAGGACGAGCAAGGCGTTCTCGTGCTTTCGCAATTCACCGGCGCGGCGCGGGAGCTTCCGGACGCACTGATCGTCAACCCGTACCACATCGAGAATTGCGCCGATGCCCTGTACAAGGCGCTGACGATGCCGGCCGACGAAAAGCGCGTGCGCATGCGCAGCATGCGTCGGCTGGTGCAGGAGTTCAACGTCTACCGCTGGGCCGGCGCGATGCTGCTCGATGCGGCGCGGCTGCGGCAGCGCCAGCGCGTGTCGGCGCGGATATTCGCGCATCAGCGCAGCGCCGGCATCGAGGCATGAGATATGCGCTCGGGACTGCGTCGCTGACGCAAATACGCAATCTGGTGTCGGGCCGGCCGATGCTGGCCTTCGACATCGACGGCACGCTGGCG
>DATBBM010000124.1:0-31429 GCA_036270955.1 Casimicrobiaceae bacterium | reverse complement strand
CGCGAGGTAGGCCTCGGTGCCGACGCGCATCGAAGGGTCGGCTGGGACGACCACCGGCAGCACGACGTCGGCGCGCTCCGCCAGTGGCGTACCCGGCCGCGTGATGGCGATAATCATTGCACCTTGTTCCTTCGCAACGTCCACGGTTTCCAGCAGGAACGGCATCCGTCCGATATGCGAGATCGCCAACGCGACGTCGTTCTTGTTCATCGTCGCAGCCGAGACGAGCTGCAAATGGGCGTCGAAATAGAAATTCGAGACGAGGCCGAGACGGGAAAAGCGCGCCTGCGCGTCACTGGCCATGAACATCGACGTGTTGCCGACGGCGTAGCAGTCGATCCGCCGCGCCTTCGCGATCCGCGTGACGGCACGCTCGATATCGTCCGGAAAGATGTGCTGCTCGAGGTTGGCGAGCGCGCTCGCCGCGCCCTGCAAGACCTTGTGGGCGACGGTCTGCATGGTGTCGCCCGGCACGACCGCGCGGTGGAGCGTCGAGGTTCCGACGGCAAGGCTCTGCGCGAGGCGCAGCTTGAATTCGCGCAAACCCGCAAAACCTAGCGCGCGGCAGAAGCGGACGATCGTCGGCGGGCTGACTTTCGCCCGGCGCGCTAGCGCGTCGATACTGGCGCGCACGGCGAAATCCGGATCGGCCAGCATGACCGCAGCGACCCGTTGCTGCCCCTGCGACAGCGACTCGGCGCGCTCGCGCATCGTGAGCAGAAGATCGCCCATGACCCCATGGAGCTTGCTGCGGCGCTTGGTCGCGTGATTCATCCGAGCAGTCAGAAGAACGTGCGGATCGCGCCTGTCACGCGATAAACATCGTCGACGGTGAAGAGCGCGCGCCACTTGTCGAACGTCGTGCACGGGTGCGAGATGCCGCACCCGACCAGATCGCCGACCTCCGGCCCTTCCTTGGAATCAGCGGGAAAACGCAGATAGCCGTGCTGATCGTTCATGTTGGCGATCGTCCACGATCCAGGCGCGGGCTGCGGGACGGCATCGGTTGACGAGCGGTAGCGTTTGGCGGGGATTGGCATCTCGAGATCGAAAGACGCGTCGCGCTTGCCCATTGTGAGGATCGCCAACCCGGGCTCAGGACAGGATTGCACTCGCGACCAGACTTCGAGCGCCGGCTGCAGGCCGGGGCGCGCCTGCCAGGCGGCGCCGCTTCGCGCCCTCACGCCTTCCAGCATGCGGTTGTAGAAACCCGAATCATGAGTAACGTAACAACCGCTGCGCAGGATCGTGAGCACTGGCTTGGAAAGCTTCATCGGCAGATCGCGTGCGACGATGTCGAAAGCAGCCGAGCCGCCGGCGGTGAGAATGATCGCGGGACTTGCGAAGAGCTCCTCGCGATCGCAGGCGAGCGCGAGATCGTGCACGCGCTGCATAAGCTCCGCGACGACGATCTCATCGCGGCCCGAATCGCCGGTGACCTGTAGCCCTTCATAGCATTCGAGCCCCGACAAAGCGACGTGCCCGCTCGCCGCGATCGCGCGCGCCACCGCGATCGCATCGTCGAACGTCCTCGCGCCGGTGCGGCCTCCCGGGACGCCCAGTTCGACCAGGGCTGTGAGCTTGCGTGACATCTTCTGCGGCGCCGCGAGATGGTCGATCGACGCCAGTTGCGCATGTGAGTCGATGAGGAAATGGAACTCGAGATCGGGATGCTCTTCGCGCAGGCGAATCACCGCGCCGACCTCGGCCGCGCCGAGGAGTTGATTGGCCATGAGGACGCGGCGAACGCCGAAGCGCACGCAGAGGACGAGCTGTTGCACGTTGGCGACGGTGATCCCCCAGGCGCCTGCCGCAAGCTGCTGCGCGAAGATCTGCGGCGCCATCGTCGTCTTGCCGTGCGGCGCCAGCAGCACGCCGGTCGACGCGGTGAAGTCGCGCATCCATGCGTGATTGTGGGCGAGCGCCGAATCGCGTATCACCGCCACTGGCAACGGCAAGTCTCCGTTGAGCACACTCCAACGCTGCGCGCCGATGGCGGAAATCGGCATCGCAGGGCCAGAGAGCGGATAGCCCTTTGTCGCGGGATCGAGCGTTTCGGCAAGGATTGGGGCCAGGTTCATCTTGATGCCTCAAAGAATGTCGTCGCGGATGCAGGCCTTGAACCGGCGCGGCGCCACTTCGCGCAGTGCAGGCACCTCGGCGGCGCACGAGGCCAGCGCGTACGGACATCGCGTTCGAAACACGCAGCCCGAGGGCGGATCGACGGGACTTGGGATATCGCCTTGGAGCAGGCGGCGGTCGCGGCGCGCCTCAGGGTCCGGCCGCGGCGACGCTTCGAGGAGCGCTTCGGTATAAGGATGCTTGGGCGCCCGGTACAGATCCTTCGCCGGTGCGACTTCCATCACTTTGCCGAGATAGAGCACGACGATCCGATCGCACAAGTATTCGACGACGTCGAGATCGTGCGAAATGAACAGCATGGTCAGCCCGAAGCGCTCGCGCAAATCCGACAACAGGTTGATGACCTGTGCCTGGATGGAGACGTCGAGCGCGGACACCGGCTCGTCGGCGACGATGAACTGCGGCTCGACGGCAAGCGCCCGGGCGATGCCGATGCGCTGCCGCTGACCGCCCGAAAATTCGTGCGGAAAACGCTGCGCGTGCTCGGGCGCGAGACCGACGAGCGACAAGAGCTCGGCGATCCGTTTCGCACGAGCGGCGCCCGGGTGCAGCCCGTGCGTCGCCATCGCTTCGTCCAGCGTGTCGCCGACGCGTCGGCGCGGGTTAAGGCTCGCATACGGATCCTGGAAGATGATCTGCAGCCGCTGGCGATAGGGACGCATCTTGCGTGAGGACATCGGCACGAGATCGGAGCCTTCGAACCAAACTTCGCCCGCGGTCGGATCGATCAGCTTCAGCACCGAGCGCCCGATCGTGCTCTTGCCCGAGCCCGATTCGCCGACGAGGCCCACTACCTCGCCCTTGGCGATGTCGAAGGTGACGTCGTCGACCGCGTGGACCAATCGATCGCCGTGGCCAAAGTATTTCTTGAGGCCGCGCACCGCCAGCATCGGCGTGCTTGCAGGCATTTTGTCGCCGGGTGGGGTCGCGTTCAAAGCATCTCCCATCGTATGCAGCGCGAGCGCTGCCCCGCAGGAAGTGCAGCGAGCGGTGGCATCCGGGCCGAGCATTCGAGCTGCGTGAGCGCGCAGCGCGGCGCGAAGGCACATCCTGGCAACGGGTCGAGCGGGCTTGCGACCTGACCGGGAATCGCGTTCAGCCGCCGCCGTGCCATCGTGGATTCGTTGTCGAGTGCGCGGCGTGGCAGGCACTCCAGCAGTCCGCGCGTGTACGGATGCCGCGGACGCTTGAATAACGATTGCACGTCGCCCTCTTCGACTATGCGCCCGCTGTACATCACGACGACGCGATCGGCGATCTCGGCCACGACGCCCAGATTGTGGGTGATGAACAGCACCGCCATGCCGATCTCGCGCCGCAGCTTGTCGAGGAGCGCGAGGATCTGCGCCTGGATCGTGACGTCGAGCGCCGTGGTGGGCTCATCGGCGATCAGCAGCGACGGATTGCACGAAAGCGCCAGCGCGATCATCACCCGCTGCCGCATCCCGCCGGACAGTTGATGCGGATATTCGGCGAGGCGCTGCTTCGCGGCGGGGATCTCCACGAGCTCAAGCATTTCCAGCGCGCGCTTCATCGCGGCTGCGCGACTCATTCCGAGATGTAGCGCCGCAGCCTCAGCGATCTGGGCGCCGACCGTGAATACGGGATCCAGGCTCGTCATCGGCTCCTGAAAGATCATCGCGATGTCGCGGCCGCGGAGCCTTCGCAGCGCCCGGATGGGCAGCTTCGCGAGATCGACCACCGGGCCTTCGCGGGTCCGGAACAGGATCTCGCCGTAGACGATGCGTCCTGGCGGATTCGGAATCAGTCCCATGATCGACAGGCTCGTCACCGACTTGCCGGAGCCGGATTCGCCGACGACAGCGAGCGTTTCCCCGCCGTTCAGCGTGAACGAGACGTCCTCGACGGCCTTGACCAGCCCGGCATCGGTCGAAAAATGCGTCTGCAGATGCTTGACCTCCATCAGCGGAGCGGCAGCGTGCGAGGCCGCGGCCACGGTCACATCGCCTTGCGAAGTTTTGGATCGAGCAAATCACGGAAGCCATCGCCCACCATCTGCAGCGACAGCGCGGAGAGAATGATCGCAACGCCCGGAAACACGACGAGCCAGATCGCCTGGTGCGCGAACTGCTGGCTGCTGGCGATCATCGTGCCCCACGTCGGCAGCGCCGGCGGCACGCCGACGCCGAGGAAAGACAGCCCCGCTTCGGCGAGCACGGCGTAGGCGAAGATGAACGTCGCCTGCACCAGGATTGGGGAAGCGATGTTGTTGAGGATATGGATGAAGAGGATGCGCGAGGTCGAGACGCCGAGGGCGCGCGCGGCCTCGATGAACAACAGCTCGCGAACAACCAGTGTCGAGGCCCGCACCACCCGAGCGACGCGCGGCGTGTAGACGATGGCGAGCGCGAGGATCACGTTGGTCATGGATGCGCCGAGCACCGCGACGAGCGCGATCGCCAGCAGGATATCCGGGAAGGACATCATCGCGTCGACCAGGCGCATGATCGGAGCATCCAGGCGGCGGAAGAATCCGGCAGTGAGTCCAAGCAGCACACCGCCGGTCGTCGAGATCAGCACCACCATGGCGCCGATCGTCAGCGAGTACCGCGCCCCGAAAATCACCCGCGAGAACACATCTCGGCCGAGTTCGTCGGTTCCGAACCAGTGCGCGGTGCGCGGACTCTGCAACCGGTCGAGGATCTTCAAAGCCATCGGGTCATAGGGGGTGATCCACGGCGCAAAGATCGCGAGCGCCGCGACGATGCCGAGGATCACTGCGCCGACCAGTACCAGCCTGCGCCGGAACAGCTTGGCCAGAATGATCGCTCCGGGACTGCGCGATGCAGCGACAACGGCGGTGGGCATAACGGCGGCGCTCACGATGTTGTCGCGCCGGTCAATATTTCACGCGCGGATCGACGGCGAGGTACAGGAGGTCGATCGCCAGATTGACGAGAACGTAGAGTCCCGCGATTACCAGAAGCGCGCCTTGGATAACCGGATAGTCGCGCCGCAGGACCGCCGACACGACGAGATTGCCGATACCCGGCAGTCCGAAGACCGTTTCGGTTACGATCGCACCGCCGATCAGCAGCGCGAACGTGAGGCCGAGCACGGTGATCACCGGGATCAGCGCGTTTCGCAGCGCATGACGCAGAATGACGCTCGCTTCCGAGAGTCCCTTGGCCCGGGCTGTGCGGATGTGGTCCTCGCTAAGCACGTCGAGCATGCTCGCCCGTGTGAAGCGCAGGATAAGCGCCGAATTGACGACACCAAGCACGATCGCCGGCAACACCAGATGATGCAGACGATCGCCCAAGGGCACGCCCGGATCTCCATAGCCCGCCACCGGGAACCAGCCTAAGCCCACCGCGAAAATCTGCATCAGGATCAGCCCGAACCAGAAGCTCGGGATGCTCGCGCCGAGCATAGCGAATCCCGAGAAGAACTGATCGATCGTCTTCCCGCGCCAAACCGCCGCAATGATGCCGCAGGGGATACCGATCAGCGTGGCGATGACAATCGAGAACAGCGTCAGAAAAAAGGTAGGCTCCGCGCGCTCGGCCAGCGCCTGCGTCACCGGCCGTTGCAGGAAAATCGACTGACCGAGGTTGCCGCGAGCCAGTTCGGCCAGCCAGTGGACGAACTGCAACGGCAGCGGCTGATCGAGCCCATACGACGAGCGCAACTTCGCGATGTCGGCGGCCGTCGCTTGCTCGCCCAGCATGACGGCCGCGGGATCGCCCGGCGCCAGGCGCGTGATGAAGAATACGATGGTGGCCACCAGCAGCATCACGATCACCATGCCGGCGAAGCGTGAGACGAGATACCGGCTCATGCCGTGACGCTCTGCAGTTGATTCGTTCAATGCAAATGCGCAAGCCTCACTTGTCCAGCCAGGTATTCCAGAAAAACGGCCACGGCATCGCGATATAACCCTCGAGCTTCGGCGAACGCGCAGTCACGCTGTTGAAATAGCCGACGCGGATGTACGGCACTTCGGTGAACACGACCGACTGCACGTTGCCCCACAGCGCGCCACGCTTCTTCGGGTCGGCTTCGGCATTGAGCGCTGCCAGCGACGCATCTTTCGCGGGCGAGCTCCACCAGCCCGGCGCACCGTCGCCGAGCTGCGGCGGCGTCAGCGTGGGATCCGGCAGAACGGCGGAGTGCGTGATGTAGATATCCCACAGCGCGGGATCGTTACGGCGTTGGATCAACGTCGACCAGTCGACCACCTGCATGTCGACTTTGAACCCGGCGGCTTTGAGATTCTCCGCCATCACCAGCGCCATCCGATAATGGAAGTCGTACTGCTGACTGGTGAGAATTCTGATTGGTGTGCCGTCGTACTTGCTGCTCGCCACAAGCGCAGCCGCCTTCTTGGCGTCGCCCTTGCCGTAGTTCTCGGTGCCGGCAGTCGAGTAGAACGGTGTGTTCTTCGCGTAGTGGCTGGCCTCGGTCGTGTAAAACTTCGGGTCGCCGAATCCGGCGCCCATCATGTCGGCATTGTTGAGCGCTGCCTCAACTGCCTGGCGCAGCGCGAGATTCGCGAGCGGTCCCTGCTTGGTGTTCAACACCAGGTATGGAAAACCGAACGGCGAGGTCAGCACGGGCTTCACGTTGGGCGCATTCTCGAGGCGTGAGTATGATTCGACCGGCAGCAGGTCCGCGAACTGGTATTGCCCCGACAGCGATCCCTCGACCCGCGTGTTAGCGTTGGGGACTGGAATGAAGCGCAGCTCGTCGATCCACGCTTCGCGCTTGCCGGCGTAGCCGCTGGCCGGCTCCTTGCGCGCGCTGTACCCATCGTAGCGCACCAGCTGTACGTACTGGTCCGGCTTGCGCTCCTTGAACATGTACGGTCCGGTACCGATGTATTGGGTAAGCGGCGTGGCGATCGAGTCCTTGGCCATGATCGCCGCGAAGCCGTTGGGCAGGGCCAGGTGCGCGAGCAAGGGAGCATAGGGCCGGTTGAGCGTGATGACGATCGCATTCGGACCCTTGGCCTCGAGGCTCTTGATCTCCTTCGCCACTGCCTTTCCGCGCGGAGCCGTGTCCATCCACCGCTTTAGCGATGCGACGACATCGTCGGAAGTCATCTCCTTGCCGTTGTGGAACTTGACGTCCTTGCGCAGCGGGATTGTGTAGACCAAGCCGTCCTTCGAGATCACAGGCATGCTCTCCGCCAGCATCGGCGTCACGTTCCAGTTGGCGTCGAACGTGTACAGCAGTTCGTACACATGTTGCGTGATTATGCCGACCAGGTCGGCGGTCGATGCCATAGGATCGAGCGTCTGCGGCTCGCCGATCATGGCGATATTGGCGGCGCCGCCTTTCACGGGTGCGGCCAGCGCGGAGCCGGCCGCGAGGCCCAGCGTTGCTGCTGTGGCCAGCGCGATAGCTGCAAGAGCGCCGCGCAACGTCGGAGCGGTGTGAAAGGAACGGGTGCTGCAGATGCCCTTTTGAAACATGACTCTCCTCCTCGCGAATGGCCAACCCCGCGGCGTTCGATGCATAGCGCGCGGCGGCTTGCGGTTGGTGTAATTAAATTACATCCAGCAAAAAGTCTACGCTCTTCCCAAACGGCGTCAAGGTTAGCAAAAAATCGGCCGCACCACATAGCAAAGCTCGCAGCGTAGTCTGCGTTTTCGAGTGCATTGGTCCACGCCGGGGAAATCCGATAAACTGTAATTTAGTTTCATATGGGTCGAATCGGCGGTCGGCGGCGCGGTATTAGATGACAAAGACGTTCAACCATTGGAGGATCACATGAGTGTCGAATTCCTGGGAGGAGTCCGCACCGGCGCCGGCGGACAGGCGCTGCCGTTCTCGCCTGCGGTCAAGGCTGGACCGTTCGTGTTTGTGTCGGGACAGGTCGCCATGGGCGAAAACGGCGAGATCGTACCGGGTGGCATCGAGGCGCAGACGCGCCAGACGCTTAAAAATGTGGAAAAGGCCCTGGCGCTCGCCGGATGCACCCTGAAAGACGTCGTCAAATCCACGGTGTGGCTGCACGACGCGCGCGACTTCTGGACGTTCAACCGCGTTTACGCCGAATTCTTTCCCGATAACAAACCGGCGAGATCGACGACCCAGGCGACGCTGATGATCGACGCCAAGGTTGAGGTAGAAGTCATCGCGTACCGGACTTAGCGAACCCGGCTGCGAACCAGGGTCGTCAGTCTAAGCAGCGTGCCACCGGTGCGCCAACTCGATCGCGGCCTGGCCGGTCAACAGGACGACGAATGCGACGAGGGTCGCGCGGAGTATCCTGGAATAGACGGCGGGGCTCATTCGTTTCTGCAACCGGAGGCCGAGCATCAACGCGGCGATCGCCAGAACGGTTAATGGCAGCGAAGCGACCAGCAAAGGCAGGCTTCCCGGGCCGGCCAGGCTGAGCGTCGCCGCCTGGATAGTCTTGCCGGCGAGGAAGCACAGATTGAGGATCTGCGTCAGCGCGCGCGGGGGCAGCTCCAGCATCATGAAATAGATCACCAGCGGGGGCGCAGACACGTTCACCGCTCCCGAAAACAGCCCTGCGACCAAGCCGAACCCCGCGCCCGACACCGTGGGATAGCGTGCGATCCACGTCAAGTCGAGTTGCCGAATCCTGTGCTGCGACAGGTACAGCACGATGATCGCGGCGAGCAGAAGCTGCAGCAGCTCGGGCGGCGCCACCAGCAGGAAGTGCGTGCCGACCATCGTGCCGAGGACGACCCAGACGGCGATCGTCCAGTATTTCCCGATGCTCTCGCGCCAGTTGCCTCCGCGCACTATGCTGACGACGTTGACCGCGATATTCGGTACGACGGTAATCAGCACCGCCGTCTTGATATCGATCAGCAAGGCGACCAGCGGCGTGGAGATCAGTGGAAAGCCGAAACCGATCGCGCCATGCGTGATGGCACCTGCGACGACAATCGCCGCGAGCGTGGCGATCATCGCCGGAGCGAACAAGGTCTCGAGTCCGAACATCCGGTTTCCCGATGTTGCAAAACATCGACTATACCGGGGAGTTGATCGGGGCGACGCAACGCCGCCCCGACTCGTCACAGCGTGTTGCTTGGAATGGCGCGGCTCACACGCCCTTGTCGCTGAATATCGGCATCGGCGTGAGCGCCAGGAAGCGTTCAACCTGCGAGACTTTCTGGCCCTCCGGGTTTGCGCACTGGATCGTCGCGTCGTTTGCGAATGTCCGCGTCGTACGCGCGAGATTCGAGTTGCCGAGGTTCTGGCCGTGGAGTTCCCGGTAGAAATCGCCGGTGAACGGGTTCATGCTGCTGTCGTCCGCCAGCGCGACACCGGAAGTGCCGATGGCGAGCGCGGTCGCGATCGCGATGCGCGCGCCCAGAGAGTATTGTTTACGAAACATGGCTTGCTCCTTCAAAGCTTGAGTTGGGGAAGTGATCCCGGTGCGAATCACGTGTGTCGCACTACAGGCACCGTTGCGTTATGCAATGAAATCGCGATGCCGAGCGATCGCGCTTCGCGGACTGTCGTCACCAGCCTTGCACCAGGCCGATCCAACGCATTGCCGTCCATCCTGTCGCGTTCGCATACATGTCAGACCAAAGTGCCGTGTTGCTTATGCCGCAGGGAATAAACGAACGCACGAAGCTCGGACTGCTGGCCTAGAACGCGTATTTCGCCGCGGCTTGCAGTCGGTTCAGGTGTCCCTTGAGCCCGTCCTCAGTCTCGCGATCCGCGTAGATGTACTCGACGCCGAGGTCGCTGCCAGCAACAGGAGTCCAGATGAGATTGACGTGTGCCGAATGCGTGCTCTTGTTGGTGTTGGGGGGAGACCCCGCCGGATTGGTCTCATCGGCGCTCGACAACACGAGGCTCGACCGCAGCTGGTCGGACCAGTAGTGGCGATACGCGCCGAACCATGCCCACTGTCTCGGCAGGCGTATCTGCGCATCGCTGCCGAGCACTCCGTCCGGGAAGAATCCGTTCGAATAGCGGCCAATCGCATTGCCCGCCGATGCCGTGAAGCGGAAGTCGTCCTTGCCTATCGTCGGGAGGACACCGGCGACGCTGAGCGCGCCGCCGAATTTCTGGCCCACCGCGGTCGGCGCAGTTGCGGAGTCGATGCGGATTTGCCGCAACAGGCCATGGACCGACATCTTGCCGGCCGGCGTGTTGAACAGGACCTGTCCGGTCACGTCAGGGAATCGGTCGTCGTCGGCGCGGAAGCTTGCGCCGCCCGGAATCTGCAGGACGGTTTCGGGGTTCTCGAGCCCGGCGGACCATTGTCCGCCGCCCGACGCGATGGAGCCGAACGACTGAGTCCAGCGAACCTGCGCCTGTCGATCGAAGATCTGTCCGACCGGGCCGCCGAAATCCACCGTATCGGGCAATGCCGCCGGGTTCATGAAATTGGTCCACGTCTGGCCGGCGAGGAAATTGCCAAGCGTTCCGTAGGCGTGGCGAAGTCTCAAGCCGTGTGAGTTGCTCACGCTTTCATTGCCGTCAGCGCCGTAGAAATCGACTTCCAGGTGCGTGTTCAAGTCGCCCGCGGAAGTCGGCGCATTCGTCTTTAGGAAGAGCCGGGATTCCCTGGCGCCAAACTTGACCTGATTGCGCTCGTTGTTGGCGGCGTTCGGTCCGACCGCGATGGCGGTTGGGTCCAGAAAGAGGTCGCCCTTGGTGTCGACTCCCGCGCTCGGATTGCTGAAGACTGCGTCGAGCTTGACGTAACCGCCCAGAGTGATCGACGTGTTCGAGCCCGGCAGCTTGAAGGATCCTTTGGTTGCCCCGCCGGTGACGACGTTATCAGCGCCGGCGGGCGCTTGCATTTGCCCGGTCTTGTCTTGCTTCTGTTCTAGCTCGGCAACTTTCTTCTGCAGCGCATCGATCTTCGCCTTCAGTTCTTCCAGCGTATCGGCCCCGGCCGCGGTTGACAGACTTCCCAGGCCGACCGCGATCGCCAATGCAAGTGTCTTCGCCCTGAATACTCTCGTCGATTCCATTCGTTCATCCCCGACCGATAGTTAAACATCGAGTACTTCATCACCTCGCTTGAATACTGGGGCGACGACGACCTTATTCAATCGGGAACAACGGCAGAGGAAACGAGGTATGGCAGCGCCGGATTGGCGCACGGCGGAAGCACTCGCCTCTCCACGGTCGAAAGGCGTGTGTGGCGCTACGCTACGGGAGATCTAACGAGGCGCGCCCGTTTCCTGCACGTGGCGGCACACCGCAGGAGGCGAGCGGACGACTGCACGAGGCGCAGCCGATGTGACGCGCGAGTGCCGGTATGGAGACCAGCCAAGCCCGCGTAGACGCAGGCTCGGGGTGAGTGGCTACGGCGTTGGCGTCTGTTGCGCGAGCCGCTGGACGAATTGGGTCAATTCGTCGGCGTTGACGTCGGATACCGCGATCCAGTCCATGCCCGAGCCCGTTGCATGCGCGACGTTGAACCCGCGCACATTGCGCAACGTCGACGGCGCAGGCGCCGACTCGGGCCTGACGAAGACATCGATCGTGTGCAGCCGATGGGTGTAGACCAGCGTGGCGACCCGCTGCTTGTTGAGCATGTCGAGGCGGCCCCCGGTCAGCGGAAAGCCTTCGCTGGCCAGATCCTGCACCGGCGGCGAATAATCGAGTCGCGCGGAAAGCCAGGGCTTGACCGTGTGCTGGTCGGACGATGCGACCTGGATCAGGTGGTTGTTCAGCGTCGCCCGAACGTGCGTCGCGACGGCGTCGACCGCGATGTCCTCGTTCGCGCGCCAGGCGACAACCGTCGTGCCGACGCTCCAGGCGAGCATGGCTGCGGCGCAGCCGGCAACAAAGCCTCCGGTCAGCCAGCCCCAGCGGTCCCGCTGCGTACGCGGACGCGCCGGCGCCGTGTCCTGCGCGTTGGCCAGCATCGCTCGAACCCGTTCGCGCAGCGCCGGCGTCGCGGTGAAGTAGGGGACCTCCGCGCCGATCCGCGCTCGCAGCGCGAGCACCTCCTGGTGCTTCGCCGAACAAGCGGCGCATTCACGCAAATGCCGTTCGATCGATCGCCCTTGAATGCTATCGATTTCGCCATCGGCGTATCTCCCCACCAGCATGCCAGCTTCATTGCAATTCATTGTTCACCTCCGGACGTCCGTCCGCGGATCGAATGTAAGAGCGGCGAGCGTCGCAACAAACCGCGGGCGCGCGCGAGCCGTGACATCACCGTGCCAACGGGAATGTCGGCGATACGCGCGATTTCCTTGTACGAAAGCTCCTCGAGCTCGCGCAAAACCAGTACCTCACGAAAAACCAGCGGCAACTCCGCCACCGCGTCTGCGAGAACCCGGGACTCGGCGCTGCGCAGCGCCGCCCCCTCGGGGCCCATCGCGGTATCGTCGGCAGCCATGTCGATCGCCGTGCCGTCATCGTGCAAAATCTCCGCCGGCCGGTTGCGGCCGCACCAGTCGTAGAAAGCGTGCCGCACGATGGTCAGGAACCACGCCCGGGCGGCGCCGTCGCGAAGCGTTCCGACGTACTTGAGCGCGCGGATGCAGGCGTCCTGGACCACGTCCTCGGCGTCGTGGACGTCGCGCGTCAGCCACCGCGCCAGGTTGTACCCAGCGTCGAGATGCGGCAACACCAGCTCCTCGAAACGCGTGTGCTCGGACAATTTGAACGCTCGATGCCTTGTCGACTGTCTTGCGATGCCGGCAGATCTATTCCTGTCGCATCCCCGCGCTGTTACTTGCGCACATGCACGACGCCGGTCATGAACGGATGCACGGTACAGATATAACCGAAGTCGCCCTCCTTGGAAAACACATGCTCGAACTTGTCGTCGGTATCGAGACCTTTCGAGGCAAAGCTCTTGTCGTTGCTGGTCACCGTGTGCGGCGTCTCGTCCCGATTCGTCCAGACCACCCTGGTACCGGACGCGACCGTGATTTCTTTCGCGTCGTACGCGAACTTCTCTATCTTGACCTCGACGGCCGTCGCGGGCCCTGCAGCCGTCGCAAGGATCGCGGGCATCGCGAAGGCCGCGCCGGAGGCCAGCGCGAGGGAAACATAAGCACGAAGACGCGGACGCGCATTGCGAAAAAGGGCATAGTTCATGGCAGTTCCCTCGTCAGCCGGCGAGCGGCTTGTCGATCAGCGCGAGCTCGTGGCTTCCGCGCACAAGGCTGACCTGGCGCGTCCCGAGCAGCTTGCCCAGTTCGCCCGCCGCGACGGTGACCGGACCAGGTTCGCCAATGCCTGCCTCTCCGGGTGAGGGCAGCGGGTAGGCGAGCGACATCGCCGTGTGGAGAGCGACATTCCCTTCGACCTTCTGCAGCACCTGGTGGATATGTCCGTTAAGCACGGTGACCGATCCGAATGGACGCAACAACGCCATCGCCTGCGCGGAATCGGCCGTGCCCCACCCCCAGGGTTCCCAGATCGTCCATAGCGGGATATGTCCGAGGACTACCACTGGCGTCGAGTTCGACACGCGTGCGAGATCGGACTTCATCCAGGCGAGTTGCTCGTCGCCGAGTGCCGCCAGCGTCCCGGCCTTGAAGTTGAGCACGTTGTTCAGGCCGATGAAATGCACGCCGGCCTGATCGAAACTGTACCAGGCCTTGCCATTGCCATCATGGTCGAAGTGCCTCAGGTAGCCTGTCACACCTTCATCAATAGTGTCGTGCTCGCCTGGAACCGTATGCACGCGGTCGACGCGCAGCTCCTGCAGGATCTCGCGTGCCTGGCCGAATTCCTCGGGCTTCGACAGATGGCTGACGTCGCCGGTATGCACGACGAAAGCCGGCGCTTGCGGCAGCGCATTGATTTCGCCGATCGCACGGCGCAGGCTGCCGACTACGTCGGGATTGGCCTGCTTGCGAAATCCGATATGCGTGTCGCTGATCTGCACGAAAGTCAGTGCATTGGGAGCGGCCGCAGCGGGCGTTCCGGATCCTGTCGCGCCGAGCGCGTGCGGAACACCGCCTGCAACGGTCCAGACGACGGCGGCGCCGGTCCAGGTGGCGAGACAGCTCAGCGCCTGTCGCCGAGCGGGATTGTGGCCGGGGCCGGCAGCGTCGCGCGTGCTCATTGGGATTCCTCGGGGTAAGGGCGGGATTGCCTATGCCCGTTATACCGACAGGACCCCGGTGTTTATTCCCGATATCGCGGCTTGGATCGAACTGATGGAGCTCGTCGCTCGAGAAGACGCACTCGACCTGGCTGCTTCCGGCGGGCCTACATCTGCTTGAACAGATGATTGAAGGTACGGCTCACTTCGAGTTTTTCATCGCTGCCCCTTACGTGCACGATCTGATGGCCGCGGAAGTCGCGGCTTACCTGCTCGACCGCGTCGACGCGAACCACCGTGGAGCGATGGATTTGCCAGAATTCATCCGGATCCAGTTCTTCGATCAACTCCTTGATCGGCTTGCGAATCAGCGCCTCGACCCCGCGGGTTTTCACCAGCGTGTATTTATCCTCGGCGCGGAAGAACAGGATTTCGCTGGTCGGAATCATCCGTATATTGGCGCCGACGCTGGCCTGAACCCAGCGCATGTACTCGCGTCGTTTCAGGCCGCCAGTCCCCAGTCGTTGCGACAATTGCGCGAGCACCTCGTCCATTGGATCCGGCACTTGCTTGAGCCGCTCGCGCAGGCGCTGGCAAGTCAGCGCCACCCGCTCCGGTTCTGCCGGCTTCAGCAGATAATCTATGGCGCCGTGCTCGAAGGCGCTGATCGCGTATTGGTCGTGCGCGGTGACGAAGACGACATGAGCGCGGCCGGCAAGCGCCCGGGCAGTCTCGATGCCGTCCATTCCGGGCATGCTGATATCGAGAAAGACGATATCGGGCTGCAGGCTTTGCACCATCGCTATCGCCTCGCGCCCGTTGGCGGCCTCACCCACGATCAAGAGCTCGGGCCACGCTTCCTTCAGTCGGTCGATGATCTGTTCGCGCATCAGGCGTTCATCGTCGGCAACGACGGCCGAGGGGGCGGGTGCGGCAAATGAGGCGGGCATGCTGGGACTCGCGGTCAGGCTGGGGCAGGGGCGATTTCGTAAGGCACTTTGATGGTGGCGCAGGTGCCGCCGGACGGCGGCACGCTGATGATCAGCTCAGCCCGACCGTTGTACAAGGCCTGCAATCGCTCCCGGACATTGGCCAGTCCCACCCCGGCTTCCGCGTTCGGCATGAAGCCGATGCCGGTGTCGAGCACGTGGACCGCCAACTGCCCATCGGCGACCTCCGCGCTGATCTCGATCCTGCCGCCGTCGGGCTTGGGCTCCAGGCCATGCTTGATCGCGTTTTCCACCAGGGTCTGCAACATCATCGACGGGAAGACGGCCGATTTCAAGCCGTCCGGGACGCTCACTACCGTCTGCAGACGGCCTTCCATGCGAACCGCCATGATCTCCAGGAAAGCGGAGCAAAGATTGACCTGCTGGCCCAGCGTCGGCCGGCGGCCTTCGCGCATCTGCGGCATCGCCGAGCGCAAGTAGCGGATCAGGCTCTGCTGCATTTTGGACGCGCGCGGCGGGTCGGTCTGGATAAGCTGGTCGATGCTGGCCAAGGTGTTGAACAGGAAATGCGGCTCGATCTGGGCCTGCAACGCTTCCATGCGCGCTTCCAGCACCGTTCGCTCGAGCTGCTCGGTTTCGGCCCGTTTGGTGGCGGCGTCGGCGGTCAGCTCCGCTCTGCGCTTGCCGCCCGCGACCGTCTTGATGATGATCGAGACGACGATCAGCACGAAGACCGGGTTGGGATGCTTGAATATCCCGCCCAAGATCAGGGCCAACAACGAAACCAGCAGCAGTTTTTTCCACGACACCACGGCCAGCCAGTCGAAGAAACGCCACCACACGACGACGATGCTGTCCCAGACCTCGCGCAGCGTTCCCTGGCTCGTGGGTCGCGGCAGGCCCGGACCGCTGTCGGCGCGCGCGGCGGCACTGCCGGTGCCCGGACTGCGTTGATCGGTGTTCATCTTGTTGCCCTCTGGAGCGTATCGGTCAGGGAGCAAGATTACGGGAGGGAACCGCCAGGCTCCAGCGCCGCCGGACACAATGCGCCAGCGGAGGTGTGAAATGCAGGAAACCGCCATAATTCGGTTTCGCCCGTGGCCCATGCGGTCTCGACCGCATGCGCGCCGCCGGGTGCCCGATCGTCGCAATAGTTCCGTTCCGTCGGACTGGAGAGACCATGCAGAAGATTACCCCTTTCCTCTGGTATTCCACCCAGGCCGAGGAGGCAGCCGCGTTCTACGCTTCCGTCTTTCCCGATTCGCGTGTTACGCGCGTCGTGACGCTGCCCAGCGAGTCGCCAAGCGGGCCGCCAGGCTCCGTGAAAGTCGTCGACTTCGTTCTCTTCGGGCAGTCTTTCGTCGCCATGAGCGCCGGGCCGCTGGATCCGTTCAACCACGCGGTGTCGTTCGTCGTCAATTGCGAAAGCCAGGCGGAGCTCGATCGATACTGGAACGCGCTTCTCGAAGGCGGATCTGCCGAGCAGTGCGGCTGGCTGAAGGACCGCTTTGGCCTGTCATGGCAGATCGTGCCTACCGTTCTCAACCAGATGATGGCTGACCCGGATCGAGCGAAAGCCAAGCGGGCGGCAGATGCGATGTTGAAGATGGTCAAGCTCGACATTGCCGCGCTGCAGGCGGCTTATACCGGCCGCTAGGTACGCTTCAGCTGGGCCCGCAGCTGGTTCTTTTGCACTTTGCCGGTCGCGGTCTTGGGCAACGAACCGAAAACAATGCGTTTCGGTGTCTTGAATCGCGCCAGCCGGGCGCGGACATGGTCGATCAGCTCGGCGTCGGTCGCGGTCGTGCCATCCTTCAGCGTCACGAAGGCAACGGGAACCTCGCCCCACTTGTCGTCCTGCGCCGCGACGACCGCAACTTCCAGGACGGACGGATGCGTGGCCAGCGCTTGTTCGATTTCCACCGAAGAGATGTTTTCGCCGCCCGAGATGATGATGTCCTTGGCGCGATCGCGTAACTGGACGTAGCCATCGGGAAACATCACGCCCAGATCGCCGGTCCTGAACCAGCCGTCCGGGCAACTCCGGCGGGTTTCTTCGTCGTCCTTGTAGTACCCGAGCATCACATTGTTTCCCCGGATCGCAATCTCACCCATCGTCTCGGCGTCGGCAGGAACGTCGGCGCCGTTGCCGTCGACGACGCGAACGGTCTGTCCGATGACGTTGGCCACACCCTGTCGCGCCTTGAGCGTCGCTTGAGCGGGAATCGCCAGACGGTTCCAGTCGCTGCGCCATTCGCAGATGACGGCAGGACCAAAAGTTTCGGTCAGGCCGTAGAGGTGGGTGATTTCCATGCCCAGCTCGGCCAGGCGCTCGAGCAGGGCCGGTGTCGGCGGGGCGCCGCCGGTTGCAATGCGAATCGGTCGAGGCAGCTTCTCCTTGCCGGCGGCGGCGTCCCAGATGGTCGTGGTCAGCACCGTAGGCGCAGCGCACAGGTGGGTGACGCCCGATTCTCGCAGGTGGCGCCAGATCGCGGCGGGTTCCACCTTGTCGATGCACAGATGAGTTCCTCCCATCGCGGTCACGCCCCACGGAAAACACCAGCCGTTGCAATGAAACATCGGCAGCGTCCACAGATAGACCGAGTCGCTGTCGAGCCCCATGTGGAGAGCCATCGCGAGGGCCTGCAAATACGCGCCGCGGTGGTGATACATGACGCCTTTCGGACGTCCGGTCGTACCGCTGGTGTAATTGATCGCGAGCAACGAGCGCTCGTCGACGACCGACTCGAAAGCGGGGGACGCGTCGGCGATGAGGCCTGCCAGCTCATCGGGCTCGCCGCCCGCGCGCACCAGCCGCAATCCCAAACCAACCTGGGCGCCGACGGCGTCGGCAATCGCCGCGAATCTTTGATCGTATACAAGCACCGATACGCCGGCATGACCCAGGATATAGGCGATGTCGAACGGGGTGATCCGGGTATTGAGCGCGACCAGAGCGGCACCGGCGAACGGCACCGCGTAGTGCGCGGCGAGCATCACATGCGAATTTCCCGCCAGGACGGCTACGCGGTCACCCGGCTTGACGCCGAGCGCCTTCAGTGCGCCCGCGAATTTGAGGGCGTAGTCGAGGAACTCGCGATAGGTGAGCTCGAGACCGCCGTCGACGACCCCGACGCGATCGGGAAAGACCTTCGCCGCGCGGTGAAGGAACGCCGTCGGCGTCAGCGGCTCGAAATTGAAACCGGCTTGCATCGTCCCGATCCTTGGTTTGCAGGTCCAGAATACCGGAACCCGTCCGAACCGGCTGAGGGTCGCGCTGCCGGGATCCGGATTCGCCGCGCGGACGGCGTTGGTCTATTCTTCGCCCGATGCTTCGCCAATCCAGCACGACGCTCGGCTTCGACACGCGCGGGCGAGGTCTTATCGAGATCACTCGTCCGGTCGCCGACTGGGTGGCCGGCAGCGACATGGAAAGCGGACTGCTCACGCTGTTCGTCCGCCACACGTCCGCCAGCCTGGTCGTGCAGGAGAATGCCGATCCCGACGTGCGCAGCGACCTCGAGCGATTCTTCGCCCGCCTGGTACCCGATGGAGACTCTCTTTTCCGCCATCGCGACGAAGGCGCGGATGACATGCCCGCCCACGTCCGCGCCGCGCTGACCGCCGTCCAGCTCTCGATTCCCCTTTCCGGCGGACGCCTCGCGCTTGGTACATGGCAAGGGATCTACCTTTGGGAGCACAGGATTCGTCCGCATCGGCGCGAAGTGGCCTTGCACCTGGTGGGGAGCTGATACGGCCTCGGATGCCATGAAACAACGTTCAACCGGATACCGTCCATGGATCCGTCGACGACGACATGCGGTAAGCGGCGACGCCGTTCGCGATGAGTAAAGCCAGCGCAAGTGCGAGCACGGCGCTGGCGCTCACCTGAAAGACGAGTACCGCGCCGATCAGCGCGCCGACGAACATCGTCGCGACGGCTAGCATCCGGCGACCGAGGTGGGGTGCGTTGCCGCCCGCGAGCGGAGAATCCGCGGCGAGACCGGTGAGCGTCAGAGTCAGCACCGTGGTCGTCAGGTCCGGCACCGCCAAGCGGCGCGCCGTCGCATTCTGCAGCCCCATCGCCAGCGCAAGCAGAACGATCAACGCGTATTGAAGGAGACTTCCCCCCGTATCAGCGCCAATCGTAGATACGGCCAGCGCGGCACCGACGAACCCGATCTCGATGTAGGTGGCGACTGCCAGATACCGGCCGCGGTGGTGTCCGATGCGCGAGCCCAAGCTGCCGCCTCCAACAGCACCCACCATGAACGCGGCGATGGCTGCGAGCGACGCAGGCAGCGAAAAATCCGGGCCTCCTGCCACTGCAAATCCCAGGAACACGACGTTTCCGGTCATGTTAGCCACAAAGACGTGGCCCAACTTCAGGTAGCTGACGGCGTCGACCAGGCCAGTCACCATCGTCAGGACCAGCAGCGGCATCGGCAGCGGCCCGTGCCGATCGTCGTGCAGCGGCGCGGGAACGCTGCCCGCAGGGGTCATCGTCGGCATTTCATTCTCCCGACCGTTAGAACGCGAAGCACCCGCAGCCGAGAGCATGCCAAAGAGCCACCCTGTCTTCCGTTTGCATAGGGGTGCGTACGGCCGCCGCGTGATCGTAGCGATGCACGCTGCATGAGGTGGCGTGACTGCTCGCGGGCCGCTGATAACCGCCGTAGGTGCGGACCGGCGACCAGTCGGGCATCGGCGGCGGCAACGACGGAGCCAGATCCTTGAATTCCAGATCGCCGTGCACGACGCGTCCGCCGACGATCGTCAACACCGACGCGATCGACTTGATTTGCTCCTCGGGCATCGAGAAATAATCGCCGTCGAGGACCGCAAGGTCGGCAAACCGGCCGGCAGAGATGCGGCCCTTGTCGCCTTGTTCTGTGGAGAACCATGCACTGCCTTCGGTCCACAGGCGCAACGCCGTGACGCGATCGAGCCTGGCCGACTCCGCGGTCAGCGCGAGTCCTCCGACGGTCCTTCCCGTGACCAGCCAGTACAGCGCAATCCAGGGGTTATAGGTCGCAACGCGCGTTGCGTCGGTGCCGGCGCCTACCGGCACCCCCATGTCCAGCATGCGCCGGATCGGCGGAGTCGCTTCGGCTGCTTTCGCTCCGTACCGCTGGACGAAATGTTCGCCCTGAAACGCCATTCGATGCTGGATCGCGATGCCGCCACCCAGCGCCTTCACCCGCTCGATGCTCCGGGGCGAGATCGTCTCGGCATGGTCGATGATCCAGTGCATGCCGTCGAACGGGATCTCCCGGTTGACTCGCTCGAACACGGTCAGCGCCCGCGCGATGGTTTGATCGTAGGTGGCATGCATGCGGAACGGCCAGCGCTTCTCGGCGAGCAGGCGCACGACAGCGTAAAGGTCTTCCTCCATCGTCGCCGAGACCTCGGGGCGCGGTTCGAGAAAGTCCTCAAAATCGGCAGCGGAGTAGACCAGCATCTCGCCGCCGCCGTTGTGACGATACATCGCATCGCCCTGGCGGGGCTTCAAGGTCCTCGTCCAGGCCTCGAAGTCCGCAAGCTCCCCCTTCGGCTTCTGAGTGAAGAGGTTGTAGGCAACGCGCACCGTCAAGCCGCCGTCGCGGTGCAGATGCTGCATCACCTCGTAATCCTGCGGGTAGTTCTGAGAGCCGCCACCCGCATCGATGGCGCTGGTGATGCCCAGGCGGTTGAGCTCGCGCATGAAATGCCGGGTCGAGTTGATCTGATGCTCGATCGGCAGCTTGGGCCCCTTGCCAAGCGTCGCGTACAGAATCGTCGCATTGGGCTTGGCGATCAGCATACCGGTCGGATTGCCTCGTGCGTCTCGCTCGATGGCGCCGCCGGCTGGTTCCGGCGTGTCCTTCGTGTAGCCGACGGCGCGCAGAGCGGCAGCGTTGAGCATCGCCCGCGCATAGAGATGAAGGACGAAGACCGGCGTATCCGGCGCCGCGGCGTTGATCTCCGCGAGTGTCGGCATGCGCCGCTCGGCGAACTGGAATTCACTCCAGCCGCCGACGACTCGCACCCATTGCGGCGCCGGCGTGCGCCGCGCTTGCGCGCGCAACATGGCGAGCGCGTCCGCCAGCGATGCGACGCCATCCCAGCGGAGCTCCATGTTATAGGTCAAGCCTCCGCGGATCAGGTGTGTATGACTGTCGTTGAGTCCAGGAATCACCGTACGGCCGTTGAGGTCGATGGTGACGGTCTTCGACTCCCGCCGGGCCATGATCTCGCGATCGTCGCCAACAGACGCAAACAAGCCATCGCTGATCGCGACCGCCGACGCCGCGGGGTTCGCCGGATCGAGCGTCGTGATGCGGCCGTTGAAAAGAATCGTGTCGGTCATGCGGATCGTCGCTACGGCAGATCGAACGCGAGGATCTCCGTGTTGTCTGCCTTGGCGGTCACCGACAGGTGCGGTTCGCCTGCCACAGCCGCTCCATCACCGGCGACGAGATCGTGTCCGTTCAGCGCCACGGCGCCGCGGATGACTTGGATCCAGCCCTTGCGCCCGGTCGCCAGCGCGTGCGTCACATTTTCGCCTGCATTCAAAAGCGCCGCGAAGAGCGCGACGTCCTGATGAATGACCACCGAGCCGTCGCGCCCGTCCGACGAGCCGATCAGGCGCAGATTTCCCCGCTTCTCGGCGTCGGCGAATGTCTTCTGTTCGTACCGGGGCGCGATGCCCTGGCGGTTGGGCATTACCCAGATCTGCAGAAAGTGCACCGGCTCGGTTTTCGAGTGATTGAACTCACTGTGGCGAATGCCGGTACCGGCAGACATGACTTGCACCTCTCCCGGCCGGATTACCGAGCCCGTGCCGATGCTGTCCTTGTGCTCGAGTGCGCCTTCGAGAACATAGGAGATGATCTCCATGTCCTTGTGACCGTGGGTGCCGAACCCTTGCCCGGGACTGACCCGATCCTCGTTGATCACCCGCAACGGACCGTAGCCCATCTGCGCCCGATCGTAGTACTCACCGAACGAGAACGTGTGCCGGCTGTCGAGCCACCCGAAGTTGGCAACGCCGCGTTCGTTCGCATGTCTTACCGTGATCATCGCAACTCCTTGGCCTTTGAACAGTCGTGCGGAAGCACGGCGGGAGCGCCAGTGGTCCTTGTACGCCAAGCCGCGCTAGAATTCCAGAAAGCACCCCGCCGACGTCAGCTGGGCGCCAGCTTGCCTGCGCGGCACCTCAACAGCGGAAAGGATGAGAATCATGAAAAAAATCAGTGCAAAAAAGGTGCAGGACCTGAAGCAGAGGCAGGGGACGCCGTTGGCTACACCCACCGACCTCCGGTCCAAGGGAGTCAAGGATATCGCAGGAGCGCTGAACGCGATCCTGGCGGACGTCTTTGCGCTCTACCTGAAAACGAAGAACTTTCACTGGCACATGAGCGGCCCGCATTTCCGGGACTACCATCTGCTGCTGGACGATCAGGCCGACCAGCTCTATGCGATGACCGACCCGATTGCCGAGCGAATTCGCAAGCTGGGCGGCACCACCCTGAGGTCGATCGGACATATTGCACGGACCCAGCGCGTGCTGGACAACGACGCTCCATATGTCCAGCCGCTGGATATGCTCGCCGAATTACGGGATGACAATAAGATGCTCGCCGCGAGGCTGCGCGAGGTCCATGACGTGTGCGATGAGCACCGCGACATCGCGACGGCCAGTCTGATCGAGGTATGGATCGACGAGACCGAGCGCCGGACCTGGTTCCTGTTCGAGGCTAGCAGGCAGGGTGACTCGACCGGTCACTGATCGGCGCTGAACCAGGAAGGCCCGTTTTTTGCAGGCGGGTTCCGCTTTGCGATGCCAGCTCGGGATGCCGTGTCCCTCACACTCCGTTGCCTGGCATTGCCAGCGGCGCTCCTTTTCGTTTCCGTCTCAACGGGAACCGGACTCAAACCCGGTGGCTTGAGCGAGTTCAATGTCGAGTTGCCGCAAGAGCTTCGGCAAATAGCAGGACGCAGCGGTCCATCGCGAGTCTCGCATGCGCTGGTCACCGTGGCCGTTCCGGCGGATTTCGACGCTGCACGGCGCTATCCGGTCATGGTCGTCAGCGCGACGTCCGATGAATCGAGTCGCGCCTTGCTCGGGGCATACGCTGAAACAGCGGTCGCCGGCGGCTGGATATTGGTCGCTGCCGATCCGGCCGAGAAAATCCCTGTCGAACGGGACGATGTCAATCTTCGCTACGCGCTCAACGCCACCGCGCTTGCAGCATTGGCATCGCGCTGGCCGGAATCCGGCAACGCTCCACTCGCTTTCGGCGGCTTCTCCGGTGGCGCGAAATATTCGGGTTGGCTCGCGGCAGCTTTCGCACGCCAAGGCCGCCCGATCGTCGGGATTTACCTTGCGGGCATCAACGCCGACACGGTCACACCGACGGCCCGTCACTTCGGCGTTCTGAACGAGAGCTTCAAACGCATCCCCGTTTTTCTGCAGTCCGGTCAGCGCGACACGGTTGCGACACCGGCCGATCATCGTAACGTTCGCGACCAGCTCGAACACGCGGGATTCAGCGAAGTACGCATCGAATATGGAGCAGGTTCGCACGAGGTCGACCCACGATCGCTGCGAACGGCACTCGACTGGTTCGGCAAGGTCGCCGCGCCAGGACCGAACTGAGCGCGCGGCGAGCATCGCGCCATTGCGGTGGCGAAAAAAAAGCCCCGCGAATGCGGGGCTTTTGAATGTTGCTGGTCCGGATGAGGACGCCGATGTGGCAGGCGCCTCGCGCGGGCTTCGAACTAACGCGCCATCACTTCTTCAGCTTGAGGTCGATCAGCTGAGCCTCGGGCTCGCCGCTGGCGTTGTCCAGCGTGACGACCATCAGGCCCAGCGCCGGCGTCAACGCAAACTCGGCCGAATTGACCGCGATGCCATTGCTGGTATCCGATCCGCCGGGTGCGACTACCGCAAAGCCACCGGTGCTGACCGCGCTGTTGAACGGGTTGAACTTCGCCGTGCCCGGCACATCGATACCGCCGCCATTGATAACGTCGAAGCCCGTCGCGTGATACGTGAAGCGCGGATTGGCGGTCTTGAGGCAGGGTTCGCCGGTACGACAAAGCTGTGAAGTCCGTACCGGGAGTTCGGCGATCGAGCGATCGGTCGGCGCCGTCGTGCCGAAGCCGCTGGTGCTGGCTCCCGCAGAGCGGGTGCTGAATACGAACGTAGACAGCACACCGCTGAAGGTCCCGGTCGTAATGGCACCCTGGTCGGCAGCAACGATGACATAGTCGTCCACGCCATCGCCGTCGACGTCCACTCCGATGTCGATCTCGTTGCTCGACGGGCTCGACCAGCGGCTGTACGTGTTGACCGCGAACACCATCAGCTGGGTGGTGGCGCTCAACGGGAACGATTGCACCCCGATGGCGCGGATGTCGTTCGTCGACTTGCCGCCTTTTACCTTCGTGCCCTGCAGGCCCCACGCATAAAAATCAGCGCTGGCCGCAATGGCGCCCTTCTTGTTGGTGACGGTGGCGACGGTCGATGGGTTGGTTCCGCTGAGAGTACCAAGCGCCGTCGAGACATCCGACTGCGCTCGCGGCACCAGATAGTACGGCACTCGGAGCGTGACGCCCGCGTTATCCGCGGCCGACACCGGCGTGAATTGCACCAGCCCCGACACTTCAACGAACGACAAGCCCGCACCGTCGGCATTGCCCGCCGTCGCGACCGGAACCTGCAGCGTCATCGTGACCACGGCCGCGCCGTTAGCAGGAACGCTGACCGAGGTCTTGTCGAAGCTGACCGAATGCGGCCGGCCACCGTCGTTGACATCAGAGACGTTGAAGTTCGCAGCCACCGAGCTGTTGTTGACCAGCTTGATCGACTGCTTGCCACTGAAGTCGCTCGTCAACTCCTGATAGCCGAAGTTGGCCGAAACGGTATAGCTGCCATCGTTCGCCCGCGCGATCACCTGCGAAAGCGTCGACTTGCCCGGCTGTACCAGTCCCGTTCCGCCCGAACTCGTCCGATAGCCGACGATCCCAGAGGGCAGGCCGGTGTTGACCATGGCCGCCTTGATGTCCTGCGCGCTCCACGTCGGATGCGCCTGGCGCGTGAGCGCGGCGGATCCTGCGACGTGCGGCGAAGCCATCGAGGTGCCGGATAGGAACTCTCCACCGTTACCGGTTCCGCTGGCGGTCGAGAAAACGCTGACGCCAGGCGCCGAGAGATCGGGCTTGAGGGCGCTGTCGCCGGAGCGCGGGCCGCCGGAAGAGAACGACGCGAAGTGCGCGAAGGTCGGATTGGCGATCAGCGCCGGCGTAACCGTCGCCGGGGTGCCGTCTGGTTCAGCCCGCAGCTTCTGGCCGTCCGTCTTCGGCGGGCCGACTACGCCCAGACTCACGCCCAGGAAGGGAATGGTCACGGTAAATGGCACGCCGTCGTCGGGGTTCGACGTGATCGGGCCTTCGTACGGTGGCAACCCCTGGGCATTGTTGACCATCACTACCGCGGCGGCGCCGGCTTGCTGGCCGAAGATCGCCTTGGCCACGCGCGCGCACACGCCGCGGTTCACGACCGCGATCGTGTTAAGCGGTATCGACCCGAAATCGGCGACGCTGCAGCCGAGCGATTCATCCCGGGTCGTCGTGGCAGGATTGTCCGTGATGACCTTGATGTTGTAAGTCACCGGCCCGCTGAAGGCGTACCCATTGGCATTGATCGCGGTGATCGTGCCGTCGGGCAGGGTAATCGTTGCGCCGGGGAAGCTGGGCGTTCCGTCGATCGCGGCGACCGAGATCGCGCCGTCGGCGGTCGACGGCGAGCCGACGATGTACTGGTTGAGACCGTTGTTGCCTGCCGATGTGGCGACGACGATGCCGGCTTTGACGGCGTTGGTCGTGGCCTGCGCGTCGGGAGTGTCGGCCGAGCCGAACGGCGAGCCCAGAGACATGTTGATGACGTCCATGTCGTGGTCGACTGCCCAGTCGATCGCGTCGACGACGACGTCGGTCGAGCCGTTGCAGCCGAAGACGCGGATCGAATAGATGTCCGCCTTCGGCGCCACGCCCGGGCCGATCGTCCAGCTGTTGCCCGATACGGTCGTAGCGTTGTACGGGCCCGTGAAGGTCGCCCCGCCAGCGGTCACGCCCGATCCTGCTGCCGTCCCGGCGACGTGCGAGCCGTGGCCGTTGCAGTCGAGCGGGTTCGGATCCGGATGCGGAACCGGCTGGTAGGTCGCAGGATTGGAGGGGTCGGCGTTATAGCTGTCGCCGACCAGGTCGGTGCCGCCCTTGACGCGCGGCGCCGCAGGACCGAACAGCGACGGATCCGCAGGCGCCGTTTCGGCCGCGTGCGCGGCGTTATAGGCAGCTACGGTTCCCGGCCCGCCGAAGTTCGCATGCGTATAGTCGATACCGGTGTCGATCACGGCGACCTTGATCCCTTCGCCGTGCAAGCCCAGGCTTTGCCAGACTCCCGGGGCGCCAATCAACGGAATGCCGTTCGTATTGTCCGGCTGAATTAGCGGCAGCGGCCGGACGGCGATCACGCCGGGCAGGGTGGCCAGCTGATCAACCTTGTTGGCGGCGATGCGAACTTTGATGCCGTTGTACGCCGCCTGGTACTGCGCGACTACGGTACCGCCGAGGCTCGCAATGCTGTCGCGGAGCGAGTCCTGCGCGCCCTTGAGCTGACCCTTGATCTGGTCCTTTTCCGCTTTGCTGAGTTTTCTTCCCGCGTTGCCCTGTTGGACGGCAACCGGATCGCCGGCAAGTTGCACGACGACATTGACGGGCTGAGTATTCAACCCGACCGGCACCCATTGCGGTGTAATCAGACCGGAACTGTCGACGGTTGCGGCGGGAAGTGCTGCGTTGACGCTGGTCGCGGCAAGCAATACGAAGCCGAGCGCTGAAAGCGCTCGAGTTGCTGTGAGCTGCATGTGATCCTCCTGTAGGTCGCAACCGATCGCCCTTGTGGGGCGACGTTAGCGAGCCGCGATCATAGGCCCGTGCGATTCAGGTGGTCAAGGCAGCGCGAAAATATTTTTTGTAGGACAAAGACCTTCCGGGTTTCGGGGTCGACGCGTGTCGACTGTTCTTACAGTGATTGAACCCAGCGACTGCGCACCAAATAATATCTTGCTGATTCTGCTAGGCTATGTTCGCGCGGTTACTCTCATGCTCCCGGTGACCCATTGCAAATGCCGTCGGCACCCGGTGCTGTTCTCTCGATGAGCCTTGGCGAATTTCCCGTCCGCTCCTGCACCGGCAAGCACGCCTTCATTTCAGGTCCCGGCGATTTCGCCCTCGCACCCGGGCGGACAGTGGAATCGTCACGCATGTTTGACTCCGACGTCAGCCCCTATTGTTTCGATCTGGCGAATCGAACGCTGCTTTGCGTCTCCACTCCCGACATTTCGGATGCCACTTTTTTCTACCAGGCACAACGGCAGCATGCCCGCAGCGTCATCACGGTTCCATTCGATGCGCTGCCCGAGGGACCCGACGCGCCGGCGCTGATCTATTCCATTGGCCGCTGCGGCTCGACCCTGCTGGTCAGGGCCCTCCAGGCGGCAGGCGTGCGCACGGTCTCCGAGCCCGACTTCTTCACGCAGGCTGCCTGCCAGCAGCCACCGGATGCTTCTCTTCGCCGCGTCATCGCCGGCGCAACGCGACTGCTGCCTTACTCGGTCATCAAGCTGCGACTGGAATGCAATAATGCGCCGCTTCTGATCGCCGGCGCGTTCGGGTCGCCGCGGATCATGTTCATTCTCAGGGATCCGGTCGATTGGGCCGCTTCTTTGAGGCGCCTTTCGCGCAATTCGCTCGACCTTGGCTGGGCGGTCGCTCAGCTGGGACGAAGCCTTCTGGCGCTCGACGAGTTGGCGCGAAACTATGCGGTGCGAATCTGCTACTACGAGGATTTCCGCAGCCTCGATCCCGGAACCATCGCGGACGTGATTTCGTGGACCGGCGCCTCCGGGTCCGTCTCGACGCAAGCGCTGCAGGCGATTGCGGCCAGGGACGCGCAGGAAGGAACGATAGTATCGCGCGCATCGGTGCGCGAAGTTCCGGACGACCTTCCGTTCAGGGACGCATTCAGGCGGCAGTGGTCGCGATCGCGCCCCTTCGAGCTGATCGATCGCCTGCAGTTGAAGTTGCTTTGACGTCTTGCGCAGGCGGTCGACACGCGCCACGCACGAAGCGTTGCGGGCGGAATTCGCCGCCTAGCGCGAGGCGAACTCCCGGACCAGCTCCTCGTCTACCCGCGTCACGACGCTCGCCCAGTCGCCATTCGCCGGCTGGCGGAACACGCGCGCCGTCGGATACCAGATGCTGTCCTCGCGATCCAGCATCCAGCGCCAGTCGTGGGGATTGAACGGCAGCATGATCCACACCGGCTTGCCCATCCCGCCCGCGACGTGCGCGACGCTCGTGTCCACCGTCACGACCACGTCCATCAACTCGACCAGCGCCGCCGTGTCGGCGAAGTCGTTGAGCTCCGCCCCGGCATCGCGAAGGTCCGGCCGAGACGCAAGCAGGGCCGCATCGGAATCACGCACCTCCTTTTGCAGGCTTATCCATTCCGCCCATTCGCCCATCAGCGGCAGCAGGTCCTTGAGCGCCATGCTGCGTCGGTCGTTCCTGAGCGCCATGCTTCCGCTCCAGACGACTCCGACGCGCGGCTTGCCCGTATTGCGCAATTTCTGCCTCCAGAGCGCGACCCGTTCCGGATCGCTGCGCAGATAAGGTATGTGGGCCGGAACGTTGTTCAGGTCGGTCTTGAAGGCCAGCGGCAAGCTCATCAGCGGGCAGTGGTAATCGAACAAGGGAAGCTGATCGCCTCGCGCCACGGTAAGCGCTACACCTTGCAGGCCTGAAAGCAGCGGCACCAGGGGCGGTTGAACTTCGAGCACCACGCGGGCGCCCAGCGCAGCGACTTCCCTCGCATATCGGCAGAACTGCAAGGTGTCGCCGAATCCCAGCTCTGCGTGGAGCAGTATCGTGCTGCCTTCCAACGGCTCGACGCCGAGCCAAAGCGGCCGTTGAAAATCCGACTTGAAGTTCTCGTGCCGTTCCAGCTTCCAGCGCCACTCGTATTCCTGCCAGCCGCGCGCGAAGTCACCCAAGAGCAGACAGCAGTCCGCCAGATTCCAGTGCGCAGCGGCGTAATCGGGCTTGAGAGCGAGCGCGCGCTCGTAACTGGCGATCGCCTCCGCATGGCGGTTCAGATCGCGAAGCGCATTGCCGCGGTTGTAGAACGCCTCGGGGTTGCGCGGATTGAGCGCAATCGCCCGCTCGTAGCTCGCCAGCGCCTCCGCCGGACGGTCGAGCTCGCCAAGCGCAATGCCGCGATTGGTGAAGGCGTCGACATAGTCGGGCTTCAGCGCAACGGCCCGGTCGTAGCTCGCCAGCGCCTCGGCTTGACGATCGAGACGGCCCAGCGCGACGCCGCGATTGTTGTACGCCCTGGCGTAGTCGGGCTTGATCGCGATGGCGCGATCGTAGCTCGCCAGCGCATCCTGGTAGCGCTTCAGGTGATCCAGCGCGATGCCACGATTGTTGTGGACTTCGGCGTACTCGGGGTTGAATGCAATCGCGCGATCGTAGCTCTCCACTGCCTGCATCGGGCGGCCGAGCTCGGCCAGCGCAACGCCGCGATTGAAATAGGCGTCGGCATAGGCGGGTTTCAGCGCGATCGCGCGCTCGTAGCTTGCGATCGCTTCCTCGTATCGTCTGACCCCGCCCAGTGCGACGCCATGGTTGTAATGGGCTTCGGCGACGTTGGCATTGACGGCGACCGCCTTCGACAACAATTCGACGGCGCGTTCACCCCTTCCAGCTTGCTCCGCGAGAATTCCGGCAAGAAAGAGCGCATCGAAATAATCCGGCATCGCATCCAGCAGCAACCGGCATAGCCGTTCCGCTTCGACGCGATCGCCGCGTTGATAGGCAGCCAGAGCGAAATCCATCGCCTGCGGCAGGCTGATGGTTACGGCGCGCCGAGGGGCAGGCGTTGACGGAGGAGCGGGTGCCATCGGAAAACTAGCTCGCGGTATGCAGACCGCCCATTGGCGCCGGCGGCGACGATCAGGCGGAATATTCGGGTGGCGATACGATAGCACGCGCCGCTAATCGCGCTGGCCTTCGACTGGGTGGCCTTCGGCCCGCCAGCGCAGCATGCCGCCGGCGAGGTTGGCGACATCGGTGAAGCCTCCTTTCGAGAGCAGCACCGACGCCTGTGCCGAGCGCGCACCCGAGCGGCAGACGGCGACGACCGGACGATCGCGCGCCAGCTCAGCGGTGCGCGCCGGCAACTGTCCGAGCGGAATCCATTTCGCCCCGCGGATCCGGCCGAGCGGTCCGTCGAATTCCTCGCGCTCGCGCACGTCGACGATCTGGATCGACCCGGCGTTCTCCTCGAGCGCTTGCGGCTGTATCTCGAAAATGCCCGCGAACGTGTAAGTCAACGGCGCCCACGACGGGGCCGCGGGCAACGGCACCGTGGCTTCGGGCTGTCCGCAACGCAGGTTCGCCGGGACGGCGATGTCCATCAATTTCGGATGCGGCAACCCAAGATTATTCATATAGCCGACGAAGTCGCCTTCGCCGACATCGCCACCCAGCCTTGGGTTGTAGCGACGCTCCTCCTCGACGCTCGTCACGGTCAAGCCGCGGTAATCGTGGGCAGGATAAAGCAGGCACGATGGCGGCAGCGTCAGGATCTGACTGCGCACCGAGCGGTACATTGCCCGCGGGTCACCGTGCTGGAAGTCAGTGCGCCCGCTGCCGCGGATCAGCAGGCAATCGCCGGTGAAGGCCATGCTTTCGTCGTCCAACACATAGGTAACGCATCCCTCGGTATGACCCGGCGTGGCGCGAACCTCCAGGTAGCGGCCGCCGAACTGGACGCGGTCGCCGTGAGCGAGATAGCGGTCGGCTCCGGCAGCGCCGCTCGCCGCACCGAGCGCAATTGCGCTGCCGCAGCGCTGCTTGAAAAGCCACGCACCGGTAACGTGGTCGGCATGCACGTGCGTGTCGAGAGTCGCAACGAGTTTGACGCCGAGCTCCTGGATCAGCGCCGCGTCGCGCTGAGCCTGCTCGAAGACCGGGTCGATCAGGACCGCTTCGCGGCTGCGGCGATCGACCAGCAGATACGAATACGTCGATGACTGCGGATCGAAAAGCTGGCGGAAGATCAGCATCTATTCGCTCGTACCGCTCGCGGCCGGTTCCATGCTGGAAGCCGAGCGTGCCCGCATGCCCTCGATCCACTCGAACGCCAGCATTCCAGCCACCATCGCCGCGACGAACACGATCGCCTTCGGGTGGCCCGCGCCGAGTGCGACCAGCGCTGGGCCGGGACAGAATCCGGCGAGTC
>DATBBM010000123.1:0-22338 GCA_036270955.1 Casimicrobiaceae bacterium | reverse complement strand
GTCCTGCGCGCCGACCAGCGCGACCCGCGAAGCGACGCCGAGCTGCCGTGCCATCCACTTGTAACGCCCCAGTGCCTTGTCGTGGCCGACGACCACCAGATGCGCATTGCCCGGCAGCCGCGACAATGCGGTGAGCGCCGCGGCCACCCCTTTACGCACATAGCCGGAGCCGACCAGCAGGAATAATGTCGCCTCCGGCGGCACGCCGAGCTTCTGCCGCATCGAGTCGCGACGCGCGCGGAGCTGCGGCGAAAACGCTTCGCTGTCGACCGCGTTGTAGACGACCGGCAGACGCTCGTCGGGCAGCCCGAAGCGATCGCGGATATCCTGCCGGACCATCCGTGAATTGCAGATCACCGCCTTCAGCAACGGGCTAGCGAACAGCCGCCGCTCGATCGCGAGGACATAGCGATGGTAGGGACTGAGCTCGGTCCACCAGCGGCGCAGCATCGAGGCGCCGCGCAAACGCTCGTCGAGCCAAGAGCGGTGCACGCCGTCGCCGGCGCGGTACACGTCGCAGCAGAGCAGCCGCTCGTGCGACTGGACGAGCTCCGGGGCTTTTTGGGTTACGGCGCGGCACACCGCGCGGGCAAAGCTCCAGTCGCGCCAGAGCCGCCCAATGTAGAACGGGTCGCAGAGAACGGGTTCGATCAGCTGCAGCCTCGTTTGCGGCCACTCCCGCGTATACAGCGAGATCGCGACGCCGCGCTCGAGCAGCGCTTCGAGCGCCGCCTCGACGAATCGCTCCGCGCCGCCGTACGGCGTGTAGCGCTGCCGGATGATCGCGAGCCTCAACATCGGTCAGCCACCGGTCTCGGCAAGAACCGCGGTCAGCGCCGCGTGCACGCGCGCGACCGGCAGCGTCGTCAGGCACTCGGAGATCTTGCCGCCGCCGCAACCGTCGTTGCCGCAGGGGCGGCACGGAAACTCGGTCGATGCGACGATCCGGTGCGGCACCTGCCACGGCGCCCACTCGATATCGCCGCTCGGACCGAACAGTGCGACGACCGGCGTCTGCACCGCCGCGGCGATATGCATCGGCGCCGAGTCGACTCCGACGAAGGCGCGCGCTTCGCGGGTCAGCGCCGCCAGTTCGGTCAGGCTCAATTGGCCGCCGAGATCGGTGATGCGACTTAGCGCCGGCTTGGTTGTCGCGGCGAGGATCGCATCGACGAGCGCTCGCTCGCGCGGATCGGGCGCGCCGGTCAGCACGACGCGCCAGCCGTCGGAGACGAGCTGCTCGAGCAAGGCCGTGTAGTGCTCGGCGGGCCAGCATTTGAACAGCCAGCGCGAGCCCGGGTGGAGCTGGATGAAGCGCCGTGGCTCGATCCCCTGCTGGGCCAACAAGCCGCGCACGCGCGCCGTTGCGGCGCCGTTCGGTGCGAACACCAGCGCCCTCTCGCCAGGCGCAGGCTGCACGCCGATGCGACGCAGGCTGTCGAGATTGCATTCGACGGTGTGGCGAGGCGTCCTTCGCGGCAGCCGGTAGTAATGGGTGAAGCTCGTTCGCCACAGCCAGTGCGCACGATCGAGATGGCGGGCGACGCTGTAGCGCGGACGCAGCAGGCGCGAGAGCCACGCGCCGCGCGGATGCTCGGTCAGGTGGACGATCAGATCGTAGCGACGCTTCGAGAGTGCTGCCAGCAACGCGCGCTCGGCACGCGCCTGGCGGACAAATCCCTGACGCTTCCAGTCGCGATCGATGACATGCGTTTCGGCGATCGCCGGATGGCCGGCGAGCATCGCTGCGGTCTCCGCGTATACCAGCGCATCGATTTCCGCTGCCGGGGCGGCGCGGCCGAGCACGGTAAACACCGGCGAAGCGAGCAGCACATCGCCGTGGTGGCGGAGCTTTGTGACCAGCGCGCGGTGGACAAGACCGAGGTCGACTGGGTCCGGCAGCGGGCTCGGCATGGAGCCAAGATAACAAAATGCCTTGTTCGATACAAACGCGGACAACGTCTCGCCAGTTAGGGCTTACTCGTTGGCACAGCGGCGCTCGTATTCTATTCCGGCGCCTTCAAGTACAATCGCCGCAACCCCCAAGCGTCCGATGAAATCCGTCTCGATCGAGGTCGGCTCGTCCGCCCTCAAAGCCCAAATCCTGGCGGAGGCGTTGCCTTACATCCAGCGTTTTCACGACAAGGCCATCGTAATCAAGTACGGGGGCAATGCGATGACGGAACCCCAGCTCAAGGCCGGATTCGCGCGCGACGTCGTGATGCTGAAGCTGGTTGGCATGAATCCGGTGATCGTGCACGGCGGGGGCCCGCAGATCGGCGACCTGTTGAAGACGATGGGCATCCACAGCGAGTTCCGCCAGGGCATGCGCGTTACCGACGACAAGGTGATGAACGTCGTCGAGATGGTCCTGGGCGAGCTCAACCAGGAGATCGTCGGGCTGATCAACCAGCACGGCGGACGCGCGGTCGGCCTGACCGGCCAGGACGGAGCGTTCATTCACGCCCGCAAGCTGCTGCTGAAGAGCGAAACCAACCATGGGGAATTGGTCGACATCGGGCTGGTGGGTGAAATCGAGAAGATCGATCCGGAGCTCATAAACCTGCTCGACTCGCGCGACTTCATCCCGGTGATCGCGCCGATTGGCGTCGGTTACGAAGGCGAGGCGTACAACATCAATGCCGACCTCGTCGCCGGCAAGCTCGCCGAGACGCTGAATGCCGAGAAGCTGGTGCTGATGACCAACACCGCCGGCGTGCTCGACAAGCACGGCAATCTTCTGACCGGCCTTTCCGCCAGCGAGATAGAGGCGCTGTTCGCCGATGGCACGATCCACGGTGGCATGCTGCCCAAGATAGGATCGGCGCTGGACGCAGTGAAGAACGGCGTCAAGAGCTCGCACATCATCGACGGCCGCGTCGAGCACGCGTTGCTGTTGGAAGTGCTGACCAACGAGGGCGTCGGGACGATGATAAGCGCGGACTAAGCGATCCGCGCAGGCGGCGATCGGTCGTGGCGAAGCTGAAGTCGCGATTCGGCAGCATCGGGCGGCACGCTCAGATGCCGCTGATTTGATCAGGGAGCGGGAGTATGGCGAGCAAACCGGGGGAGCGGCGGCTGCAGATCCTGCAGACGCTGGCCGCCATGCTGGAGACGCCGAAAGGCGAGAAGGTGACGACCGCCGCGCTGGCGAGCCGCCTCGATGTCTCCGAGGCCGCGCTGTATCGCCATTTCGCCAGCAAGGCCCAGATGTTCGAGGGGCTGATCGAGTTCATCGAAACAACGCTGTTCTCGCTGGTCAATCGCATTACCACCGAGTCGACCGACGGCGTCGAGCAGGCGACGCAGATGGTCGTCATGCTGCTCGGTTTCGCCGAAAAGAACCCCGGCATGACGCGCGTGCTGATCGGCGATGCGCTGGTCAACGAGGATGAGCGCCTGCAGGCGCGCATGAACCAGCTGTACGACCGGATCGAGGCCGCGCTGCGGCAGTCGCTGAAGATCGCGCAGGCGGGCGGCGCGTGGGCGGGCGATCCGGTCGCCGATGCGAACGTTCTTCTGGCGTTTGTCGTCGGACGCTGGACGCTGTTCGCCAAATCGGGATTCAAGCGCCTGCCGCAGGACGGCTGGGACGCGCAGCGCAAATATCTGTTCGCTTAAAGCTCGAAGCGCAAGGCCGCGTACTACGCTGCGCGCACCGTCGACGGTGCGATCCGGCAGCTGGAGATCCGCCATTCGCCGTTGGCCTGTCTTTCCATCGTATACAAGGCGACGCGCACGGTGTTGTCGGCGTCGATCAGGCGCAGCGGCTGCACGATTACGCCATCGATAACGGCGCCTTCCAGGAATTCCACGTAGCGCGCCGACTCGAGCGCAGCATAAGCCGCATCGACCATCGCGAGGAAGGTGGCGGCGTCGCCGAACTGCTGCTGGATGCCGGGCGAGGCATAGCTGAACGCCTTGTCCGCCTCGCCGGCGATGATCGCCGCCCGCTGTGCCGCGATGACTTGCTGGATCGCCTGCCATTCTGCGGCGGTCGGTGCGGTTTGCGCGGCGGCCGCGGCGCACAGCCAGCACGCGATCCCCAGGGCGGCGAGTCGCGCCACCGCACCGCTGACGGTTACGCGCGGCGACACAACGCCCCTCATTGCGCGGGGGTCCCGCACACCGGACACGCCGGATCCTTCAGCACCCGGACTTCGCGCCACTCCATCGACAGCGCATCGACGAGCAGCAGGCGCCCGGCAAGCGAGCGGCCCGCCGGGGCGACCAGCTTCAGCGCCTCGGCAGCCTGCGTCGCGCCAACGATGCCGACCAGCGGGGCGAACACGCCCATGACCGCGCAGCGCGTCTCCTCGAAGTCGCTGCCCTCGCCGAACAGGCAGTGATAGCAGGGTTGTGTCCGGTCGCGCGCGTCGAATACCGCGATCTGTCCATCGAAACGTATCGCCGCGCCGGAGACCAGCGGCTTTTTCGCGGCAACGCAGGCGCGGTTGATCGCATGGCGCGTGGCGAAGTTGTCGGAGCAGTCGAGAACGATATCCGCCGCAGCCGCGAGCGGCGCGAGCTCCTCCAGGCCGACGCGCTTGGCGACGCGCTCGACTCGCACTTCCGGATTGACGGCGGCGATGCGCGCACCGGCAGCGTCGACCTTGGGTCGGCCGACGTCGGCGGTGCCGAACAGGATCTGGCGCTGCAGATTGGTCAGATCGACCTGATCGGCGTCGACCAGGGTCAGCGTCCCGACGCCCGCCGCGGCGAGAAACTGCGCGGCCGGGTTGCCCAGGCCGCCGACGCCGACGATCAGCGCATGCGCGTCGGCAAAGCGCTGCTGCGCATCGACGCCCAGCTCGGGCAGCAGCACATGCCGGCTGTAGCGCAGCAGCTGGGCGTCGTCCATCGTCGTTTTCCGTTGCCAGGCCGTTCGCCAGCAAAAACGCCCGGGCGAGCCGGGCGTTTTGCGCTGCCAAAGACCTCGTTGCTTACTGCGGCGTTACCGCGGCGACCGCCTTGGTCGATGCGATGACCGGAAGGCCCTTCAGGCGGTTGAGCGCCTGCTTGAGCTGAAAGTCATCGGCCGATCCGAATTCCAGACGCGGCTGCGCCGCGTCCGCCTTCTTCCCTTCCTGCGTCTTTTCGACCGGCGTCTTGATCGAAAGCGTCGCGGCGCCATCGGAGCTCGCGATCGGCGTATTGCCGTCGAGCAGATGATGATCGAGATTGGCCTCGCGCAACCGGTAGTCGCGCCCGTCATCGACCGCGATGTCGGGCTCGATGCCCTTTGCCTGGATCGAGCGGCCGCTCGGCGTGTAGTAGCGCGCCGTCGTCAGCTTCAGCCCTGCGTTCGGACCAAGCGGAAGAATCGTCTGCACCGACCCCTTGCCGAAGGTCTGCGTGCCCATCACCACGGCGCGCTTGTGATCCTGCAAGGCCCCGGCGACGATTTCGGACGCGGATGCGGTACCGCCGTCGACCAGCACGACCATCGGCACGCGCTTCACCGCCGCCGGCAGGTCTTTCAAATAGTCGTCGCTGCGTCCGCGCAGATAGTCACCCTTGGTCGACGACAGGCGCATGCGCGCGTCGGAGGTGCGGCCGTCGGTGTATACGACCAGCGAATCCGCGGGCAGGAACGCCGACGCGACGCCGACCGAAACATTCAGCAGGCCGCCCGGGTCGCTGCGCAGATCGAGGACGAGGCCGGTGAGCTCACCCTGCTTGTACAGGTCCCGGATCGATTTGGCGACGTCCTCGCCGGTGTGCTCCTGGAACTGGACGACGCGGATGTAGCCGTAGCCGGGCTCGATCATCTTGGCGCGAACGCTGCGGAAATTGATGACCTCGCGCAACAACGTGAATGTCAGCGGAGTCTCGGCGTCCTTGCGCGCGATCGTCAGCACGATCGACGTGCCCGGCTTGCCGCGCATTTTCTCGACCGCCTTCGACAGCGGCAGGCCGCGCGTCGAAAGGTCGTCGATCTTGACGATCAGGTCCCCCGACTTGATCCCGGCGCGGAAGGCCGGCGTGTCCTCAATAGGCGATATCACCTTGATCAGTCCGTCTTCGGCGCCGACTTCTATTCCGAGGCCGCCGAACTTGCCCTGGGTGTTGATCTGGAGTTCCTTGAATGCGTCGGCATCGAGGAAATCGGAGTGCGGGTCGAGCCCGTGGACCATGCCGTTGATCGCTTCGCGGATCAGCTTGTCGTCGGGCACGACCTCGACATAGTCGCTCTTGATGCGGCCGAACACGGCCGAGAAGAGCTGCAGATCCTCGTACGGGATCGGAAGTTTTGCCTCGCGCTCGGCCAATGCCGAGAAGTTGAGGCTGAGCAGCAGCCCCAACACCGCACCGATAGCGATCAGCCCCGCCTTTTTCCAGCCATTACCCATGTTTGCCTCGTCGTGTCGCGATCACGCGCATTGCGCGCAACCGCTCGGTGTGCCGGTCTTCGGCGGCCCGATGGTCTAAAGTCGCTGCGCTCGCTTCCCCGGACTCGGTCCTCTTGCCGCCGGGTTGCTGCGCAATCATTGCCGGATTAACGCGCGATCCACCAAGCCGGACCGACCGCTACTCCCTGGATTCTCGCGTCAAAGTATACGCCCGTTTCCCGGGCGCCAGCATCGACGCCGGTCGGACTCCGGGCTCGCCGATCAGCCCGACCAGCATATTCCTCCGCGAGCTACGTGGACTACCGCGCGGCCGCCAAGTTCCCCTCCCGGCAACGCACGGTAGTGAACAACACGCGGGCGACGTCCGAAGGGCCTGTTCGGGAAGCAAAAAGCTCGATTACACCCGCGGCGCCGTCCGGCGCGCGGACCTAGCGGGCGATGTCGAACAACGCGTGCCCGGTCATTTCCGCGGGCTGCGGCAGGCCCATCATGGCCAGCAAGGTCGGCGCGATGTCCTGCAGCGCGCCAGGGCCGCGCGCCGTTGCCGGGCGTCCGACGTACAGGCAGGGCACGAGGTTGAGCGTGTGCGCGGTGTGCGGCTGCCCTGTCGCATCGTCGTGCATCTTTTCCGCGTTGCCGTGATCGGCGGTGACCAGAACCTCGCCGCCGCGTGCGCGCTGCGCAGCGACCACCCGGCCGACGCAGGCGTCGAGCACCTCGATCGCCCGCGTCGCGGCCTCGAGCTTGCCGGTATGGCCGACCATGTCGCCATTGGCGTAGTTGCAGACGATCGCATCGTAACGGCGCGACTCGATCGCGGCGACCAGCTGGTCGGTGACTTCGAACGCGCTCATCTCGGGCTTCAGGTCGTAGGTCGCGACCTTCGGCGACGGCACCATGATGCGGTCCTCGCCTGGATACGGGGTTTCGACGCCGCCGTTGAAAAAGTAGGTGACGTGGGCGTATTTCTCGGTCTCCGCGATGCGTAACTGACGCAAGCCGCGTTCGGCGACGATCGCGCCAAAGCTGTGGGTGATCGTCTGCGGCGCGAAGGCAACCGGCAGCGCCGCGAACTCGTCGCCGTAACTCGTCAACGTGACAAATGCGCCAAGCCTCGGGACGCGCGTGCGCCTGAAGCCGGTGAACGAAGCGTCGGTCAGCGCACGGGTCATCTGCCGGGCGCGATCGGCCCGGAAATTCATGAATACGACGACGTCGCCATCCTCGATGCGCGCGCCGTTCCCGATCTTGGTCGGCTTGACGAACTCGTCGTTCTCTCCGCGCGCATAGGCGGCTGCCAACGCCGCCTCGGCGTCGGGCGCAGAATACTGCGCCTCCGCGTCGACGATCAATCGATACGCGGCTTCGATGCGCTCCCAGCGTTGATCGCGATCCATCGCGTAGTACCGACCGACGATGTCGGCGACAAGGCATCCGGGACGGCCGGCGCACGCAGCGGTCATGTATTGCAGCGAGGCGCCCGCGCTTCGCGGCGGCGTATCGCGTCCGTCGAGAAAAGCGTGCACCGCGACGCGCGGCGCGCCGCCGTCTGCCGCCATCGCGACCATCGCCGCTATCTGCCGTTCGTGGCTGTGTACCCCGCCGGGTGAAACCAGGCCCAGAACGTGCAGCGTCGAGCGGTTGTTTCGCGCGGTCGCCACCGCCTGGACCAGCGCCGGATTGCGCACGAATTCCCCGGTCTCGATCGCATGGTCGATGCGCGTGAATTCCTGGTAGACGACCCGGCCGGCGCCGATGTTCAGATGGCCGACTTCGGAATTGCCCATCTGGCCGCGCGGAAGCCCGACCGCGAGCTCGGAAGCATCGATCGTGGTGTGCGCGAAGGAGCGCCACAGCCGATCCCAATGGGGCTTGGCGGCACGGCTGATCGCGTTGTCAGGCGCGTCGTCGCGGCATCCGACGCCGTCAAGAATCAGCAGCACGACGGGAATGACCGCTGCCGCGGCGGCGGGATGCTGGATCATCGGGGAATTCGCGATCGCACTCGGGGTCAGAGGGTTTACGTTATCATTTTACTTTATACCTTCGATTCGGCCGCGCGCCGCCGCCGACACCCGTGCCGACGATTCAATTCCTGCAGAACAACTGGCCGCTCGTCCTGGTCATGCTCGTCTCCGGAGCGATGCTCGCGTGGCCGCTGATCGGCAGGCCGCTGTCGACGATGCGCGAAATCGGCGCGGTTCAGGCGACACAGCTGATCAATCGCAAGGACGCGCTGATTCTCGACTTGCGCGAGGCCAAGGAGTACGAAGGTGGCCGCGTCCCCAACGCGATGCACATCCCGTTGTCGCAGCTTGCCAGCAGGGGAAAGGAGCTCGGCAAGTTCACCTCTCGGCCGCTGATCGCTTATTGCGGCCGAGGCAATCGCAGCCGGAGCGCCGCAGGGGCGTTGGCCAAGCTCGGGTTCAAGGAGATCTACGCGTTGCGCGGCGGCTTGCGCGCCTGGGCGGAAGCAGGGCTGCCGCTGGAGAAAGGCTGATGGCTGACGTCATGATGTACTCGACCGCCAGCTGCCCATTCTGCACCCTAGCCGAGCGCCTGCTTCGCGCACGGGGTATCACCGACATCGCCAAGATTCGCGTCGACCTCGAGCCGGCGCGACGCGGAGAAATGATCGAACGGACGGGCCGGCGCACGGTGCCGCAGATCTACATCGGCGAGCGGCATGTCGGCGGATACGACGACCTGGTGGTGCTCGACCGCGTGGGCGAGCTGCTCCCGCTGCTCGCCGCGGACGCGGACGCGGCAACCGGCCGTACGCTATAATAATCCGTTTACCGCCGGGGAAATCGCATGGCCGACACCCAAGCTCAACCGACGCCGTCGTTGTCGATCGAGAAGATTTACGTCAAGGATCTTTCGCTCGAGAATCCGGGGGCACCGCAGTCGTTCACCACATCCGATGCACCGCAGGTCGAGGTGGGGCTGCGCACGCGGGGCGAGCAAATCGAGGAAAACGTCTACGAATGCGTGCTGACGATTACAGTGACCGCCAAGACAGCGGACAAGACGCTGTTCCTGGTCGAAGCCGCGCAGGCGGGCATCTTCCGCATCGTTGGCGTGCCACTTTCCGATATTCAACCGTTGATGGGCATTCATTGCCCGACCGTGCTGTTTCCCTATATTCGCGAGACGATCGCCGATGCGGTTTCACGCGCCGGCTTTCCGCCGGTGCACCTGGACCCGATCAATTTCGAAGCGTTGTACCAGCAGCAGATCGCCAGCATGCAACAGCAGGCGCCCGCGGTGCCCGCGACGAACTAGCGGGCGATGAGACACGCTAGCTGGCTGCTGGTCGCGGCGATCGCGCTCAGCGGCGGTGCGGCGGCGGCGGAATTCCAGTCGGCGAGCGAAGCGGCAGTGCTCTATGACGCGCCGTCGCTCAAGGCCAGGCCGCTTTTCGTCATCGGCCGCGACACGCCGTTCGAAATCATCGTCGGCGTCGAGGGCTGGCTCAAGATCCGCGATGCCAGTGGCACCGTCGCATGGATCGAACGGAAGGCCGTCTCGGAGCGGCGGACCTTGATCGTGCGCGTCCCGCTTGCCGATGTGCTCGCCGCCCCCGAAGGCAACGCGCCGCTGGTATTCAAGGCCGAGCAGAATGTCGTGCTCGAGCTCGTCGACCCTGCCCAGGTCAACGACACGCCGGGGTGGGCGAAGGTGCGTCATCGCGACGGACAGCAGGGCTACATCCGCATCGCCCAGGTCTGGGGCCTGTAGCAACGTCGCGCCGTCGTCCCGATGAGCGACACCGTTGCGATCGTCGGCGCCGGGGCCTGGGGAACGGCGCTGGCAGTGCATCTTGCCGGCGTCGCTGCACCGCCCTCGTTGCGTCTCTGGGCGCGCGATCCCGCCGCCGCGCGGTCGATCGCGCTCTCGCGCGAGAATTCGCGTTACCTGCCCGGCATCGCCATTCCAGGCGAGATCGACGTCGAGTCCGAACTGTCGGCCGCGGTTGCCGGCGCTTCGCTGATCATCGTGGCCACGCCGATCGGCGCGTTGACCGGCATCGTGCAGGCCCTGCACACGCAAACGAAGGCGCCGCTCGCATGGCTGGGCAAAGGCTTTGTCGCCGCGCACCAGCCGCCCGGCGTTGCGCTGGCGCATCGCGTCATCGCGCCGGTGTGGCCGGCGCCCGTCGCAGTGATCTCGGGTCCGAGCTTTGCCGAGGAAGTCGCGCGCGGGCTGCCGACGGCCATCAGCGTTGCGGCCACCGACCCCGATCTGGCGCAATCGATCGCCCAGCGGCTGCGCGGCGACACATTGCGCGCCTATGTCAGCGACGATCTGACCGGCACCGAAGTCGGCGGCGCGGTGAAAAACGTGCTGGCGATCGCCGCCGGCGCGAGCGACGGCCTGGGCTTCGGCAACAATGCGCGCGCCGCGCTGATCACGCGCGGTTTGGCCGAAACGGCCAGGCTTGCGGTCGCGCTGGGAGGCAGGCGCGAGACGCTGACCGGACTTTCCGGCCTGGGCGACCTGGTGCTGACCTGTACCGGCGACCTGTCGCGAAACCGGCGCGTCGGCCTCGGACTGGGGCGCGGCGAAGCGCTCGCCGCGATCATGGCGGGCCTGGGTCATGTCACCGAGGGCGTCCCCGCCGCTCGGGCCGTGCATACGCTGGCCGCGGCGCTGCGCGTCGACATGCCGATTTGCGAGGCCGTACATCGGGTGCTGTACGAGGACCTGCCACCGAGACGTGCAGTCGAGGCGCTCCTCGCGCGCGAGCCGGGGCCCGAGTTCTAGCTCGAAGCTGGTCGAAGCGGTACAGCGGGGGTCGAACGCGGCCTCTTCGCGGGCAGCTTCGAGCTATCGATCGCCGTCGGCTGCCCCGACGAATCCCGCTTGCCGCCATGCCTCGTAAACGGTGATCGCGACGGCGTTGGAAAGGTTCAGGCTGCGGACCGCCGGCCGCATCGGAATGCGCAGCCGTGCTCGCGCCGCGAATTCGTCGAGCACGGCGTCGGGCAGGCCGCCGGTCTCGCAGCCGAACACGAAAACGTCGTCCGCCGAAAGCCGGCAGCTGAATAGCGACGTCGCGGCACGCGTGGACAACGCGTAGCGGCGGCGTCCGGCGAGTGCGTTGCGGCATGCCGCCCAGTCGCGATGGACCACCAGGCGCGTGTACTCGTGGTAATCGAGGCCGGCGCGCTTCAATTCGCGATCGTCAAGACGGAAGCCCAGCGGTTCGACCAGATGCAGCTCGGCGCCGGCGTTGGCGGCAAGCCGGATGACGTTGCCGGTATTGGGCGGAATTTCCGGATGGACGAGGACGATGGCGATCATGATGGCGCGGCTCGCCGACTTCAGTGAGTCGGCGGCAGCGTCCGCGCGACGATCCAGTTCTCCACGCCGGCCGCACCGGCGGCCCGCAGTGTCCCCGCGAGCTCCGACAGTGAAGCGCCGGTCGTCATCACGTCGTCGATGATCGCGATTCGCAAGCCGCCGAGGTCGACATCGCATGCAAACGCGCCACGCACATTGCGCTCGCGCGCGGCCCACGGAAGCACCGCCTGCGGCGGTGTGGCCCGGACGCGCCGCACGCCCGCCGACAACAACGGAACGCCGCAGCGCGCAGCCGCAATGCGCGCTATTTCCGCCGCCTGGTTGTAGCCGCGCTCGCGCTGACGCTCGACCGACAGCGGCAAGGCGACCAGCCGATCGGGATCGGCCCGGTTTAGCCGCAGTCGCTCGGTCAGGACCGCGCCGGCCGACCACTCGGCCAGCGCGAGGCGGCCCTGGTACTTGAACGCGTGTATCAACCGGTCGATCGGAAAAGCGTACGCAAAGGGGGCGATCGTCGCGTCGAACGCCGGAGGATGGACGAGGCAGCTTCCGCAGACTTCGCCCCCCGGCGTCGGCAAGGCGCACACCGGGCATGCCGGTCCGATCCGCGGCAGATCGCGCTCGCACGCCTGGCATATCAGATCGTTTCCCGAGGACGCGGCGCAAAGCTCGCAGCGCTGCGGCAACGCGCGCCGCGCCGCGCCCAGCGCCCCTCGCCGCACGCGCCCCAGGGCGCGGTCAAATGCGCCGGCCAGAAAATTTGACAACCCGATGACCCTCCCGGACACTGGGGATCCATTGTAACCAGCCGACCGCACGATGCAGGCAGTCCCGATAGTCGATCGCGCTACGCGTGACGAGCCCCGCCCGCGGTGGACGGTCGATGCTGTCGCGGCGCTGCTCGCGCTGCCGATGAACGACCTGTTGCATCGCGCGCACCAGACGCATCGCGCGCACCACGATCCGAACGCCGTGCAGCTTTCGACGCTGCTGTCGATCAAGACCGGCGGATGCCCGGAGGACTGCGCTTACTGCCCGCAGGCGGCGCGCTATCACACCGGCGTCGACAACCAGGCGATGCTTTCGCTGCCCGAAGTCGCCGCCGCGGCGGCAGCCGCCAAGGCTTCCGGCGCGTCACGCTTCTGCATGGGCGCGGCATGGCGGGGCCCGAAAGATCGCGATCTGGAGCCGGTGCTGGCGATGGTGCGCGAGGTCAAGGCACTGGGGCTGGAGACTTGCGCGACGCTCGGCATGCTGAAGGACGGCCAGGCCGAGCGGCTTAAAGACGCCGGCCTCGATTACTACAATCACAATCTCGATACTGCGCCCGACTTCTACGGGGAGATCATCTCCACGCGGGAGTATCGCGACCGGCTCGACACGCTCGAGCGCGTCCGCGCGGCAGGCGTGCGCGTCTGTTGCGGCGGGATCGTCGGCATGGGCGAATCGCGCGCCCAGCGCGCCGGGTTGATCGCGCAGCTCGCCAATCTCGATCCGTATCCGGAGTCGGTGCCGATCAACAACCTGGTTCAGGTCGAAGGGACGCCGCTGTACGGCGGCGAAGCGATCGATCCATTCGAATTCGTGCGCACGATCGCCGCCGCGCGCATCACGATGCCGCGCGCCATGGTGCGCCTTTCGGCCGGGCGCCAACAGATGGGCGACGGCATCCAGGCGCTGTGCTTCCACGCCGGCGCGAACTCGATCTTCTATGGCGAGAAGCTGTTGACCACCGGCAATCCCGACGTCGCCGCCGATCAGGACCTGTTCGGGCGCCTCGGGCTGCACGCCGGCGGCGACACGCATTAGCGCCGGCGCAGCGGCCGCGAGCGGGCTTTCGGCCCGACCCAACACGATGTCGCGCCTGATCGCGGAGCTCGACACCGCGCTTGAACGGCGCGCCGGACGGCAGCTGTCGCGCCGCCGACGGGTCGTCGGTTCGGCCCAAGGCGCGCACCTCATCGCCGATGGGCGGCAGGTGCTGCATTTCGGCAGCAACGACTATCTGGGCCTCGCCGGCGACCCGCGCGTCGTGGCCGCGGCCCAGCAAGGCGCCGCTCGCTACGGGGTCGGCGCCGGCGCCTCGCATCTGGTCTCCGGACACTTCCAGCCGCACGACGCCCTCGAGCGCGAGCTAGCCGCCTGGGTCGCCCCCTGCGCGAACGCGCGTGCCCTGCTGTTCTCGACCGGTTACATGGCGAACCTGGGCGTGGTCACGGCGCTGGTCGGTCGCCAGGACGCCGTATTCGGCGACCGGCTGAACCATGCGTGCCTGAACGACGCGGCGCTTTTGTCGCGCGCGCAATTCATCCGCTACCCGCACGCGAACGTCGGGGAGCTCGCGAGGCGGCTCGCGGCGAACCGGGCGCCGCGGAAGATGATCTGTACCGATGCGGTATTCAGCATGGACGGCGACCTGGCCCCGCTGCCGCAGCTGCTCGAGCTCGCCGACGCGCACGATGCCTGGCTGGTCGTCGACGATGCGCACGGCTTCGGCCTGCTCGGCGAAGGCCGCGACGCCGGACGCGGAACCCTGGCGCACTTCGGGCTCGCCTCAGAGCGCATTGTCTATATGGGAACGCTGGGAAAAGCCGCGGGTGTGGCCGGCGCGTTTGTCGCCGCGCACCCGGCGGTGGTGGAAACGCTGCTGCAGACGGCGCGCAGCTATATCTATACGACCGCGCCGCCCCCGCTGCTGGCCGGCGCACTGGCGGCAAGCCTCGCGCTGATGCGCAGCGACAGCGCGCGCCGCGATCGCCTGTACGCGTTGATTTCGCGATGGCGCCGCCTGTCGTCGACCTTGCGCTGGCCGCTGCTGCCATCGACCACGCCGATCCAGCCGTTGATCATCGGCGATGCCGGCGACACGATAGCCGTCAGCGAGGCGCTATGGGAGCGCGGTATCTGGGTGCCGGCGATCCGTCCGCCGACGGTGCCGTCGGGCTCGTCGCGGCTGCGCATCACGCTGTCGGCCGCGCATTCCGATGCCGACGTCGACCGGCTGGTCGCCGCGCTTACCGAGATCGGCGCCGACTCGCAGCACGGCGCTACGCAATGAGCCTTCACGTCGAGTCGACCGGCAGCGGCCCGCCGCTGGTCGTTCTGCACGGTTGGGCGATGCACTCGGGGCTGTGGATGCCCGCGCTGCCGAAGCTCGCGTCGCGCTTTCGCGTGCATCTGGTCGACCTGCCCGGGCACGGCCGCAGCCCCCCGATGGCGCCGACTACGCTGGCCGGGATCGCCGGGATGGTGGCCGAGCATTTCGCATCGCTGCCCGAGGCGCCGACGGTACTCGGCTGGTCGCTCGGCGGCGCCGTCGCGCTGCAATGGGCCCTCGATCGGCCCGATGCAGTGGCGAAGCTGATCCTGGTCTGCACGACCCCGTCCTTTGTCGCGCGCGACGACTGGCCGCACGCGATCGGCGCGGAGACGTTGCGGCGCTTCGGCGACGAGCTCGCCGCATCGTACCGGTTGACGCTGCAACGCTTCGTGACGCTCCAGGTGCAGGGCAGCGAGCATGCGCGCGAGATCCTCGGAGCCATGCGGACGCAGCTGTTCGCGCGCGGCGAGCCGTCGCGGCAAAGCCTCGACGACGCGCTCGATGCGCTGGCTGCGATCGATCTTCGCGCCCGGGTCGGGGCGATTACACTGCCGGTGCTGGTCATCGCGGGCGAGCGCGACACGCTGGTCCCGGCGGCCGCGGGGGCATGGCTCGCCGCGGCACTGCCGGCGGGCCGCCTTGCGTCGATCGCCGGGGCAGCGCACGCGCCTTTCCTGTCGCATCCCGAGGCGTTTTTTGCAGCGTCGGAGGCGTTTTGCGATGGCCGATGATCGAAAGCCCGACGGTGCTGGCCTCGATCGCGCCAGCGTGCGGCGGGCATTCGAGCGTGCCGCCGGCACTTACGACGGCGCGGCGGTGCTGCAGCGCGAAGTCGGACAGCGCATGGCCGAGCGTCTGGGTATCGTGCGGCTGGATCCTGCGGCGATCCTCGATGCGGGCTGCGGCACCGGCGAAGCGCTGGGCGAATTGCACGCCCGCTATCCGCGCGCGCGGCTGGTCGGTCTCGACGTGGCTTACCCGATGCTGCAAGCCGCGCGGCGCCGCCAGCTCACGGCGCGGGTGGGAATGCGACCCCTCGTCGGACGATGGCTCGGTGCGTTCGCGGCGGCGGGCCGCGAAGGCCCTGCGCTGGTCTGCGCCGATGTCTGCCGGCTGCCGCTCGCCGCGCGCAGCGTCGATCTGGTCTGGAGCAACCTGACCTTGCAATGGGTCGACGAGTTGCCGCAGGCACTCGCCGAATGCCATCGCGTCCTCAGGGTCGGCGGGCTCTTGACGTTCACGACGTTCGGTCCCGACACGCTGCGCGAACTACGACGCGCATTCGCCGCGGCCGATGCGAGCGCGCACGTCAACCGCTTTCTCGACATGCACGACATCGGCGACATGCTGGTGCAGGCCGGATTCGCCGACCCGGTGATGGACATGGAGACGATCACCATGACCTATGCCGATGCCGGCGCGCTGATGCGCGATCTCAAAGCCATCGGCGCGCAGAATGCGCGCGCCGACCGCAGGCGCGGCCTGACCGGGCGGCAGCGTTGGCAACGAATGCTGGCAGCGCTGGAGGACTTTCGCCGCGATGGGCGCTTGCCGGCAAGCTTTGAGGTCATTTATGGACATGCGTGGAAGCCCGAGCCCCGCGTCGTCGACGATGGGCGTGCGATCGTGCGCTTCGATCGCGGCCCGGGCGAGCGCCGGTGACCGCGGCGTCGTTGCGACGCATGCCGGACGGCAGAGACCGGATGAGCAGCGGCATTTTCGTCATCGGAACCGATACCGGCGTCGGCAAGACGATGACGGCATGCGCGCTGCTGCGCGCTCATGTCGCGCGAGGCTTGCGCGCCGTAGGCATGAAGCCCGTCGCCAGCGGGATCGACCTCGATTCGGGGCGCAACGAAGACGTCGCAGCGCTCGAGGCGGCCGGCAATGTCCAAGCCCCGCTTGGCACACGCAATCCGTACGCATTCGCTCCGGCGATCGCACCACATCTCGCCGCCGCCCAAGCCGGCGTAAAAATCGAGCTCGGCCGGATCGCCTTTGCCTATCGCGAGCTCGCGCGCTCCGCAGATCGTATTGTCGTCGAAGGTGCCGGCGGCGCGTTTTCACCACTGGACGATAAATACGACATGCTCGACATCGCGTCGACGGTCGGCTTGCCGGTCCTGCTCGTCGTCGGCATTCGTCTGGGCTGTCTCAATCATGCGCTCCTCTCCGCGCTCGCGATTCGAGCGCGCGGACTGACGTTGGCCGGCTGGGTCGCCAACGCGATCGAGCCGACGCTGCCTTATTTCGACGAAAACGTCGCGACTATCGAGCGCCGGCTCGCGGCGCCGCTACTCGCGACGCTGCCATGGAGCCAGGCCGGCACGCCAAGCTGGAACGGCAAGGCCGAGATGTAGACGCGGCGGCGGGGCTCGCGCGCGCCCCTGTCATTCGGGTTTCCTCGCTAACGCGCGCCATGCTAAGATTCGCGGGTTTTTGAGCGCAGAGCAGTCTTTCGATGCGTAGCGCGGGCGTTTCGCCGCAGGTTGCCGCAAGCCCGGGCGCAGAGGCCGAGTTTTCGCTGACCTCGCGGCGCCACGATGCGATCGGGCCGCGTGGTCGATGGTGGCTGTTTGCTTCGTTATGCGGGCTTTCGTTCGGCTTCGCGCTGATGTTCGCGGTTCGAGGCGCCTGGCCGGTGCTGCCGTATTCGGCGATCGAGATGGGCGTGCTGTTCTGGGCATTTCACCGCTTCGAGCGCCGGATTGCCGACTGGGAGCGCATTACGGTATGCGGCGACCGTGTGATCGTCGAAAGCGAGCGTGGCGGCGACCGGACGCAGCGCGTATTCAACCGGCAGTGGCTGCGCGTCGAGCTGGAAGAACGGAGTTTCGGCCGTCCGCCGGCGCTGGCATTACGCTACGCGGGACAGCGCACGACGTTCGGCGAGGCATTGCCGGCCGGCGAGCGAATAAGAGTTGGCCGCGAACTGCGACGGGTGCTGGCAACAGCGGTCAGACCGCCGGCACAGGGGTAGGGGATGGTTGACGTTTTCGGGGAAAGCATGGATCGCATCAAGACGGCGTGGCGGATCGGGCGGTTGCTTCCTGCATTACTGATTACGGCGCTGGGATCCGGCGCGGCATGGGCGGACCGCGAGTGGAATCTGCCGCCCCCGGTGACTCCGATCGCGCATGAGATTTTCGAGCTGCACGCGATCATTTTCTGGATCTGCGTTGTCATCTTCTTCGTCGTCTTCGGCGCGATGGGTTATTCGATCTATGCGCACCGCAAGTCGAAAGGTCACGTCGCCGAGCAGTTCCACGAGAACACGACGGTCGAGATCATCTGGACCATCATCCCGTTCATCATTCTGGTGCTGATGGCGTGGCCGGCGACCAAGACCGTGCTATCGATGAAGGACGCGTCCGCCGCCGATCTGACCGTCAAGATCACCGGCTCGCAGTGGAAGTGGAACTACGACTACCTGAACGACGGCTTCGGCTATTTCAGCGAGCTGGCGACGCCGTACGCGCAGATCGCCAACCGCGAGAAGAAAAACGAGCACTACCTGCTCGAAGTCGACCGTCCGCTGGTGGTCCCGGTGAACAAGAAGATCCGGCTGCTGATCACATCGAGCGATGTGATCCACGCGTGGTATCTGCCGGCAGCCGGCGTCCAGCAGGACGCGGTTCCCGGATTCGTGCGCGACGACTGGATGAAATTCGACACGCCGGGGACTTATCGCGGCCAGTGCGCGAAGATCTGCGGCAAGGAGCACGGCTACATGCCGATCGTCGTCGAGGTGAAGTCCGAACAGGACTACGCCGCCTGGGTCGGCGACCAGAAGAAAAAACTCGCCGTCGCCGATGACGTCAACAAGACCTGGGACATCAAGGATCTGACCGCGCGCGGCGAGAAGGTGTACACGGCGAACTGCGCCGCCTGTCATCAGCCGACCGGCAAGGGCCTGCCGCCGGCCTTCCCGCCTCTCGACGGCTCGAAGGTCGCGATCGGTCCGAAGCTCGCCCACATCTCGACGGTGCTGAACGGCGTGACCAAGGACGGCAAGCCGACGGCGATGGTGGCCTGGAAAGGAACTCTCTCCGACGTCGACATCGCGTCGGTCGTGACCTACGAGCGCAACAGCTGGGGCAATCATACCGGCGAGGCGATTCAGCCGGCCGAGGTCGCCAGCGCCAAGGCGTCGGGCAAGTGACGCATCGTCCAAGCGATACAGCGAAGCATACCGAGATCGATCCAGGAGCTAAGCGATGAGCAGCATTCCACACGATCACGCCGCCGGTCACGACCACGAGCACGCGCATCATCCCGGCGGGATCATGCGCTGGGTAATGACGACCAACCACAAGGACATAGGCACCCTGTACCTGTGGTTCTCGTTCATCATGTTCATCGCGGGCGGCATCATGGCGCTCACGATCCGGGCCGAGCTGTTCCAGCCCGGGCTGCAGCTGGTAGAGCCCGAGTTCTTCAATCAGCTGAACACCGTGCACGGCCTGATCATGATCTTCGGCGCGATCATGCCGGCCGCAGTCGGCTTCGCGAACTGGCAGGTGCCGATGATGATCGGCGCCCCCGACATGGCATTCGGACGCCTGAACAACTGGAGCTTCTGGCTGCTTCCTTTCGCCGGCGCGCTGCTGCTCGGCTCGTTCCTGGCCCCGGGCGGCGCCCCGAGCGCCGGTTGGACGCTGTACCCGCCGCTGTCGGTGCAGGCCGGCATGGGCATGGACATGACTATTTTCGCCGTGCACATCATGGGTGCGTCGTCGATCATGGGATCGATCAACATCATCACCACGATCCTCAACATGCGCGCGCCGGGCATGACGCTGATGAAGATGCCGCTATTCGTCTGGACCTGGCTGATCACCGCCTACCTGCTGATCGCGGTGATGCCGGTGCTGGCCGGCTCGGTAACGATGCTGCTGACCGACCGCCACTTCGGCACCAGTTTTTTCAATGCCGCCGGCGGCGGCGACCCGGTGCTGTTCCAGCACGTGTTCTGGTTCTTCGGACACCCCGAGGTCTACATCATGATCCTGCCGGCGTTCGGCATCGTGTCGACCGTCATCCCCGCTTTTTCGCGGAAACCGCTGTTCGGCTACGCGTCGATGGTCTACGCCACCGCATCGATCGCGATCCTGTCGTTCCTCGTCTGGGCACACCATATGTTCACCGTCGGCATGCCGGCGGCGGGCCAGCTCTTCTTCATGTACGCGACGATGCTCATTGCCGTCCCGACGGGAGTCAAGGTCTTCAACTGGCTGGCGACTATGTGGAAGGGGTCGATGACGTTCGAGACGCCGATGCTGTTCGCGATCGGCTTCATCTTCCTGTTCACGATGGGCGGCTTCACCGGTCTGGTGCTGGCGATCGTTCCGGTCGACATCAGCCTGCACGACACCTACTACGTCGTGGCCCACTTCCATTACGTGCTGGTCGCCGGGTCGCTGTTTGCATTCTTTGCGGGGATCTACTACTGGCTGCCGAAATGGACCGGCCGCATGTACGACGAGACGCTGGGCAAATGGCATTTCTGGACGTCGTTCATCTTCTTCAACATCACGTTCTTCCCGATGCATTTCCTGGGCCTCGCGGGCATGCCGCGCCGCGTTCCGGATTACGCGACCCAGTTCACCGACTGGAACGTGGTCGCTTCGATCGGCGCCTTCGGCTTCGGTCTCTCGCAGCTGTTGCTGCTGGCTGCGGTCCTGAAGACGATCCGCAGCGGTGCTCCGGCGCCGGCGCGCCCGTGGGACGGAGCCGACACGCTCGAGTGGACGCTGCCTTCGCCGGCACCGTACCACACGTTCGAAACTCCGCCGGTCGTGAAGTAACGAGCCAAGGCGGGCAGGCCGATGCAACCGGACACGAAAACGGTGCCGCGACGCGCGGCGAACCTGCGCACGGCAACGATCCTTCTGTCGATTGCCGCGGTGTTCTTTTGCGGCATCATCCTTGCCCAATACGCTGATGCGCCGGCGGTCGCGATCGGCATCATCGGTCTGGCCATAATCGGTTTTCTGGGCGTCTCGATCTGGGGCAACGTCGGCAGGCGGGAGCGGCAGTGAGCGTCTTTCGCCGCCCGGAAGCGCCGGATGGACCCGCCAGCGCAAACCGCAGGATGGTCGCAAGACTCTCGATAATCGTGGTGCTGATGTTCGGGTTCGGCTTCGCGCTGGTTCCGTTCTACGACCAGATCTGCAAGGCGACCGGACTGCGCGACATCGGCACCGCCGACCGCGTGACGAATACGCAGGTCGACAGCTCACGCACCGTGCGTATGGAATTCGACGCCAATGTGCGCAAGCTGCCATGGACGTTCCGTCCGCTGACTCCGGCCGTCGATGTGCATCCGGGCGCGGTGACCCAGGTGGTCTACGAGGTCGAGAACACCACCGACCGGCCGCTGACCGGGCAGGCGGTGCCGAGCTATGGTCCGCAGCTCGCCGGAGCGTATTTCAGAAAGCTCGAGTGCTTCTGTTTTGCGAGGCAGTCGTTCGCGCCGCACGAAAAACGGCAGATGCCGGTCGTCTTTGTCGTCGATCCCGCGCTGCCGCGCGACGTCGGCACGATCACGCTGTCGTATACGTTCTTCGAGGTCGAAGGCAACAACTCCTAGCAGCCGCCAGCCGCGGCGAAAGATCACACAGGCAAAAGTGAAGGACAACCGATGAGCACAAACCCAACCGGCGCCGGTCCCTATTATTTCGTGCCGCAACCGTCGTACTGGCCGATCACCGGCTCGTGCGCGCTGTTGCTGATGGGATTCGGCGCGGCGTCGTGGTTCAACTCGTACGCCTTCGGCCCATGGCTGGTGCTTGCCGGGTTCCTCGTCCTGCTGACGATGATGTTCGGCTGGTTCGGGCGCGTGATCGACGAGTCCGAGCATCGCTTGTACAACTCGAAGGTCGATCTGTCGTTTCGATGGGGGATGAGCTGGTTTATCTTTTCCGAGGTGATGTTCTTCGCCGCCTTCTTCGGCGCGCTGTTCTATGTGCGCAACATGTCGGTGCCGGAGCTGGGCGGACTGGACCAGAAGCTGCTGTGGCCGGATTTCAACCCGTCGTGGCCGACCAACGGTCCTTATCTGAAGGACGCGTTCACGCCGATGGAGGCGATCGGCATCCCGCTGCTGAACACGATCATCCTTGTGAGCTCGGGCGGAACGCTGACGATCGCGCATCATGCGCTGAAGGCCGGCCATCGCGGGGCGCTGAAGGCATGGCTGTTCGTCACCATCGTGCTCGGCTTCACCTTCCTCGGTTTGCAGGCCTACGAGTACACGCATGCCTACAGCGCGCTAAACCTGAAGCTGTCGACGGGGGTCTACGGATCGACGTTCTTCATGCTGACCGGATTTCACGGTTTCCACGTGACCATCGGCGCACTGATGCTGTCGGTGATGCTCGCCCGCGCGTTTCGCGGGCATTTCGACGCGTCGCATCATTTCGCCTTCGAGGCGGCGGCGTGGTACTGGCACTTCGTCGACGTCGTCTGGCTGCTGCTGTTCATCCTCGTCTATTGGCTCTGACGCATGCGCGGCGGGCCGCGGCGTCAGGCCGCGGCTCACCGGAGGCCGGATTCGCCGATCCAGCCGAGCTTGTA